>MFXS01000036.1:4951-19193 GCA_001788925.1 Candidatus Peribacteria bacterium RIFCSPHIGHO2_01_FULL_55_13
CATAGAACGCCATCTGTCTGAAAATGCTTCCTTCGCTCGTCTTCGAAACTTCTCCTTCCTCAAGGCCACCGCGAATTTCACCAAGCGACTTCGGCCTTCCCGTCTTGTAATCGATGACAATCACATTTGAGGAGGTAGCGCTCAGGCGGTCGATGCGGTCGATCTTTCCCTTGAGCGGGATGCCCTCATTCTTTTTTCCAGAACTCATGCGTGCGCGATAGTCACGCTCGATGCCGTCGAAGAACGGCAGAGTCCCCTGAAGCCGCTGCGTGTAATACTTCGGCAACGCATCGTTTGCCTGCGCGAGGAGATCACGCTTTTGCAGCTGTGTGAGGATCGTGTGATCCTGAAGGTAGGCGGAAAACGCATCAAGAAAATCCTTCTCAGAGAACGGCTGACGTTTTCCCACGGCATACGCCCATTGTCGCAGCGCCCAGTGGGTGGCAGAGCCGTAGCCAAGCGTGCGCAGATCGCTTTCAGAAAGTTCTTCGGGCTGCGCGAGCAGATCAATCCGGAGAAATTCCTGCGGATCCATCAGGAACCTGGTAAGCGACGTCGGCGAAAGCGCGAACGTCTCCAGACGCTCACGGAGATACGCGGTAAGCTCGGCATCAGTATCAATCTTCGGGGCGAGAATGAGAAGGGATGATTGCTCTGCATTCTTCAGATTCCGATCCTCTTCCGGAAGCGGTCCGGCCTGCGCGAAGAATGCCGAAGGCGCGACCGAACGGATACGTTCTCCGACGGAAAACTCCTTCGGACAGATCATGATCAATTCGCGTTTAGCCCTACTCATCGCGACATAGGCGACTCTTCGCTCATCCTGATGCTTTTCGAAACGCTTCTGCTCTGTTTCCCATCCAAAGAGCAGATCTTCTGGAACGCTGAGACCCGAAGGATTCCTACGCTCGTCCCAGTGGCCGTCGCGGAAGCTTGAGAGAACGACCGTTTGGAACTCCAGGCCTTTGCTCTGATGGGCTGTGAGGAGAGCGACGCCTTCGGCGACAAGATGCGGGATCTGATACGTAAGACGGACCTGGCTGAAGTCCTCGTCGCGGAAGAATTGGAGTTCTTCGAGGAATTGATGCAGCGAGAGATCCGGAGACTCGAGTGAGCGGGCTTTCACGTAGTTGAAGAATGCTTCAACGACCGCGAGGTCGATGGGATCGAGCTTCGAAGCGCTGCTGGCGATCCCGCTTTTCCGGAGAGCTACTTCCACCGTGAGAAGCAGCGTCCGCGATTCCTGGCGCAGCCGCAGATCGAGGAGCGTGTCGCGCGCGGCAAGGAGAGCGTCGCGGTCGCTTACAGCGAGAGACGAAGTTTCAAGTTCCAGAAGAATGTCTGAGACGGGCTGCTTTTGATCACGGGCCGCCTGGGAGATGCGGGAAAGATCCGCAACGCTACAGCCGAACGTTTCGCATGCCATCGCATGGAGAAGAAGCACATCGTTGCTACTCTCCGCGGCACGCAGCATCATGATGACCTGGAGGACGAGAGAATGACTCAGGAGATCGGCTTTGCCATGAAGGATCACAGGTATACCGCGTGCGCGAAGGACGTCGTAGATCGGCCGTAACTCGGCGTTGGTCTGCGTCAGAACCGCGATCTCCCCTGCCGGAATCTTATTTTTCAGGCGTTCTTCGATGAGATCGGCGATGAGCCAGGGCTCTGCCGCGTCCGATGCGGCACGCAGAAGCACGGGTTCACTTCCCTTTTCTTTTGTCTGGGCTTTGAGGTCTTTATGAAGACCGGGGATTTTGCCGGTGAGACGCTCTTCGTTATGCGCAATCAGCCTCCCGGCGGCATCGAGAATCGTCTGCGTCGAACGATAACTGGTCTTCAGGACGACAATTTCGGCCTTGGGGAAGCGTGTATTGAACTGCAGAAGCTGTGCCAGATTCGCGCCCTGAAAGCGGTAGATGGCCTGGTCGTCATCACCGACGAGGAAGAAGTTGGGGTCATTGGGGTTTCCCTCCGATGTCGTAAGCCGCTCGATGACCTTCCATTGCGCGCCGTTGAGATCCTGTGCCTCGTCGACCAGAATGTACTGATAGCGCTCCTGGAGATTCGAGAGAAGCCAGTCTTCTTCGCTCAGCGCCTTCAGAACCACGAGGATCATATCGTCGTAGTCGTACATCCCGTGCTCTGTCAGATAAGCCTCATAGCGAGCGAAAAGATCAGTGAAGGCGCGGAATTTCTGGGCCTGCAAAAGGTTTTTCTCATGCTGCTTCGTTGTCGGCTTGCTCTTTGTTTCCATCTGCGCCTGGTACTCGGCAGCGACGCGCTTCAAATCCTCGAGCGTCTTTCCTTCCCTCTTGCACTCGCTGATACGGCTCAAAATGGCCGGGATACGATCATAGGGGTTTTTGGGATTGATGAGGGCACTGCGATCACTAACCTGATCGATGATTTCCTGCATTGCCTGGTATTTCTTGAGATCCGAAAGATGCTTTGCGGCATCCCATTCCGAAAACGCCGTCGCATTGCGCTTGATGATCGAGTCGCAGAATCCATGAACGGTATCGACCGTCACACCATACGCATGCGAACCAATCAGTTCCCGCAGACGCTCGCGCATGGCGGTAGCACCCGAGGTAGAAAATGTGAGACAGAGGATATTGCTCGGCCGCGCCTGCGTCTTTTTAAGAATATTGGCGACGCGCACGGCAAGCACCTGCGTCTTTCCCGTGCCGGGACCCGCGATGCACATCACCGGTCCTTCGATCGTATCCACCGCGCGTTTCTGGTCGGGATTGAGGCGGTCGTAGGCGTCGGAGAAGGACATAATGGGGATTTTACACGAAAATATGTGTGGCGTATCCGAACACAAAATTTGTTCTTCTCAACACGACTTAGGCTTGCCTCAGGCAAAACTTGTTAAAATCCTGACGGTTTTTTATTTCCATTCTTCTCTCTTCTTTTATGGGCTGCTGCTCCTCTGGTGCCTGCGGATCAGGCTGTACCGTCTGTAAGGTCGGATACGTTCTCGTCATGATCGGTGCCCTCAACTGGGGACTGGTCGGGCTGGGCGGTTTCCTCGGACGCGACCTCAACGTCGTCCATCTGGCTCTCGGCACATGGCCTGCCGTGGAATCCATCGTCTATCTCCTCGTCGGAGTCGCGGCTGTGGCGAAGCTTCTGAACCTCTGCAAGTGCTGCAAGAAGCCGGCAGGAGGAGGGATGTAATTTTCTGAACTTGATGAAACCACTGTTCCGATGAGCGGACCAGTGGTTTTTTTGTGGACCCCCTCACCCAACCCTCTCCCTGCAGGGAGAGGGGTAATCAGATACGCAAGCGACAACGAAAGTACGGCAACATCGAAATCCGCGCTTTGCGGTTATAAATAATGCCGAAGTCGGGCTTTGCCCGACTGGAGGCAACCGCATAGGGAAAGGAGAGCCCGTGAGAGGAAAACCGTAGGTTTTCCTTTCACGAATCAAAACTTCGCCAACTCATACGCACATCTATCACACTTCCGATACGGCTTTCCTTCGCGGATGAGATCGACAAGCGTTCCCTTGCGGCACTGCGGACAGAGCGTTCCTTTGAGAAAGGAATCCGCCGGGCTGAATCCCACGCGCTTGCCTGCTCCACCCTGTTCACGGATGGAAAGGCTACGGGGGTGGTCGCGCATTTTCTGGAGGACTTTCGCTTCGATCTGGCGGATGCGTTCGCGCGTGACACCGAATTCCTTGCCGACTTCCTCGAGCGTGTGGCCGATGCCATCACGGAGCCCGAAGCGCATTTCGATGATCTTGCGCTCGCGGGGTGTGAGGAATTCGAGCATCGCGTGGACATTTTCTTTTCGCAGCTGCCGGTTGGTGGCTTCGAACGGGTTCACCGCCTCTTCGTCCTCGATGAAGTCTCCCAGCTTGCTGTCTTCTTCAGAACCGACCGGAGATTCGAGGGAAATGATGTCCTGACTGATTTTCTGGATATGGCGGACCTTCTTGATGTCCATGGCCATTTCCACGGAGAGCTCTTCCACCGTGGGCTCGCGGCCAAGCTCCTGAACAAGACGGCGCTGCGTGTGCGTGAGCTTGTTAATGGTTTCCACCATGTGCACGGGGATGCGGATGGTGCGGGCCTGGTCGGCAATCGCGCGCGTGATGGCCTGGCGAATCCACCAGGTTGCGTACGTGGAGAACTTGAATCCCCGCTCTGGATCGAACTTTTCGACGGCGCGGAAGAGACCGATATTGCCTTCCTGGATGAGATCGAGGAAGGAAAGCCCGCGGCCGATATACTTCTTGGCGATGGAGACGACGAGACGGAGGTTTGCCTCGGCAAGCTGCTGCTTGGCGGAGGCGTCGCCCTTGCGGATGCGGCGGGCAAGCTCTACTTCCTTGCGGCCGTCTATCAAAGGTACGCGGCCGATCTCGGAGAGATACATGCGCACCGAGTCGTTGCTGATTTCAAGCAGATCCACTTCGCGTTCGCGCTTGCGCTTCTGCTTCTCTTCCACGGTTTCCTCTTTCTCGTCCATCGCAATACCGGCCGTCGCGACCATCTGGAGCATGTCGTCGTCTTCGTCCTCTACTTTGCCCGCAACGGATTCTTCCTCGTCGGCTTCTGCTTCCGCCTCTTCTTCGGTTTCCTCTTCCGCCGCCTCGTCACCGGCGCTCACGATCTCCGCCAGATCCTGTGTGGGCTCCTCCATCTTTCCCTTCTTCTCCCAGATAAGCGCATCCTGGACGTCGATGACCTGGATGCCGAGATCTGTGAGAAGTGTGTAGATCTCGTCGAGCAGCTCAACATTTTCTTCGGCATTCGGAACCACCGACATGATTTCCTGGTGGGTCACGTAGCGCTGTTCGCGGCCTTTCTTGATGAGATGCCGCACCGAATCCGGGAACTTCTTCAAGTCGTCATCCGTCGGCTGGGCGATGAATTTTCGGGGGTGTGATGCCATAACGAGACAAACAGGGGAAACCTGCGAGAAATTCGCTTGCATAGAGTACAGAGGTTTATATGTAAGGAAAAGGTATTCCTACAAGGATTCAAGTGATTCAAAGGATTCAAAAGAGCCGATCCTGTGAATCTTTTGAATCCCTTGAATCTTTTGAATCGTCTGATTCCTTGGTTTCCTTTTTCATCCTGCCATTTTGGATAACTTCAGGATCTGCTGATATTGCGTCGAAAGCTGAGCTTCTTCCACCGTTTTCCCCTCTTTGCGCGCCACAGCGAGTTTTGCCATGACGTCGCGCTGTTTTACGAGGATCGTCGTACGGTTGGCCTGCTGGCAATTGCGCCGGATCTCCCCCGCTGCCAGATTTTCGGACCACTCGTGGAAGCCGTGCTGTTCGCAGAAGAGCAGGAGAACGGACAGCCTCTCCTGATGTTCCGGTGCGAGTAGGGGCATCGTAGCCTGTGGTGAGCTTTTCGAACCACGCAATGCCCCTACGGCATCCGAGGTTCCTTGATCGGAATTTTTCAATGCCTCATATAATGCGGCGCCGAAAGGATCTTCGGGCGCGATGAGTTCGGGAAGGAGATTACGGAGACGCGGATAGAGCACGAAGAGTCCGAGTGAAATTTCCGCGGGAGAAAAAGGAGAAGGAGAGAAAGACTTTCCCGAAGAGGGTAGGGGCACGGCATGCCGTGCCCCTACGGATGCCGCTGTTCCGGAGATAGAGTTTTGCGAAGCCGTAACGACAACCCTCCCGAGATCTTCCTTGAGCGCCGTCTCCGTAGTGCCGAAGAGCGCGGCAAAGGGCGCCATGTACTGCTGGCGCTCCACGGCGGTGGGTAGAGCGGAAAGCAATTTAAGCACGCGCTGCAGCGCATTCCTGCGGTCCTCAGGCCGGGAAAGATTCTGTGACCGCATCTGCCCGAGCACGAGATCGAGGTACGGCTTCGCGCCGTCGGTAATGCGCTTTTTCAGGTCCTCGGCGTCCGCCTGCGCGGCTTCATCCGGATCTTTCGCGGTGATCTCGGCCGCAAGGACTAAAATCCCTTCTTTGCTCAGGATGTGAAACGCGCGTTCGGCCGCCTCCTGTCCGGCCCGGTCCGCATCTAGGCACAAAACGACGGCGTCGGCGCCGCGCTTCAGGATCCTCGCATGTTCTTCGGTAAGCGCCGTACCGCTCACGGCGACGACATTCGTGATGCCGACCTTATGACAGGCGACAACGTCAAAATATCCTTCAACCATGACGACGCGCTTGTTCTCGCGGATCGCTTCACGGGCAAGATGGAGCCCGAAGAGGATACCGCTCTTGCGGTAAATAGGGCCTTCCGAGGAGTTGATGTACTTTGCGTCGTCTTCGCCGAGCGTTCGTCCGCCGAAGGCGACAATGCGGCCCTGCATATCGCTGATCGGGAACATCAGGCGATTACGGAACCGGTCGTAGATACGTTCTTCCGAGAGCTCTTTCTGGATACCGAGCCCCGCGGCGATGATTTCTTTCCTGCTAAAGCCTTCCTTCAAAAGATATTGATACGTATCGCTGAACGAATCCGGAGCGTAGCCCATGCCGAAGGTTTCAATGAGGGCAGCGGGCACACCGCGTTTTCCCAGATACTTCGTCGCGAGCTCCGACGACACGAGATTCTTACGGAAGAATTTCTGCGCGGCCTCCACGCACGACCGCAACTGTTCTTTTTCATCCTTGTCGACAATGGGCGCGTCTCCGCGCTTGGGAAGCGCCACGCCCGTGCGCTCAGCAAGCTCACGGATCGCCTGCGGAAAATCCACGTTCTCGACTTTCTGATAGAACGAAAAAATGTCTCCCCCCGAGTTGCACGCGAAACAGTAAGCAATACCCTTGTCCGGGGAGATGAGGAAGCTCGGATGCTTGTCGTTATGAAACGGGCAGAGCGACACGAAGTTTCTGCCTTTAGGTTTCATCTGGACGTATTGCCCCACGAGCTGTTCAATCGGAAGCCGCGCTTTGATTTCGGAGACGGGGTCCATGGGAGGATGATTATAGAGGCATTGCGGCCTGATGGTAGGGAAACGTGGCTCCGTAGAGACGGACCTGTGGTCCGTCTCCGGCCCGAGGAGACGCACTATAAGTGCGTCTCTACCGCAAGCGATAACCGGCGTGTTACCCCGTTTTCAATTGCACCATCCACCGCGACAACCGGTTCTTCAAAAACCCTTCTTTGGCAAGGCCGCGGCCGACGGCCAACCCTTTCCATTGAACAATCACATCCCCCTGCGCGTCTTCCCGACATTCGATGTTCTGGCCTTCGAGAAGTTCCTGGAGATCGCTGTCGCCGACGACCAGTGTTCCCTGCTTCGCTTCCATGCCGCGCGCTACTGCAAGTTCATCGGTGATCCGGAAGCGTCCGTCTTTGAGGCCCTTCGCGTACGGAATTCCCATGCTGTAATCGACGACAGGCATCATCAACGCTGCAGCAGCTTCCGTCGTGAGGAGAACGAGATCCCCGCGGTGCACCAGTAACTCTCCTTCGTGCAGGAAATCCGTGCCATACATATCTACAATCCGTTTTTTTATCTCAGCCTCTGTTGCGCGCGCGAAACGCTCCTCGCGACGGGGTACTGCAGGCAGGCGCTCCACGGGACGCGTGGACGCTTTTTTCCGGAGCACGGCGCAGAAGAATCCTTCGGTATCCTCCGTTTGCGGCCAAATACGAACGAATTCGGAATGAGGAATTCGGAATTCGGAATTTTCTCGGAGGTACTTCTGCACAATGTTCGAGTCTTCAATTGCTTTCGTTATTCCGCATTCCGAATTCCGAATTCCGCATTGTCTGGGGTCCATTACTTCAAGTTGTTCACTAAATTTGTTCAGAGTTTGCAGCACCACCCCCTCATTTTCTTCCGGTGTGAGTGTGCATGTAGAGTACACGATCGTCCCGCCGACTTTCGCGGCGTGCACAGCCGCTTCGAGGATCTCTAATTGCAACCGCGCCATCTTCCCGATATTTTCCGGGCCGCAGTAATCGAGCGCATCTATGTCTTTGCGCACGGTCCCCTGCGCGGTGCACGGTGCGTCGCAGAGGACGCGATCAAACTTCTCCGTCATCTGTTTGCCGAACCACTGCCCGACTTTTTTGGTAAGAATGACATGGGTAACGCCGGACCGCTGGCACGATGTATTCAGCGTCCACATCCGCTTCTCCTGTACTTCATTGGCAATAATCACTCCCCTGCCCTCCATCATCGCGGCGATCTGCGTCGTCTTACTTCCGGGAGCCGCGCACATATCGAGTACCACTTCGCCGGGCTTCGCGCCAAGCATCACCGGAGGAAGCATCGACGATGCTTCCTGCAAATACACATGACCGAGCAGGTGCAACAGTTCTTTGCCAATGGCCTCCGTACGATCTTCCCGGTCAATGAAAAATCCTTCTGTGCACCACGGCACCGGCGTCAATGTCCAGCCGAGCTCCTGCGCGCGCTCCTGGACCGCCGCAACACTCGTCTTGAGCGTATTCACGCGGATACACTTCCGCAGCGGTTTCGCGCTTGCGGCTTTGAGAGCAGCAAGATCGGTAAAGGGGGCGTAGCGGTCAAGAGGCTGAAATGGAGAGGAATTTTGCACCATGCCAGCTTGACGGAAGAATCTGCTATGATCCAGAATGGATTCCATTTTTCTACATTCTCAATAATTTTATGCCTCTTGATAAAGACACCGTAGAGATGCTTGTGGATGGCGAGCTTCCCCACATTGAACAGGATCCCAGACCGGAAAATGTCGCTCTCTTTCATGAGGCCATTGCACTCTTGGTTCCAGAGGCAGACGGATCGATCCCGCGCGAACGCGTAGATCAGTTCATTCAATTTGCCCTAGAAGATCACGGAGAGTATGAGATCCAAAAACCAGGGGGCAAGCCTATTTCACAGCCTCTCGGTATTCCGCTGAAGCGGTTCGCAATGGACTATTTGAACGTTCTGATCGCTTAGAAAACTTTAATATATGCCTTGCTGCTGCATAAAAAATGCATAGCATGCAGTTGATGTCCAAAGCCCAAGAAATCCTCGACGATGTCATTCTTGCAATGCCCTACAACAATGCGCAGGCTCTCTTTGAAAAAGACCGGGGTCAAATCATTAGCAAATTCGGCGGAAGTTGCAGACACCAGTTGATGGAAATCGCATCTCGGCTGCGCCTCGAGGGAGTGCCGATGAATTATCTCAGGAAGATTATGGAGCAAACATACTCTTCTGCTCCACAAACAAGCTTCCTGCCGCTTCTGGAGATACGGACCCGCCTGCCGCATGAATGACATCGTGGAAAATATTGACATTACCAACCCTGGCTTTCCTATCGACTGAATGCAGTCCAGCCATTACTCGTTCTTGTAACCTTGCTATCTCCATCCGATAAGCTGGTCCATTCCTGAATGCACAAATCAGCGCTGTAGCAATTTGCTTCCCCCTTGTGTGTTCATCACCGCCTTCTGCTCTTAATGCATTATCGCACCTATCCCCAAGAATATCTCGTATCGAACCAGCATGATCCTGAAATGATCCTAATAATTCTGGTGCATCAAGAACGAATTTTGTGCTCCTCAACCCATTTGCCGTGCCATACGCACTCGTAAAGCATCCTTCATGCACATGAAGACATACTCCATCATAACTACTACTCTGTCGTTCGTCTGCAACGGATGCCTCTCCCCTGCCACTCACATTCAATCGAACAGCAGTATGGTACAAATGATCATCATCTGATTCGTTAAGGGGAAGACAAGCGGCTTCTAAAAAAACCGCACTACATCTCCCAAGCCGAAAATCTTCGCGAATCATCTGCATAAGCTCGTGATGCACGAGTTCTCTCAAGGTGACGAGTGTACGAGTATTGTTGTCGCGTACCTTGAGAACAGGCGCAAACAGCTTTCCATCAGGCGACCGTTCTTCGCCGATTTGCTCGATGTCGGGATGCCCGAGAATGTGCAGTGAACTACTCATACATTTTCCACGCAATTCAGCACCTCCCTGCGCATCCTATCCTGATCCTTCTGCGGCATAGGAAGCGTTACAGGAGTGTTGCGCCACTGGCCGTTAATCCTGTGTTTGGAAGCAATCGTTACAAGAAGAATGGGATGCGATGTCGAAGCGTACTGCAGAGTGCTGTCTGGTACTGGATTCTCGCAATACCGAGGCGGAGTGTTGGGATTGAGCTCACCGGAAAAACGAAGCTGTCTTCCTGCTAAACGATCCGGTTGTACAATCTCATATGCGAGATTACCCTGCAGCACCAAACGGACGTACTGCCGGTCCTGATGAATAGTCCGCGTTTTGTTGCATTCGTGCTGTGCAGGAGCAATGCGCTCCAACATAAGATCAAGCTGCTGAGGGTAAACATCGCAAGTCGTGGTGAGCACATCATGCCGCGGCGATCCCTGCAGGCTCCTCCCGGACCACCTTGAACATGTGATCGTGCTACGCAACTCACTCATGACAAATTGCAATGCGCGTTCCAAGACCATCCGCACGCTTTGCTCCTTCTCTGTACTCAACCGGACATCGGTCAGCTGATCGGTTAGGCGACTGATCTTCTCATCGCACGACGGAGGAAACTGGAAACGTTTATGCTGTGGCAGGTGCATGATGATGGTGTATCAAATCCGCTTGGGACGGAGCATACCCTGCTGCGTAAGTTCGAGAATGCTCGCTTCTTCTGCGCGTTGCTCCATGATGCGCTGGGCAAGGCGTTGTAGGGTCCAATCGTTATCCATCGCTTCCTCAAATGCATCGCCAATGCGCGACGTGTCCAAAAAACAAATGTTAGAATCTACGAGCAATTTCTGAGTCTCTTCAATCATATCAATCACCGCTAAAGAATCGAGCCCAAGACCATCCAACTGCTCGTCTTCGGAAACTCGATCGATTATGCCGTGTCTTCCACGAACGAGTGTTGCAGCACTGAGAAGCGATTTTTTTGCTATTATATTCTCATCCGAAGGACTCGATGCTTCAAATGTCATACTCTCATTTTTCTAGAATCCCCGCCCCCAATCAAGCCCTTTCCAACAGAAAATCGCTACCCCACAACAAAACTCACCCTTCGACGGGCTCAGGGCAAGCTCCTTCGACTCCTCGCTCCTCTCGTCGCTCAGGGCAAGCCCTATACCTGCTTAGATGACAAAACTAACAAGTTTTCCGGGGACATAAATTTCCTTCTTTATGCCACTTTCAATGTACTTTTTCACATTTTCCTGAGCCTTGGCCAGAGCCAGAATCTCCTCTTTTGAGGCCTCGGCGTCCACTTCCAGACTGGCACGCAGCTTCCCGTTCACCTGCACCACAATCGTCATCGTGTCGCTCTTCAAAAGCTTCGGATCGAATGCCGGCCAATGCTGATCGATGATGAATCCTTTTCCACCGCTCATTTCCCAAAATTCCTCCGCAAGGTGCGGCGCGAGTGGTGCGAGGAGTTTGGCGATTGTCTGTGCCGTCTCCACATCAATCGATTCCTCTTTCTCCAGATCATTGAGCAGGGACATCAGCGCGCTGATCGCCGTGTTGAAATGGAAAATGGCAATGTCGTCTCCGACTTTTTTGATCGTCAGATGCAGTTTGGAAAGCAACGCAGGGCTCAATGCTTTTTGCTTTTTGCTTTTTGCGCTCTGCACTACCTTCTCCTCAAACAACCGAAACAACCGCGCGACAAACCGATCGATTCCCTTGATGCCCATGTCATTCCAGTCACCGCCGTCAGTGAAGGGCCCCATGAACATCAGATACATGCGAAACACGTCGCTGCCGTGACGGTCGATGAAACTGTCTGGGGAAACCACGTTGCCTTTGGACTTGCTCATTTTCGCCCCCTTATGCGTCACCAGTCCCTGATGAACTAATTTTTTGAACGGTTCATCGTGCGATACAAAGCCGAAATCCTGAAGAGCCATCATCACAAATCGTGCGTAGATCAGGTGCATGCAGGCGTGCTCCGGACCACCGATATAGAGCGATACCGGCATCCAGGTTTTTTCGATATGCGGATCGACTAAATTCGGAATGCGGAATGCGGAATGCGGAATTTTCTTTTTTTCTTCATTCCGAATTCCGAACTCCGAATTCCGAATTTCTGGCGCCTGTAAGTACATCAAGTAGTAAAGGCTTGAACACACAAAGGTATCCATCGTATCGAACTCCGGAACCCATCCTTTGCCAAAGATCTTCTCCGTGCGCTCGCGGAATTCTTTCGAATTGTAGAGCGGCGATTTCCCGGTCGGCTTGAACTCAACGTCCGTGGGAAGCAGCCACGGCAGATGCTTCTCCAGAACCGGATGCGGGTTGCCTTCGGGATCGTACACGATCGGAATCGGTGCGCCCCAGTAGCGCTGGCGGCTCACGAGCCAGTCGCGGAGGCGGTACGTGATTTTTTCACGGCCAGCATCTTCATCTTCGAGCCACGCTGTTATTTTCTTCATCGCATCGGCAACGGTGAGACCGTCCAAGAAGTCCGAGTTCACAAGCATACCCGGACCCGTCCAGCATTGTTCGCCACCTAAGATTTTTTCGTAGATCTCCTGATCCGTTCCTTCGGCGCCGGGATAGACATGTTCGGAAAAATCGGCGCTTTTGCGGTCTGGAGCGATCACACATCGAATAGAGCCGCGAAGCTCTTTGTAGGTACTTGCGAAATCAAAATCGCGTTCATCATGCCCCGGCACGCCCATCACGGCACCTGTTCCATACGTCGGCAAAACGTAATCCGCAATCCACACGGGAATCTGTTCCAGTGTTGCCGGATTGATTGCATAAGCTCCGGTCGGTACGCCGGTTTTTTCTTTGGTCAGATCCGTGCGTTGCATCTCTGTTTTCTTCTTAACAGAATCGAGATACGCCGCTACAGCCTTCTGTTGCTCTTTTGTTGTGATCTTTTCGACAAACGGATGTTCGGGCGCTAAGACGAGATAGGTCGCCCCAAACAAAGTATCCGGCCTTGTCGTGAAGACTGTAATTCCGAATTCCGCATTCTGCATTCCGAATTCTATCTCCGCGCCTTCGCTTCTGCCGATCCAGTTTCTCTGCATCGTTTTGGTCTTCTCCGGCCAGTCGAGATCATCGAGGTTCTTCAGCAGCTTTTCAGCGTACTTTTTGATGTTCCAGAACCACTGCGTGAGAGGCTTCTGAACCACCGTCGTTCCGCAGCGGTCGCAGGTGCCGTCCTGCGCCTGCTCGTTTGCCAATACCGTCTGGCAGCTGGGGCACCAGTTCACGCTCGCCTCTTTTCGGTACGCCAGACCATGCTTGTGCATCTGCAAGAAGAGCCACTGCGTCCAGCGGTAGTACTCGGGCGTAGAGGTATTTACCATCTTTTCCCAGTCGTACATGCAGCCGATGCGCTTGAGCTGCGTGATCATCGTCTCGACGTTTTTCCGCGTGGATGCATCCGGATGCACACCGGTCTTGATCGCATAGTTTTCCGCGGGAAGGCCAAAGGCATCGAACCCCATCGGGCAGAAGGTCTGCTTGCCATGCATTCTTTGAAATCTGCTGAAGCTGTCCGCCGGCGCGAAGTTGTACCAGTGCCCCACGTGAAGCTTGTCGCCGCTCGGGTAGGGAAACATCACCATACTGTAGTACGGGTCCTTTGCCTTCTTCTTCAGATCGGTTTTATACACGCCGGCATCCTCCCAGCGCTTCTGCCATTTGGCCTCGATGGAGGAGGGATCGTAGGGGTGGGACATCGCAAGAGATCATAACAATTCTCCTGCAGAAGCGGAATTCTTTATGGTACAGTTACGCATCTACTATGAATTTACCCACTGTTGCCATTGTTGGAAGACCAAATACAGGGAAATCCCGTCTCTTCAACAGAATCATCGGGCAGAGAAAGGCGATCGTGAGCGATATTCCGGGCACGACCCGAGACCAGGTCGCGAGCAAAGTGGAAAGCGATACCGTCGATTATCTTTTAGTGGACACCGGCGGCATGGGGGGAGGGACAACGGATACGGATTTCGAGGATGATGTGGAGGCACAATCGCGTCTCGCGGTGGAACACGCTGATGTGATTGTTTTTGTCCTCAGCGGCAAAGACGACATCACCAGTGCGGACCACGCGGTGGCGAAAGTGCTCCGGACGCGCAAACGCAAGCACGTCCCGGTAATCGTCGCCGTAAACAAGCTCGATAATCCGGGAAAGACGGATGAAATCCTTCCACAGTATTACGAACTCGGGATCGGCGATCCCTTGATTCCCGTCAGCGCGGCGCACGGATCGGGTTTCGGAATGCTGGAAGATGCGATTACCAGTGAGCTGAAGAAGCTGCATTTCAGTAAGCCTCCGAAAGTGGTCATGGATCCCGAGCACG
>MFXS01000036.1:19222-81338 GCA_001788925.1 Candidatus Peribacteria bacterium RIFCSPHIGHO2_01_FULL_55_13
GCGCATCGCTGTTGTGGGAAAACCGAACGTCGGAAAAAGTTCGATCGTGAACGCACTGATGTCGGACCCGCAGCGCGCCTCTTCTCCCCGGATCGTTTCAGAAATTCCGGGAACGACTAGAGACGCCGTGGATACCGCCATCCGCTACAACGACCACGATTATATTTTTGTGGACACGGCAGGCATCAAGAAAAAGAAAGAGGAGACGCCGGGGCTGGAAACCCTCGCCTATTTCCGCTCGATCCAGGCGATCAGCAATGCGGACATCGTCGTGCTCGTGCTCGATGGTACCCAGGCCATCACGCGCCAGGACAAGCGCATCGCGCAGATGTGTATTGAAGAGGGCAAAGGGCTGATCCTTGCGGTGAACAAGAGCGACGGCATGGAACTCGAGCAGAAGAAAAACACAGTCAACGATGTGCAGCTCACGCTCCCCTTCTGCCGCTTCGCACCGATCATCCTCTGCTCCGCCAAATCCCGGGATGGACTCCTGAAGCTCTTCGATCTCATCGAGACGGTGCAACGCAACCGCGTCCGTAGGATCCCAACGAAAGATCTTCATAACTGGTACACCGAAACCGTGCGGGGGCAGCCCATGGATGAACTCGCAAAATCCAAGCACATCACCCAGGCCGACGACGTCCCGCCGACATTCGTGGTGTTTGTGAAAGATCCGAAGAAAGTGAAAGTTTCTGAATTGAAGTTTTTGGAGAGGAGATTGCGGTCGACGTTTGCGTTTGAGGGAACGACGGTTCGGTGGATAACAAAAGGGCAGAAGAATTAGGAATTAGGAATGAGCAATTATCCCTGTTTTGGGTGAACGTTTGTACACCTGTATTTTTTGTATTTTTGCGTAAAATGATCAGAATGACTACAAGTAATCCCCTACCGGAAAAGGCATTGCGATTCTCAATTCATGCAGTCCAAGTCTGTCAAAAAATGATCAAGCAAAGAGAGTATGTACTGAGCAAGCAATTGCTCAAATCTGCGACCAGCATTGGGGCAAATATTGAGGAAGCAAAATATGCGCAGAGTAAGCGAGACTTTCTCTCAAAAATGAATATCGCGCTTAAGGAAGCATCCGAAACCCAATACTGGATTAAAGTTATCAGGGCATCCGGCTATGGATCAGATGAAGTATGGAATCCACTGGCAACTGAAGCACACGAATTAACAGCTCTCTTGGTAGCCATAACGAAAACACTCAAAAGAAAGCTACAACTTGAAAACGATGATCATTGCTAATTGCTACTTCCTCATTGCTAATTATCCTTTCCCTTGTCGTAAATCTTTGACGCGTCCGTCTTCATGGATCGGAAGTGGGAACGCTTTGATCGCGACTTCGAGTTTGGTCAGAAGTGCGGCCGGATCATCGTCGAAAACCATGTTCGGCGGAATCTTTCTCTTGCAAAGCTCTTCCACCACGTGCGGGATGTCGTTGCTGATGCCGCCGGTATTGGTGAGGATACCGATGGGGCGCCCCTCGTCGTAAGCGATGGTGAATTCATTAAGGGTGCCGATGCCGCCGCCGACGATCACAACGGCGTCGGAGCTGCGGATATTGATGATGTCACGCTCCATGAATCCCTGACCCGTGTAGATGATGATGTCGTTGTCGTGCGGGGAAAGATACTCGTTCACGTGCTCGTACTCGGAGAACGCCGGAGAGACGCCGAGTGTGAGGCCGCCGGATTCCTTTGCCCCCAGAAGCGCATCATGCGGCAATCCCGGGCACGCTCCGTTGATGAAGATGTGGCCGCGCTTCGCGATCTCCTCGCCGAGTTTCCTAGCCTTCATGCGCGCATGCGCATCCTCGGTCTGCGGACCGGAAGCCGAACCCATGACGCCGATTTTGAGTTTGTGGTGGTATGCCACTGCGGAGGCTATTGTAACGGGAATTGAGAAATCTCGTTTTTAGGTCTGGAAATATTATACCATAATTTATAGTATGGTGCACTATGGTCGAAAACACCCCTTCCACATACAACCCCCAGGAAGTCTTGGCTTCCCTGCGCGAAAAGGCAGCCAAGGGATTCGACAGAAGTGATCTTACCCTCTTCAACACAGCAATCACGGTGCACATCACCGAATTTTCTCTCACGGAACGGGGCGAACTGTCCTCGTTGTTTGGTTCCTATCAATCGCAATTCGAGCAAAAGCAAGACAAACCGGCCGTACAGTCGCAAGACCCGTTCCGAATAGTTCCCCCGCTCCCGGCTGATGCACAAGGTGAAGAACCGGAACTCACGCGACGGGAAGACATTATCGCAGACGGGGATTTTTTCTTTGAGCGCCTGATGACGGAACTGGAACAGCAATCCGTGAAAGAGATACATAGGGGACACCCATCATTACGCACTGCCTGCACCTCCATATTTGACTCAGAGCTTCCCCAGGATATTCGCGATGAAGCGGTCATGGACGTGATAAGAGCGATCAACGCAGGAGAACTGCGCAAAAAAGTGGGCTGGACTCTCTGTTGGCTTCTTGTTGATGGTGTAGTAATCCCGATTGCAAAAGCAAAAGAATTGTTTGGACAATATTATCGCGCCAAACGCCCGTACAAGGATTGAGTGATCCGGATCATTGCGCAAGATGCTCCAGATCTTTCGGAAGCCCACTCCCCAAATACTGGATGCGGTTCAAGTTGTGCTGCTCATTGCTTTCCGCGTAGTGGATCTTTCCTTGTTTGTCATGGAGGTAATACCAATACGCTGATGCGGTCGGCCGGAGAGCAGCCTCGATACTTTTGATGCCGGGACTTGCGATGGGACCCGGCGGAAGCCCGCGGAACTTACGGGTGTTATAGGCGGAATCCACGTTCAGATCGCCGGAAGTGATCACCGCGCTGGGTTTCGCGAGAATATAGCGCACGGTCGCATCGACCCCGAGTCCGCGGCTGTCATCGAACCGCTTCCAGAGAATGCCGGCAATGACCGGGCGCTCTGCATCGGTGATCGCTTCTTCTTCAATGAGCGATGCCATCGTGACGATCTCATGGAGCGTGCGTCCCGAATTGCCGATTTCCCCGCCAATCTCGTCGATCACTTTCGTCCGGAAGACGGTGAGGAGGCGCTTGAGGAATGCCTCTTCGGAGAAGCTTTCGGTTGCGACAAAATAGGTGTCGGGAAAAAGATACCCTTCGACTCTGCCGCCGCGCTCTGCGAGGCCTTCTCCCGGCGGGAGAAAGCCAAACTCCGTAAGATCACATTCCTGGACGCAGCGGAGGAATGCGCCCGTCGCACTCAGCTGTTTTTTGGTGAGCAACGCATCGATGTCCGTAACGGTGAACCCCTCCGGAATGGTCACGGCGATCTCCTGCGCTTTCCCGCTCTGGAGCGCTTCGATGATCTCTCCCGGCGTCATGCCCGGCATCAGAATGAACGTGCCTGCCTGAAGGGAGCTATCGGCGCCGTGGAGACGGGCATAGAGCCGGAATGCAAACGGCGACCGCAAAACCTCTTTTTCGGAAAGAAGGTTCGCAATGCCGCGCGTGGACGTCCCCGGTTCGATCCGCACGGAGACGCGGTCCGTATTGCCGGCATCAGCCGGGCGCAGCGCAAAGCGATACCAGAGGAGGGCGCATGCCAAGACTGCGACGATGACGAGCAGAGCTTTCTTCACACGAAAAGTATGACGGAGAAATTAGAAATTAGGAATTAGCAATGAGCAATTAATTGCTAATTCCTCATTGCTAATTGCTAATTTTTTCTGGTCCTATTTCCGAAGCTTCGATCGTTTTTTCTCCAAAGCCAGCTCCTTCCCCTCCACCTTGATTTCCTGCTCCACGGACTGCAACTCGCGGCTAAGGAAAATCGTCACGACCGTACGCAGGATGATGATGGCGCCCAGCTTCCCAAGATCGTCCCACGTGGGATGCACAATACTTTCGACGATGTCTTTACCCACGAGGAATTCCAACCCGAGCGCCAAGTGCTTCCCGAGATGAATACGGACCATCGGCAATTTGTGTTCCTGGCTCCCTGTAAAGAGGAGGAAGTCGTAAAGCGCGCGGAGACAGCCGTAGGCCATCACCAAAACGCCCACGTACCCGATGACCGTAGCAATAAGGATGCTTAAGGCATCGAGCCCCACGATGAAGAGATTATTCTGCATGGCGGCGACCGCCGCGTGCACGGGCTCTTGATCGGACAAGTGCAGAATGCCAGCCGTAGTCGTACTCAGGTCGTTGAATGTTGCCGCGAGAGACATCTCGGAGGGTTAGTCTACTCCCTAGTGCATTTTATGCAACAACTCTTGGGGGCACCGCCGTGACTCGTGATCGGTGATTCGTGATTCGCTCTGATTCACGCGCACGTGAGCGAATCACAAATCACGAGTCACGAGTCACGAATCACGAATAATTATTGCCCTTATTATACTTGAGATGCATGATGTCTTCCTATGGTCTCCCTCTCCCAAGCCCGCGATATGTTCCGTCTGCAGCGCGAAGCGAAGCGCGTGAAGAAGGAACTTCAGAAAATTCAGGTGGAAGCGGAAGCCGAAGGCGTGAGCGTTGTGGTCTCCGGCGAACAGGAGATCATTTCGATTGAGATCAGCGAATCGGTCCCCCGCGAAAAAATCGGAGGACTTGCCAAAGACGCTCTGAACCGTGCGCTGAAGAAGGCCCAGGTCGTTTCTGCGGAGAAAATGCAGAGTGTCTACAAAGAAATGGGGCTTCCTACGGAGAAAGGAATGCGGGAAATGGGGAACTAACGGACGATCCCGATGCGATCCTCAATCTCCTGATCCACCCTTCGACGGGCTCAGGGCAAGCTTCGTGGTCGCAGAAAAACTCTTAACGAACTATTCCTATACGATCCTCGATTTCTTGGTCCACGAACACCTTCTTCCGCCCGTACTTCATCCTGCTGTATTCCTTGATGAGCGCCGCAAGCTTGTCGTTGCGCGTAGATTCGTCGTAGATCGTGGACATGGAGAACGGCCGTGAGGTGACATTGTTGATGTTGAGCTTGCAGTAGCAGTTGAAGTTGGGAATGCCGATAGCGTCCTGGTCGGAAACCACGGGCGCCATTTCTTTCGCCATGTATTCGGCGTCCTCCGCGCCGATCTTGAAGCTCATGATGGTTCCCACGTTACCGAACACCGCATCACGCATCTTGGTGCCGGCCTGACCGTAGGATTCGGTCTTGCCCACCAGCTGCCCGATATACTGGTGCGCCATGATGAGGGCGAGCTCGTACTTGCGGGCCTCGGAGAGAATGGTGGCGAAGGCGTCGGTGACGAAATTCTGGAACTCGTCGACGTAGAGATAGAAGCGCCGGCGCTGGGCGCGCGGCACATCGGCGCGGGACATCGCGGCCATGTTCACCTTGTTCACGAAAATAAGGCCCAGAAGCTGCGCGTTCACATCGCCGATCTTTCCCTTGCTCAGGTTCACCAAAAGCACCTTGCCGCTGTCCATCACTTCGCGGATGTTGAAAGCGGATTTCGGCTGCCCGATGATGTTGCGCATCGTGGTGTTCGTGATGAAGGGACCGAACTTCGAGCTGAAGTACGGGATCATTTCCTCTTTTTCGCGCTGTCCGGTCTTTGCAATTTCGTGCTCCCAGAAGCTTCGGACGACCACATTTCTGCATTTGCTGACCTTGTACTTCTGGAATTCCTCGTCCACGAAGAGCCGGGGCACGTCGATGAGCGTGGCGCCCTCTTCTTCGTCGTCCATCAGCGTAAGGCATCCGTTGCGAAAGTAGTGCTGAATGCGCGGACCGAAGATCTCGTTGCCGAAGAGCTTCAAAAAGATTTCCATCGCGTCGAGCGAGGCGCGGTCTTTCTCTTCGGGTGTCTTGGCCTCGAGAAGATTGAGTCCCATCGGGCGCTGGCCGTCGGAAGGATCAAACACGATGATGTCTTTGGCGCGCTCCTTCGGCGTGTGCGCGAGCGCATCCTCGATGAGGTCGCCGTGCGGATCCACGATGCAGAGCCCGTCGCCGTTCGCGATATCCTGGCGTGACATCCAACTGATGAGCGAGGATTTTCCACAGCCGGATTTTCCGATGACGTAGTGGTGGCGCGTGCGGTCCTCTCCGCGGAAGCGGATTTTGGTCTCCACCGCGCGGTAACGGTTGATGCCGAGCAGGATGCCGTCCGGCGGAGCATCCGGCGGCGGAGGGAGCACGCGGTACGTGATCCACTGGATGATCGGCATCTTGTTGTAGCGGCTGTCCGGGAAGTGGTAGAGCCCGGCGAGTTCCTTCTCCGTGAGCATGCATTCCTTGTGCAGGTAACAGTTGACGCGATTCTTCCAGAGCCAGTGGATGACAGGCGCGTTCAGCGCGTGCGGCAGGAAATCGATGAACATCCGCTTGTTCACAAGCACGTTGCCGTAGAGATCCTTGAACGCGTTGAAAGCGACCTGAATGTTGTTGGTGAGTTCGGTGGCGCGCTGCGTGCTCTTGGATGACGCCATGATGCGGATGCTGGCGTGATAGAAACTCATGCCTCCCTTCTCCGCCATGCGCTTGTAGAGCTCTTCCTCCGGCTGCACCATGCGCACGAAGGAGTCGCCGCCTTTGGCGCCCGGGGCGTTGGTGCTGGAGGAGGTGAATTCGGAAAGGCCACTCAGGATGAACCCGAGCACGGGGATATGCGCGAACATCCCCTCTTTCTTGCCCTTGAATCCCGCGCTCGCGGCGCGCTTGGTGTTCCTGTTCCACTTCTTGCTGAGAGCCGGCGTGAGCACGATCTGAATGGCGGCCACCTCATCACGCTCCATTTTGGAGAGCACGTTGGAAAGCCCGTTGAGCGGATCATCCTGCATGAATTCGTACGTGCGCAGCGGGTAGCAGAATTTCTTCTGAAACTTGAGGTAGTAACCGATCATGCTGTAGCCCTTGGGCCGCACTTCCGGCGTCGGCTCCAATGTCACCTCGGCATCGCCGTAGAAAGCGGTGATCTGTTTTTCCACGATGGAAATAAACTTCGGCTGCGTGACAACGAAGAACAGCAGCTGCCCCTTCTCCACGTACATCTCGAAGCTGATACGGATATCGCGTGTGATCCAGAAGTGGATGGACTGCCAGAAGTCGAGGTTGCGGACTTCCCAGAGCGCGCGATAGAGCTGCTCCATCACCGCGACTTTTTCTTTGAAATCTTTTTCCGTGCGCTTCTCCTGGTCGAGTTTCGTATCGGACCGCGGCAGCACCACCTTCATGGAAACGAGCTTGCGGCTTTCGAAGTGCGCCATCGCGAAGCGAATCACCCGCTTCACGATCGCCCAGGCGAAGTACAGCGAGGCGATGAAGACGGTGTTATTGACAGGATCCACCCGGTACCACTCCCACAGATCGATCCAGATATGGGCGTTGACGATCGTCGTACTGAGAGCGACGACGACCCACAGGAGCGGCCAGAAGAGGATGCGGAGGAGCGCGAGCACGGTGTTCTATCTATTTTATCACAAAAATGACAATGGCTCCATGGTAATTCATTCGTGAAGAAAAGTGGAAAGAGGATAACGGAAAGAGGAACGTTCTTCTCTTTGTGCAGCCAACTTTCCGCTTTCCACTATTCGTTTTCCGCTCCGCAGGTAACCACCTCCATCCGCATCTCCCGCTTCACTCCTTTCGCTGTCGCAAAGGTAAAGACATAGTCCCCGCCGGAAGAAGGCGTGAAGCTGAAATGCTCCTCGGGCGACACCCAGTCCTGCATGCGGACAAAGCGGCCATCGGGATACCGTACGCCGCGGACAACGAACCATTTGTTGGCTTTGAGCACGAGCGCAGATCCCGCCGCCTGGCGATGGGGAATGCCGCGCTGAAAGCGCACGTCGCGGGTAAGGCGCTGCTGAAGGCGTGGGGCTTCGGTGATCTCCGCATCCGGAGCCAGGCTGCATCCCGAAACAAGTGTGGCATCTCCCAGGCGCTCGAAGCGCGCGTTGATCACTCCCCTGGACCGCTCGGCGATCGTGGTGAACGCAGCGACGCTCAGGTCCATGTCGCGTCCTTCCACATACGGCCCGCGGTCGTTGATGCGCACGGTGACGGTCTTTTCATTCTCGATGTTTGTCACTTTTACCAGAGTGTTATGCGGAAAACTCCGATGTGCTGCCGTCAATTGATGCATGTCAAAGGTCTCGCCGAACGCGGTGCCATCGCCGTGAAAGTTCTCACCGTAGAGACTGACTTCATGAACTTCTTCTACAAGTTTCTGATCAAGATTGCGCATCATCGCGAGGAGTTCTTCCTCCGAGACGACGACCGAGAGATCTGTTTCGGAGACGACGGGGTAACGCTCCATCATCGCGGGAAGATGTTCGCGCTGCATGAGATCAAGTTCTTCCACGTTGCGTGTGCGGTAGAGCCAGAGCAGCGCGTCCTCAAGAGTCAGCGGTGTATCTGGATGAAATGCACCGTCGCCGGGACTCTTCGAATCGCTGTCTCCATCCAGGAGACCGCGGTTTTTTGCGTAGGTGATTTCCCGCTCGCCTTTATCCCCTTCGGTAACGTCGAAAAAGGGCTTCTCGCGGGTGTCATACACCGCCCGGTTGATGCTCCCCCAAAGCAGCAAAAATCCGTCCCGTCGGGAAATCGGTTCCGCGGCTTGGGCTTGCGGAATACCGATGGCGAACATGACAAAAATCGCAAGGAAAGATTTCACGGGGAAATGTTCTCAGAAATCCAAGATATTTGCCATTGCGGGAGAAGGAAAAATGACCGATGACCGAGCAGGGGGAATGACCGATGACCAATAACACAATGACCAGGCAGGAGGAATGATCGATGACCAATAACCCAATGGCCAAGCAATACACAAACACAAAGGCTGCATCTTGGTCATTGGCTCTTGGTCATTGGTCATTCACATTGTTTGGTCATTGGTTCCCGGTCATTGGTCATTTTTACAACGCCTTCCATCCCTCCGCCCGCACGATCTGATACGCCTTTGCACGTTCTTCGCGCTTGAGCGACTGCAGGGTCTCGGGGCCCACCGATCCGGCTCCATCATCGCTCAGACTATCGACAATGCCCGATGCGACTTGATAATCGAAAACGGATGAACGCGTGAGTGATCCGAAGTTCCCATTGATCTTTTCTTCGGGGAAATATCCGCGCTCAGCGAGGAGATGCTGGAGAAGACGCACGCGCGGACCGCTGTGTCCTGTCGCGAGGAACATATCGAGCGTCATTCCTTTTTCAAGCATCAGCTGTTCCACGTGATGGACCGTGAGATATTTGTCGGCAACGATCGCGATGTGCCTGCGGTTCCATTCCGTCTGAAGCGCTTTCTTGGTCATCGGCCCGATGCGCCCGGCGCCGGGATCGATAGCGGTCCCGACAAGTCCCTTCTCCTGCTGGAACTGAAGAATGGCTCCGTGAAGCGCAAGGGAGTACGCGCCGTCGGTGCGGCCGGCATAGTAGCCGAGGAAACGGAGGATACGTTGCGCTTGGGCGGTGCGGCTTTCCGAACTCCCCTTTTCAACGATGCCGTCGATCGGAATCAGGGCGTCACTACGGCGCGACGCGGCGAGAAGATATGCGGCGGCATTTTCGGTGAGACGGTCGGAGGGCTCGCTGAGCGCAAAGTCTTTGATGAAATGACCAAGCGCCTTCTGGGTATCGGGACCGAAGTAGCCTGAGGAAGGACGGGAGAAGTACCCCGCCGAACGGAGATGATCCTGAAGGATAGCCGCGGAGAGATTGCGGTCGCCGAGCTTGGGCGTGAGTGCGAGAAGATTTTCCGTCTGCACACCAAAAGGCGAGAGCCGTGCCATCGGCGCGGGGAGCCGCGCAAGATCGAAATCGTTTCCCGGCTGAGCCGACCCCACGGGGTACACGGTGCCGCGGATGCGCTGCACGCCGAACGCAAGAGCGCGGGCGAGTCCTTCTTCGCCGTGGCCGACCCAGACGTCGAGGCGGTGTGCGCCGGAATCAAGGACCTGAATGGCGCCGCCGCGGTCGTGGATGGTGAGCGTGCCGAGACCCGGGAGCGTGACTTCAGTACCGAATCCATACGCCGGAGGCGCGGCAAGCATGCCCGGGTACACGGCTGTGCCGTCGGCCGCGGTGTGCCCTTCGCCGTTGAGAATCTTGTCGGCTTCGTAGCCGCCACGCACGTAGCAGCACTGCCCAGGCAGCGGCGAATAGTACGCCGTGAGGATGAACTCCTGTTCGTAGGGAGCGTTCGGATCACGTCCGACCACGTTCATTGGAGCGATGAACGCCAGAAGCGCTACGAGCGCGCGCATGCGCAGAGGGAATGTTTGTTTCATGTTTTCTCATCATTATAGCAAAAATCAGGAGGTTGGTCTGTAAGGTTTACTTTACGATTATTTCCTCCTCCACCCGCATTCCGAATCTTCCGGGAATATACACTCCCGGCTCAATCGTGATGATTTCACCTTTGAGGAGCTTCTGATCAGGTGCCCTTTGCGAGAGCGTTACGCCCTCATGGATCTCCAGTCCCACCCCGTGCCCCAGCGCGTGGCAGAAGTACTGTTCGAGCCCGTACCGCTGAAGAACCTCACGCGCGACCTGATCGAGATGACGGACCGAGACACCCGGCTTGATCGCTTCGATTGCGGCGTCTTTCGCTTCCAGCACCGCCTCGAACACTTTCTTCTGGAGCAGCGTGGGCTTGCCCGTGAAAAACACCGCGCTCTGATCTGCGGAGTAGCCGCCGTACTTCGCGCCGCAGTCGATCTGCACAATGTGTCCTTTCTGAAGTCTGCGATGCGTGGGGTGGTGGTGTGGACTGCTCGTATGTGTCCCGAACGCGACGATGGAATCGAAGGCCATACCCTCGGCGCCAAGCTCCCGCGCCCACGCCTGCAACTGCCATGCGAGATCGATCTCGCGGATCGGACGTCGGAGCATCGAAGGGACCCTGCGGATGATCTCGCGGGTGATGCGCTGTGCGCGTCGGAATTTCAGAATTTCGTCCTTGTCTTTCGCACGCCGGAACTCTTCGACCACGCTGGATGTGTGAATAAATTTTGTGTTCTTGAATTTGCTCTTCCAGCGGCGGAATCGATCGAGCGAGACGTCATTATCCTCCATGCCGCAGCTGCGCACCTTCTTCATCGCGTCTCCGATGGTTGCCGCATCCCGCACAGACACCCCCCGATGGACTGCATGCGCCGCTGTTTCGAGATAGCGACCGTCGGTAAAAAGCGTCATGCCGTTTTTGTCGATGAGGAGGATGCCTGAACTGAGAGATATACCCGTCAGAAAGCGGATATTGACAAGGTTGCTTACTAAAAATGCGCGGGTTTCGGCGGCTTCGAGAATGGCGGAAGGGCGTTTGGGGCGCATGGGAGAAGTATAGGGCGATCAGGGATGAAACCCGAAACCCATTAAACCCACCAAACCCACAAAACACACCAAACCTATTCATTGTCCAAAACCCCCTTTTCTGCTATCATACTATGATGCTTTCACTTCTCCGCACCACCCACTCTATCCGCCGTACGACACAGCGTATCGGCACCATTGCCACGACTACGGCGATGCTCTTTGGCATGAGCCTTCTGACACTCGCTCATGCATCCGTCTTCTGCCCCGGCGGCAGCTGCAACGGCATCGATTACGGAGTCAACTACGCGGCGAACGACATCGGGCTTTCCACAAACTCCCCCCTCGCGACGATCAACAGCATCATCGATACTGCAAAATTTTACGTCAACATCCTCGCGATCGCCGTCATCGTCATCGCGGGCTTCTACCTGATCCTCGGCCTCGGCAGCGACAATTCGAAGGAGACCGCGAAGAAGATCATCCTCTACACCGCCATCGGCATCGTCATCATCAATCTCGCAGACGAAATCGTCGCGTTTTTCAACGACCTCACGACGGGCACAGCCACTGCAACGTTCATCACCCTCATCCAGAACATTATCGACATCGTCACGAGCTACGTTGGCATCCTCGCGGTCGCGGTCATCATCATCGCAGGCTTCTACCTGATCTTGGGACTCGGCAGCGAGAACTCGAAAGAAACCGCGCGCAAGATCGTCCTCTACACGGCCGTCGGCATCATCATCATCGCGCTTGCCAATGTCATCGTCGACTTCTTCCAGAGTATCAACGACCCCACTCTCTCGATCGATTTGCGGCAGAACATCCTCGACATCATCCTGTTCGTCATCAACTTCGCTGCGCTCCTCGCAGTTGCAGCCATCGTCATCGCAGGCATCATGCTGATTCTGAGTTTCGGGGAGGAGGGAAGGAAAGACACGGCCAAGAAGACCATCATCTACGCCATTGTGGGTCTCATTGTGATCGTCCTCGCGTCCGCCATCGTCCGCTTCGTGGCGGAAATCTTCACCTAAATTGCAGCATGCCCGGCCGCTCCTCCTTCCTCCGGCAGATGACGGCCCTCGCGATTCTCGTCGCGGGTATCGCCGTTGGCATCGAGCTGACGCAGGCCCAGCAGTCGCAGGCCGAGGAGGTGACGCTGCCGCTTGGATCAGTGTTCGAGATTCTGGCGCAGGAAGGCGGCCCCGGCACCCAGTATGCTTGGGTGCTTTCGCTCGACCGGACGTTTTTGCAGGCGGGACGCGGACGCGCCCTGCGCACGCGCTTCTCGCAGCCCGGGAAATATCTTCTAAGCGCGGAAGTGGTCCCTGCCCGTCCGGAGGGCGAGCCAACCAGAGGCAAAAGCATCCGCCGCTCGTTTGTGATCAACGTGAAGGAAGATACGGTGCCTCCAGAAGCCTCGGCAACCGTCACGACGGATCCGCCGCACGTCTCGGGACTGATCGGGCTCAGTGAAACGCAGCAGCTTGTAAAGATTATTCCACCGCCGGGGATCGTAAGCGCCCTTGCCGTAGACGCGGACGTGAACGTGGACGAGGACGGGGACGGAACCGCGGACAATGACCCGAGCAGCGCCGATACGTTCCTCGGCACCGACGCCCTGCCACTCTTCCTGTGGATCACGGGAGACCCTCCGAAGACCTTTTCACTCACCGGACAAATCGCGGACGGCTCCACCTTCACCCAGCAGTTCACCGTACATATCGGAGAGGCACCCGTGCCGGGAGAGGAACCTACCCCCCAGACGGGAGGCATCGGGTACACCGAACGCGAAAACGGTTCCGTACATCTGCGGATGCAGGAGGATCCACCGGGAAATACCCCTGTGCTGCCGCTGTGGGATTTCGGAGACGGAACCCAGAGCATGCACCTGGAGCCCGTCCACTCCTACGGTTCTTCGGGAACCTATGTCGTTCGTGTGCGGCTCAAGGACCTGCGCAACGGTATCGACATCCGCGATCTGCAACAGTCGATCCTGGTGCGCGGAAGTTCTGATGCCGCGCCGACCGATCCGGAAACGCCCCTGGAGGAAGAACCCAAGCCCGAGCCCGGCAGAACATCGAGAATCATGAGACTCGTCATCAAGCTTCTTCTGTTCCTCGTTGTTGCCGCCGCCATCGGTGGCGCCGCGACGTTTGCGTTCCTGAAACTGCGGCACGGTAAATCCCTCGCCGACCGCCTCGAGGAAGCCGACAAGAAAATGACCATCGGCAAGGAAGGAGCAGGAACGGAGATCGCTCCGATGAGCCTGCCGGAAATCGTGGATGAAGCACCCAAAAAGCCGGCACCTCTTCCTGCTCCCACTCCCGCAAAAGAGACAGTCGCTCCTGCATTATCTCCGGCGCCGGTTCTCTCCGATACCTCCATACCCGACTGGCTCAACCCGACCCCGAAGAAGGCAGAACCTGCACCAGCTCCCGCACCTGCACCGAAACCTGTGGCGCCCGCTCCTGCGCCAGCCCCCTCACCGAAGCCTGCTCCTACCGCTCCTGCACCAGCTCCGACACCTCCTGCTGCTCCCGCTGCGAAAGAAGCGCCAAAGCCACAGGCTCCGGTCTCGGGCCCCGATGGACCGCTGCCCGCATGGCTGCAACCGAGCAATGGAACGACTCCGGCTCCTGCTGCGACACCGGTCGCGCCGACACCAACACCTGCACCTGCGCCGACGCCACCCGCTCCCAAACCTGTGATTGCTACGGCTCCGACACCGGTCACTCCTCCCGTTACTGCTACACCTCCGAAATCTCCCGATCTCCCCACTCCCAATCTCCCGACCTCCCCACTCCCAACTCCCGATGCGCCGATGCCTGCATGGCTGCAGCCTGCTCCCCCAAAAACTCCGGAAACAGTAAAGCCTGTAGCCCCGACACCTCCGCCTGCACCAATCGCATCGACACCGGCTCCCGTACCTGTAGCCTTGAAACCGGCACCGGCTCCAGTCACACCTGCGCCCATACCAGCTCCTACACCGGCTCCGGCGCCGATATCTGCTCCTGCTCCGATCGTACCTCCTTCCGTACCGGCCCCTGCACCAAAGCCGACAGCGGCGTCAGTAACCAGTAACCCGCAACCCGCAACTTCACCCCCGACAGAAAAAGTGTTATCCGATAAAGAACGTGAGAGACGCAGGCTCAAGCGCCAACGCTACCGCCAGAACAAAGCCAAGCGCGAAGTCGAAGCAAAGCAATCGGGAACTCCCGCACCGCAAGCTCCAACGAAACCCGAACAACGCCCCGACGATGCCCCGGTCGCCTTCATCCGCGCCGAGAGCATTGAACAGAAGCCGGAACCCAACACGAAACCGGTAACCAGTAACCCGCAACCACCCCCCAAGGACATCGCGGCATAGACACGTCTCCAAGACTGCGATAGCGTCCCCCCATGTCCTCCTTTCTTCTCCGTGCCCTCGTCACGTTTACCGGCGCGTGCGTTTTGGTCGTGGAGATCCTCGCCACCCGCATCCTCGCGCCGCACTTCGGAAGTTCGCTCTACACCTTAAGCAGTGTGCTCGGCGTCACCCTCGGCGCGCTCAGCATCGGCTACTACTTCGGCGGCATCCTCGCGGATAAAAATCCCTCGTGGAAAACGCTCGGCATCCTCCTCGTCCTCGCGGGAGTGACCACGCTGCTCATCTGGCCGCTCTCGCTCTTTGTGCTTCCCTCGCTTGGCCCCGCTCTTACGGGAGGCAGTGGCCCCTTGATCGGATCCATCCTGCTCTTCCTCGTTCCCTGCGGCATCCTCGGCACCTTTTCGCCCTATGCCGTAGCACTCGAAGCCCGCTTCACTCCGGGCCACAGCGCCGGGCGCGCCGCGGGAAACATCTTCTTCTGGTCCACGCTCGGAAGCATCGCGGGCAGCATCGCCGCGGGCTTCACGCTTATTCCGCTTCTCGGGATCAAATTGCTGATTGCATGCATCGGCATCGCGCTCTTCGGCATCGGTGCGCTTATCATGCTCATGACGATGAAAAAAGGCCGCGGCATCGGACTCCTCATCTCGTGCCTGTTTCTCGCCGTGAGCGCGCTTTCCGTCGCGGAAAAAAGTGAGGCTGTGTACGCGGCCGACGGCGTCTACCAAAGAATCATCGTTCAGGACGTCGCGCTTTCCGATCACACTCTTCGCATTCTCTGGCAGGACCGCAACGCCTCCTCCGGAATCCATCTCGATCATGATGATCTCGCGTTTGAGTACACCAGGCCAGTCGCCGCAGCCTGGACCGGGCGCGAAGGCCCGAGGCGTTCTCTCGTGATCGGCGCCGGAGCATTCATCGTTCCGGGATTCATCGCCAAGGCGCTTCCGGAGGCAGAGGTGGACGTCGTGGACATCGAACCGGGCCTCGAGGAGATCGCGACGCGTTTTTTCCGCTTTGAACCATCGCCGCGCGTGCATTCGATCATCGCCGACGGACGGACGCATGTGCGCGACTCCGAGCCCTATGACCTGATTATCGGAGACGCCTACCAGGCGACGCATGCGATTCCCCCACACCTCACCACGCAGGAATTTTTCACGCTGGTGAAGGAGCACCTGACAGAGGACGGGATGTTTATCGGCAACTTCATTGGTTCTATAGACATCACCAAGCAAACCTATCTCCCCGCTGCGATGAAGACGCTGCTCTCCGTGTTCCCCGAAGGCCGCTTCTACGGAATCCAGAACCCGAAAACCTTTGAAGTCCAAAACGTGATCTTCATCGCCTGTAAAACCGAAACATGCATCGATCCTTGCTCCTCTGCCTTCAAGCGAAGTTCCGATCCCGTCCTTTCGACGCTCTGTGAAAGGGAAGTAAAAGTGAATCCGGCGGATCTCGCGATGCATTCTCTCCTTACCGACGATTACGCTCCGGTGGAGTGGCTGAGTATTCGGGAGTGAAAAAATTTCCGCGCCGGTGGAAGAGGCGATACCATGGGGCTGAACGATGACCGCATTGCGCCCCATCCTCCTCTCGATTCCACACTCTTCGCTTTTCGTCCCGAAAGAGCTCCGGGGAATGCTAAAAATCGATGACAAGGAACTTCTGAGAAATATCGATCTCTTCACCGACCGCCTGTACGACCTGGAGGGATACTACAAAGTCATCGGCACAATCTGCCGCATTTGCGTGGATGTGAACCGCGCACCGGATGATTTCTCGAAAGAGTACGACATGGGCCATGACGGCGTCGCCGTGAATACCACGTACTTCGGCAATCCCGTCTACAAAAAACCACCCTCCGAGAAACTGATGGATACCATCGTCGCCGCATACCACACGCCGTACCATGAACAGATCGACAAGCTCATGCCCAAAGTGAAGTTCCTGTTCGATTGCCATTCCTATCTGCCGCGCGGCCCGAAGGTGAAAAAGGACGCAGGCGAGAAACGTCCGGACTTCAACCTGGGGAACCGCAGGTTCTCCACGAGCACCCGGGAGCACATGGTGTTCGCGCGCGATTTCTTTAAAAAGCGGAATTACACGGTGGGTGTGAACGTTCCCTATATCGGCGGATACATCATCGCCCATCATTGCCACCGCCGCCGCGTGCCAGGAACCTTCGTTCCGGGCATGCAGATCGAAATCAATCAGGCGCTCTATATGGACCACGACACCCTTGAACCGTTGCACGGCAACATCGAGGAAATGCGCGCGTTGCTTCAGGAATTTGTTGACGCGTTCTACGGGGAATTCCGCAAATCCCTCTGACGCATGCGCCCCTCCTCATTATCGGCGCAGACAGGAAATGGGAAGAAGCGGCGCTGCTCACGGCGGCAAAAAAGTCCGGCATACGTGCAGCATTTCTGAACGCCGGCGATCTGCGTGTCACGAGCCGATCCGCAAAACCCTCGGTACGACACAAGGGAAAAGACATCTCGAGGCAATTTCGAACAAGCAGGATCATCTTCCGTCGCACCCGCGGGGCACGCGAAAACATGATCGCGCTTGCGGAGGTCGCAGCCGAGTGGAAGGTGCCCTTCACGGATTCCCTTCGCAGTATCCGCGACAACCTCGACAAGCGGCTTTCTGTCCCGCCGTTCACTGCGACCGCGATTCTGCCCATCCCCACGCTCTTTCTCGATCCGGCGGAAATCGTCCGCCCTCCAAAGGAATGGATTTTTCCGCTTCTTGTAAAACCCGCGCTCGGCCGGCATGGCAAGGGAATCCGGATCTTCCAAACGGAAAAAACTCTCCAGTCTTTTCTGCGCGCAAACCGCAGCCCCGTGCTACTGCAGCCGCTCCTCACGATTGACAAGGAATTCCGCGTCTTCTGCGTAGGCGACCATGCACTCGGCACCATCCGTAAGATTCCCAAAAAAGGATCTCTCGTCGCAAACTACGCAGCTGGCGCGAAGTTCGTAAAGGCCGTATTGCCCGCGCGCGTGGCGAAAGAAGCGGTGAAAATCTGCGCATCTCTGGAGATCGACATCGGCGGCGTGGACCTCGCGCGCGTCGGGAGACGGTACTACCTGCTTGAAGTGAACCGCTGCCCGGAATTTAGTGCGTTTACCAAAGCCACAGGGAACGATGTGGCATCCGCAATCGTGCGCTTTGCGCTGAAAAAGAAATAGCTCGTCCAGAGTCCCTTCTTACGGAGGGCTGCACGCAAGTGGAGTGGCTGATGGGTCGCCGGGGGGTATTGGGGAACCGTAGTAGCGAATGATGGGGCTTGCAAAACCCTGGAAGATAGTTTTTGGATGACAAAATTCCACATTACTCGCTCCGCGCTTATGTACGCTGAGAGGATTGCCCTTGGAATCTTTCCCTACAATAAGCGCACTATGTGTGTCATAACGCACATGCATATGAATGCCGATTGGAAATTGAAAATGATCCAATGCAGAATCAAGATCTACGTCGACGAGATTATGCGGAACCCAATCATAGAACCATTGTGGCTTTTGAAGTTGCTCTAACAGATACAGCACAAACCCGTGACAATTGTACGCACGCATTACAAAATCTTTTTGTTCTGCATGCATGATAAAAAGCTCATACATACGCTGAGCTACTGATCCTGAAAGGTTGCCCAATCTCTTTTTCTTTTCCCGAAGTTCAAATTCTGGCTCAGTGCCGCCTTCCTGTGGAACAAGAGAATAATCAAGCAAAAGGACTTCTTCGGTAGCCATAGTACTATTATTAATATATTATTGTTTCAGTCAAGTTCCCCAAAAGAAAAATCGAAGGTTTGCCCTCGACGATCCTTAAGAAAATTCTGGGGCGATCGATGGGATTTGAACCCACGACCCTCTGGACCACAACCAGATGCTCTAACCAACTGAGCTACGATCGCCATAGGAGAAGATGTTTTCCAATGAACAGAGTGCGAGCAGTGCCTTGTTAGATTACGCCTCGCAAAGCGAGGCTGGGCCAACTGAGCTGCGATCGCCATAGGAGAAGACATTTTCCGTAAAGAACGCCTGCCGATTGTAACGAATATTGGAACAGAGAGAAGGGCAATCGCAAAGGAAAGCATGTCTTCTTTCATGAGGATTCCCTCTCTGAAGAACGCATCTTAATATTTTTGGGTCGAACAATTTTAATAGCCCCCTCGCAAGCGAGGGGGCATTTAGGATAGACAAGTCTGTCGGTTGTGAACGTTTCTGTTTTACTCTTCGTCTTCGTCTTCTTTTGGCCAGGCGATTTCTGGCGCCGGCACTCGCTTTTTGTACTTCGAACGCAGTTCAGCGAATAGCATCTGGTACAATGCCATATTGTGCCCCGATTGTCGCATTCTGACGCGATTGCCTTCTGCGGTATGCAGAAGGTCCTGCATCGTGACGCCCTTCAACTTGGTTCGAAGCAACTCATCATCGATGGTCACTCCGAATGCCTTCCAGAATTCATACACACCCCGAAGCGCTTCACGACGTAGCGCTTCCGGTTGGTTTGGAAAAAGCTCCCCTATGTACTGGAGAACCTCCAGCACAGCGAGCTCCCCCGACTGGTTGTAAATCCGGGTCAGTTGATCTATTGCCGTAACGTACGGCCAATTTTTCAACTTACTCGTGAGTCCAACCTTGAACCCAGCCTCGCGAACCGCCTTGTCGATAGCCACCGCGTGTGGCTCCTTCGCAACGAGCGAGGCGCGGAAACAGTCCATTACCGTCACGTTCGCGCGAAACTCATTCACGAATCGGAACAGCCTTGCCTCTTCTTCTCTCGAGGCGAAGTAGTGGATGAGACAGGGAACGACTGTTTTCCCTGCGATCTTAGCGCCCTTTGTGCGCTGTTGCGCGTCGATGAGGTACAATTTACCATCATCACGGAGGGCAACTCTTGCCACTCCATACGCTCGTGGGTTGAAATTTGCGCCGATCATCTCGGCGACCGCGTTTTCTTCACGCTGGTAAGACTTGTCAACCAACAAGTCCTCGACTGGGACCATCCCAAACCACATGTTGTCTTCTTGGCTGTCGCCGAAACCTTTCAGGTTCAGTGAGAGCCAATCCCTATTTGGCTTTTGCATAGAAATACCCTTGTTGTGAGAGACCAGATCTATCCTATTGACACTTTATGTATATAGATATCTTATAGTCAATTCATATGTCCGCTTATTCTTCCTCCCCCTCCTCTTCGTCCTCCACCTCGCCCCCCTCTTCGTCCTTCTCTTCGTGCTTTGAGAAGCCCACTGCTGGTATATCATTTCGATGGACTTCACCCAGAGAATCATAAGACTGCCTATCCTTTAGATGGCAAAGGGGTTGGCCCTTACGCACACGTCGCTCCAAGGCCGCCAGTTTAGCGTCACTCCCTGGCATACCCATTGAAGCAGGATAATCTTCTGGATCTAAGGGTTTTGGTTGCCAATCGAATATCCCATGAGCAGTTGCTGTTACAATAGTATGATGCTCAAACTCTTGAGAATACACATCTTTATCGCCCTCCAATCCACTCCCCATGGGCTGTGCCGGTATTGTTGTGCGGCCACCTTTCAATTCTGCTACTAAATCTAATAAATACGTATTATCTTCTCCATAGGGGAAGAGATCCGGAGCGATTTCATGATTACTCATTCCAGCGAAGCCTATATGCTCTGCACTTGCATATTCATGTACTGATAGCTCCAGTGCATCCATCACTTTTTGTAATTGCGCCTGAGCATCTGGAGCATGCTCCATTCTTATGAGACGTCTATATAAAACCATATGCCGTAAATGCTGTATTTGAAGTTCTAAGAAATCATCGTTTAGCTTTTCCTTCAATGCAGCTAATCCATTTGCTTCTTCTGTCAGTAGTACAAGGGCCTCCAGTTCATCGGCACCCAGTACACTAATGTCCTGTTCATGAAGGAGTGCCCAGATTGTGTTGTCTGAAAGTCCCAGACGATCATGAAACTGTTGTCCCAAACTGTCTTGGTACGTGAGAAGAATGCGCACAATATCACTGATACATATTGCATCCGATTCGGATATTTCCTGTGCTTTTCTTCTTGCCCGCCCTTGTATCGTCATCTGACTGAATCGGTGATTGATCGTTTCTCTCGCACTTCTCGGAATTCTTTTTATTTCCATTTTACTAAAACCTACAGCAGATTTGTCTACCCCCTCTCTGCAATCTCCATTGGTACCAGTGTGTACATTCTTGATTGCAAGTGGAGGCGCTTCACTATCCAGCACGTTTGCATACGCTGTATGCAAACCATATTTTTGTAATTCCAAATCAAAAGCAACCTCTAATTCATCCGCTTTAAAGAACGTATTACCTGTTACTATCTCTGCGAGAAGATTTTCTCTGATCGTTTCGCAAACCTCTCTCAAGTCCTCTACAGAAAGTGCAGATGCTTTCAATGATTTGAGTCTGCCGAATTCTCGCAGTTCCGCTAATGCCATCCCCACCAACGTGGATGCAGAAGGTTCCGTATCCGCTGCTGAAACTTTTTCGCTATCCACGGGTACAGATGTGCCTCCAGTTTCTGCCGTGCTTGTAAGGTGTTGTCGATTCATAGTTTTCATCTATTGTACGTCGCTAAAATCAAAAAAGAGACTCTGCCACTTGTACCTAGGCACCCTTAGCTCCCCTTCGCTGGCTTTTCGGTTTCTTTGACCGTTCTTTCAAGAGTTTCAGTTCTTCTAGTATCTCCGCAAGATCCTCATCTGCACCATCATCTTCTTGCTCAAATAAGTCCGGTGCCAGATGGTGATTGCTCAATCCAAGGAATACCTTCCATTCTTTTGCTGCTAAAGCACTATCTTCCATACCTAAAACCTCCAGGATTTTTTCCAATTTCTCTTCATGGTCATGCGCATGTTCCAGTCGTAGTAAGCGACGATACAGTACCATCCGTGGCGTACTGTCTCTCCTCATCTGCTCTGGCTCCTCGTCGCCATTTTTTGCTGACTCAATAGCTGCAAGTTCGCCTGCAAGTTTAGGCATTGCGTCTGCTTCAGCCTGCGTGAGGAGACTATAGTCATGATCCTGTATCACTTTCCATACGAGCCCGTCTGGCATCCCCAAGCGTTCACGAAATTGGCTCCCCAGAGTGTCTTGATGTGTAAGAACAATGCGAGCGATATCACAGAGCACTGCTGCATCAGGTTCTGTAAAACTCTGAAATACTCTCAACGCAGCCCCTTCAACAGACAATTTATGAAACAAATCGTTGAGTCGTGCCCTGTCCTCGCACGGTATTCGAGCGATCTCCGCTTTCGTAAAGCCTTTTGTGGATGCGTCTTTTTGTGTGTCTTCTTCCTCAGTCTTCTTTGTTATATTTCTTGCACTTAAGGTCGTCTCACGTGCTTTTATGCACTTTTTATAGCGAGAACCCAACTTGTACTCCGTAATCCTGATTTCAAATGCAACGTCAAATTCGCTTGCATCAAACACCGTGTTGCCACTTGCTATCTCTGCATGTACTTCGTCTTCGATACAAGCAAACACCAGTGACCATGCATTCGCATTGTCACTCTGTGCATGCTGTAACAAAATCTTTCCTGTTGTTTTAAGCTCATGCAGCGCTCTCGCTGCAAAATCATAGTTTTCTCTCGCATTTCTCTCAGAGCGAAAGGCCTGGTAGGGAACACACGTTGGAAGTTTTTGCCTGACCTTGTGCTCCTCTCCGGCAGGAGCGACCCGATCGACCGCTGCAAAAATGCTCATCATTCTATCCGGGTCTCGTAATGCCTTCCTCCACGAGACGCCATCGATGATATCATTGTCACCATCGGGAGAATCCTCATACACCGCTGGCTCATACGGTCGTGAAACACGGGTAGACTTTTCTATAGCAGGATCGCTCGCTCGCCCATTTCCAGAAACTTGATGTTGCTCAGGCGCTTGCCGGGGTCGTTGTTTCGCGGCAGCAGACTGCTTCGCATGCGCACGGTTGTTTTTTGCCGGCTTGAGATCCTCCGCTGCTGCACCTTCGGGAATTCTCCCGGCAATAATCTGCATCAGATGAGTGATAGTTTCATTGACCGCTTTTTTGCAAAGATCGTGTACTCGAACATTCATCATCTTACTTTTCTTCGCTGTCCCACCATCTCTTGCCTCAGCCAGTACTGTTCGTACTCTTTTACCAAAACGTCTCGCATCCCCGATCGTTTCAATGCCTGGACCTGTTGTCGTTGCATCAGAAATCCCTAAAGTCTTTTCAAGATTCTGTCTTAAAAGCCCCATCTTCCCCCTGCTCGGTTGCAACTCTTTTGCACCAGCCGAGTGTGGTGGAAATAATTCGCCTAAGACCCCCACAATAGCATCATAGTGCTGATAGAGCAGTTCAGACAGAACCTCCAAAGGAATGGGCTCTGTAAGCTTCACATTATTTCGTAAGCCAGGAAAACATTCTTCAGTTACAAATATTTTTCCCATTTTTCATAATTAGACAATAAAATACAAAATAGAGTAGTGCGATAGAGTACTATCGCAGAAAGCGGTTATCAAACGCTTCTCTCATGAAATAGTCGCTGCAGGTAAACCTACAGCGACTGAGAGAAGTGGACTCGACGGGAATCGGACCCGCACCCAAGACCTTGCGAGCCTTGATGCTACCGTTACACTACGAGCCCATTTCATGGCAAAATTCTACAAACAAGTCCTATTCCCTTTCAAGAAAATAGTGGCTTAAATTGTCCACAATGACGAACGGAAGCGGACCCGACGGGGATCAATCCCGTACACATGGGCTGATGACTCCTCGTGCTCCTTGAAAGCACTACGGTCCCTGTTTTGAGTTCCTGCGACGAAATATTGACGCACTACATTTTTTATGTACTATTATTACATGAACGACCGAATAGACAGGATCCGAGCGGCAGAAAAAGCAGATCCTCTGTACGGAAGATCTGCAGCAAGAGAGATTGTTGAAGGTGGCGAGAGGACTCGAAATGTGAGAATGAGAATAAAGAGATTGGTGGAATCTGGAGATTACTCACTTGAAAAAATTGCTCAAAAAATACGACCAGATTTAGAAAAACTGGGACTGATTACTCTAACTGCGGAAAATGATCCTTCCACCTCTGACACTGTTGACACTCCCCCCTCTGACGCAGACGCAATAGAGGATGGTGAAGCGGAAGAAAAAGAAACGGTGGCACGTAAAGAAAAACCTGATCCTGTCATTCGTTCGATTAAAGATCTCATTCGAAGAGTCGCCGATGTGGTATGCAACCCTGAAAAAAGAAAAAAAGCTTCTACAAAACTACGCAGGGATAGCGTACAAAAGCACGCTGATACTATTCGTAAAGCAAGGAATAAGAAATTGGAAGAAAATGGAATGTTTGTCTGGACAGAGGAACACGTTACCTATTTTAGAAAGCTGCTAAATGATGAGAAGTATTTCCGTCCAATATCGAAGAGAACAAAAACGAGGAGATACAATCACACAGCGTTATGTTGGGCTATGAATAGAAAATTCAACACTGTGCGATTTGACGAAGATGCTACACGCAATAAATTAGACGTTCTCAATACTCAAGCAAGAAAAGAGGATCGAAAGAGGCGGAGTGAGAATAAAGAGGAGGAGATTGGGGAGGAAGAGAAAGAGAGTTAATATTTTTGTAGAATTTCAGTCCGTATCTCTATGAACAATACGTTGGTGGACCGAGATGAGGCTCCGGTTCGTCCCAAAATCACCGATGAAGTTCGTGAAAGATTGAGAGCGCAAACCTCCAAGTCGCAAAAAGCAATGATGATTGCTGTCTATGATTTAGCAAAACCGCCTGACAGTTTAGATTTGGAAGGAGATAGTGCTGTGAGTATCCGAGATGCAGCTGAGTTGTATGATGTAAATCATGTGACAGTGTATAAGGCTTTTTGGATTCTTTCGAAAAGTAGAGAGCTGACAGAAGCTGTATTACGTGGAGAGCTGACGGTTGGAAAAGCTGAAGCTCAGTTGAAAGCAACTTCATCAAAGCCAGGATCAGATACGGAAGGTATTCCTCTTTCAACAGAAGTTGCAGGTGTTGCGCAGCGTATTGCAGATCTCGTTATGACAAAAGAGGGAGAGTCTGTCCTCGCAGAAGTGAATCACCTTCTCCATCAAGCATTGCACAAGCTTGAACGTGGTGATCCATCGAACTCTGATTTTATGGATGACGATGAGAGGACATTATGGAAGCCAGAGCAGGTTGAATATTTTAAAAAGTTGCTAAATCGTAGGGATGGTAGGTATTTAAGAAAACAGTTAAAAAGCACTAAAAGAAAGGCAGATTCCATTCAGCAATATAATCACATAGCGTTATCTTGGGCTATGAATAATAAATTCAAAACTTTGCGATTTGACGAAGATGCTACACGAAGAAAATTGAATAGAATGCGTACACAGGAAAGAGTAGAGCGATTAAGAAGCGCAGAAGTGGAATGATGGTTAGATGCGTCTCTTTATCGTGATTTCCTCCGATGGTGATACACCTCCCCTAGGTGCCCCCGTGTATTCCATCCGATCTTTCGCATGTTCGTCAGCGGATCGTCCGCATGGGAGCGCTCTGTGCTGCGATTTTTTCTGCTGCGCATGTTTGCTGTCTTCCTGGAAGGATTCTCTGCGGAAGCCGATGAAGATTGCGCGTCGCGCTGCTCTTCGTATGTTCCTACTCGCTCGGCTCGCTCTTTGCTTTTGCGAACCTCTCTCACGCGCTCCGACACTCTCGTCTTGAGCCTGCCTCCTGTTCCCTTCACGGTTTTTCGGATCGTGATGACCGCTTCCTTCGCCCGTTCGCGGACCGCCCGCGACGGTCGTGAATTCCAGGCACTCGAGAATGCTTCGCGGATGTTCCGGAATGCTTTTTGGAGTCTTCGTTCCTCCCCCTCCTTCCCTTCCTGCCTCTCATCCTTTTCCGCACGCTCACGGGTCAGCAGCCACTTGAGGCCGAGATACGCACCGTAGGCCAGGAAGAGCACAACGATGATGCCGAGTAATATCGGCAGAAAAAGCACAACGCCGATGATGAGAAGAATGATGACCGGGATCATCAGAAGCGCCCCAAGCAGCGCCGTATTCATCTCACCTTTTCCGTCCTCTCCCCCGGGATCCGTAAAGAGAATCCACACCGCAAAAATGCCTCCGGCGATGAGTGCAGCAGTGGTGAGGATTTGCTCCATAATGGCTTATTATACCTTATAAATGGCTTTTTCTCTACCTGTGAGAGTATTGCGTTTATAAGAAATCCCAAGGGCGCAAGGGCCAAGGGCCAACATCATGTGCCCTTGGCCCTTGGCCCTTTCACTGGTAGGATTTTTTCTTGTATGGCCGAACCCCAGTTTCGAACCCCCAAAGGCACCCACGACGTCCTCCCGGAGGACCACCAGTACATGACGTACATCAAGAAGGCCGTGCGTCACCGCGCGCGTCAGGCCGGGTACAAACGCATCGACCCGCCGATCTTTGAGAACCGCGCGATCTTCGAGCGCGGCATCGGGGAGCACACGGATATCGTGGAGAAGGAACTATTCATCGTATCCGGCAAACAGAGAACGGAAGAGTCGGAAAGCGACGTGCAGTTTGCCCTTCGACCGGAGATCACCGCAGGCATTTGTCGCAGTTACATCGAACACGGCATGCATCTGCTGCCACAGCCGGTAGAGCTCTACGCCATCGGACAGTGCTTCCGCTACGACCGTCCCCAAAAAGGGCGGTACCGCCAGTTTCACCAGGTGGATCTCGAGTTGATCGGACTCAAGGACCCGAGTCTCGATGCACAGCTGATCCATGTCTGCATGAATATTTTTGCGGATCTGCGGATAGCGGACCGCCTCACATTACAACTCAATAACATCGGCAATGCGGAAAACCGCAGAGCGTTCCTTGTCGCACTCAAAGATTTCTTCATCGGAAAAGAGCGGCACCTGCCGGAGCTCGACCGTAAACGGCTGCAGACCAATCCCCTGCGTTTGCTCGATAGTAAAGAAGAGGACACTCGGATTCTCCTCAAGAGCGCCCCTACCTTGGATCAATTTATCGATGACGACTCCAAGCAATACCATGCCACGCTTGTTGAGTATCTCGATGAGCTCGGCGTGAAGCACACGGCAAACCCCAGTCTCGTCCGCGGGCTTGATTACTACGGTCAGACCGTCTTCGAATTCTGGGACAGTTCCTCCGGTGCGCAAAATGCCGTTGGTGGAGGTGGGCGCTATGACGGGCTGATTGAACTCCTCGGCGGTCAACCGACGCCGGGCGTAGGGGTTGCCATGGGCGTCGAACGCATGATCTGGCATATGAAACAGGCGGGAGTGACGGTGCCAAACAAAGACCATGTCGATGTCTTCGTCGCGCAGCTCGGTCCTGATGCCAAGAAAATGTGTCTGACGCTGATCGCGAAGCTCCGCGAGAAAGGCGTCCACACCATCGGCGCACTCGGCGAAGCGAGTCTCAAAAGCCAGATGCGGCTTGCGGACAAGTTCGGCGCGAAGTTCACGCTCCTCCTCGGCCAGATGGAGGTGAAGGAAGGCAAGATTATTCTGCGCGACATGGCGGCGGGAAAGCAGAAGTCGATCAAGTTTGAGAATGCGGTGGAGGAAGTGCTGAAGTTGCTGGGCAGCGAAAATCTGGATACGTACACGCTCCGGGACCACTTTGACGAAGATTAGAGTGAGGAATGACCAATGACCAATAACACAATGAACAGGCAATTTGAATGACCAATGAACAAGAGCCAATGATCAAACAATGACCAAGAATGCATTCCTAGTGCTTGGTTATTGCGTGGTCATTGTGTTATTGGTCATTGGTCATTTTGCTACACGTCCAAATTCTTCACTCCCTTCGCATGTGTCTGAATAAACTTCCTCCGGGGCGCGACTTCGGGGCCCATTAATGTCGTAAACGCCAGATCCGCCTTCTCGGCGTCGTCGTTCGTGACTCTGAGCATCGCACGGTTCTCGGGATCCATCGTAGTGTCCCAGAGCTGATCGGGGTTCATTTCTCCAAGACCTTTGTAGCGCTGGATATTCACCTTGCCGCCCTTTTTGGGCTCCGGGGCTTTGCTCTTCTTCGTCTCCTTGGTCAGGGAATCGAAATTCTCTTCGGCCTCCTGCATGCCCTCAGTATCAGCTGCCACTTCTTCGGTTTCTTCCAGATCCTGCTCGCCGATCCCCCATTCCTTGAGGACGTTGAACTTCTGTTCGTCGGTGTAGGCGTAGCGGATGTCTTTGCCGCGCGCGATTTTATAGAGCGGCGGCTGGGCGATGTAGATATGGCCGGTATCGATGAGCTCGGGGAAGTACCGGAAGAAGAGTGTCAAAAGAAGCGTGCGGATGTGCGCACCGTCGACGTCGGCGTCGGTCATGATCACGATGCGGTCGTACCGGAGCTTCGTGAGGTCTTTCACGTCGCCGATGCCGATGCCGAGCGCGATGATGAGTGACTTGATTTCGTTGTTGCCGAGCATTTTATCGAGCCGTGCCTGTTCCACGTTCAGGATCTTCCCACGAAGAGGAAGGATGGCCTGGAATTCGCGGTTGCGCCCCTGCTTGGCAGAGCCTCCGGCGGAGTCGCCCTCCACAATGAAGATCTCACACTGACTCGGGTCGCGGCTGCTGCAGTCCGCAAGCTTGCCCGGAAGCGTCATGCCTTCAAGCGCCCCCTTGCGGATGACGCTGTCTCTGGCGGCGCGGGCGGCAAGGCGTGCGCGTGCAGCGAGGAAGCACTTTGCAATGATGTCTTTGCCTTCGGACGGGTGCTCCTCGAAGTACTGCGAGAGCTTTTCATTGACGACGGTTTCCACGGCCGTCTTCATTTCAGCATTACCGAGTTTGCTCTTGGTCTGGCCCTCGAACTGTGGATCTTTGAGGCGGACGGAGATGACGGCGGTGAGCCCTTCGCGGACATCGTCGGCCGTGAGGTTTTCATCCTTCTCCTTGAGGATGCTCTGGCTGCGGGCGTAGGCGTTGATGGTGCGGGTGAGGGCGGACTTGAAGCCGGTCATGTGGTGGCCTCCTTCGATGGTATGAATGTTGTTGGCAAAGCTCGCCACGTGTTCCTGGAACGTCTGCGTGTACTGCAGGGCGACTTCTACAAATCCCTCCGGCTGTTCTTTCTCGAAATGAATCGGCTCGCCGATTCTCTCTTTAGACTCGTTGAGATGCGCGACGTACGAGGCGATACCTCCTTCGAAGTGGAACCGGTAGAGGCGTGGGAATAGTTTGTCCTCCTCCGGCCGCTTCTCGCGCTCGTCGAGTACCGCGATCGTAATGCCGCGCGTGAGGTACGCCTGCTGGCGGAGGCGCGTGAGGATCGCATCGATGCTGAATTCCATTGTGTCGAAGATGGTGTCATCCGGGTAGAATGTGATCTTCGTGCCGTGCTTGGTCGCCTTGCCCATCGTCTTCATGTCGGCGACCGGCTTTCCGCGGGCGTACTCCTGCATGTAGATTTTGCCGTCACGGAAGACCTCCGCGCGCATCTTCTTGCTCAGCGCGTTCACGACCGATGAACCGACTCCGTGGAGTCCTCCGGAGACTTTGTACCCGGAATCATCTCCGCCAAATTTGCCTCCGGCGTGAAGCGTCGTAAGCACGACTTCGAGCGCGGGACGCTTGGTGGTGGGGTGAAGATCGACCGGGATACCGCGACCGTTGTCTTCCACGCTCACTCCGCCGTCTGCCTGCAGCATCACGGTGATATGGTCGCAGTGGCCGGCCATCGCCTCGTCGATCGCGTTGTCGACGATTTCCCACACGAGATGATGGAGTCCGCGGACATCCGTGGATCCGATATACATACCCGGGCGCTTGCGGACGGGCTCCAGACCTTCTAGGACCTGGATTTGTTCGGCGGTGTATTTTCCGGCGGCTGCCATGTCTGAAGCATGGTAGAGATTAAGTAAGAGACAGGCAATGCGGGAGGAAATGTCCAATGACCAATACAACAATGACCAGGCAATAACCAAACACCAAGAATACATTCTTGGTTATTGTCTGGTCATTGGTCATTTTTCCTGCCTGGTCATTGGTGTTTGGTCACTGGTCATTCTCACTACATATTACTATAAAACTGCGTCTTCTTCTTCTCCGTGCGGTATCCCTCCCGCTTTAGCGCACGCAGTCGCTGCAGGCGCTTGCTGGGCTTGCGCTTGTGGCGGGCGCGTTCCCGAAGAAGCTTCACGAGCCCGCTCTTCTGGGTCTGCTTTTTGAACCGCTGGAGGAGCGAGTCATTGCTTTCTTCGCCGCGCTTGTGTGCATGAATTGCCATTGCCGGCCTAGCCTACGGAAGGCGGAATTGTCTGTAAAGCAAATATTGGAGTTCCGGCGCTTAGCGGCGCAAGAGTTCCAGCGCCTTCACCATCTGATCGTCCCGCTCGACACTATAGACGACCTTCACGTCGGGCTCGATCCCCACTTTGTCGATCTTGCGTCCCTTGGGCGTAAACCACTCGGCAATGGTCATCTTGAGGCCACTGAGATCCTGGAACTGCAGGACTGCCTGCACCGTCCCCTTGCCGAAGGTCTTTTCACCGACGAGCGTGGCACGCTTGTGATCCTGGAGCGCTCCCGCGACTATTTCTGAAGCGGACGCCGAACCACTGTTGATGAGAAGGATGACCGGAGTCGTGGCTTCAATCGTGGGGAGATCTTCCGTTGCATACTCCTCGGATCCCGTCTTGGACTTCGCAACGTAAACCAGGCTTCCACGGGGCACGAAGTTACTGACAACCGTAACCGCCGCATGCGCGAGGCCGCCGGGGTTGTTCCGCAGATCCAGCACAATCCCCTTCACCTTCTTGTCATGGAGTGCCTGCATCTCGCCACGCAAGGTCTTATCGGTATTGCCGCCGAACTGCATGATCTTCACGATACCGATATTTTCCTGAATCGTGATCTCGATTTCGGGAACGGTGACCGTGTCTCTTGTCACGGTGATCGTGAGCTCGTTACCGCTGCGACGGATGAGGAGCTTCACCGTCGTGCCCTTGGGGCCGCGCACCCGCTCGATGGCTTCGAGGAAACCGATGCCGGAAAGACTGAAGTCGTCGGCCTTGAGAATCTCATCACCCGGGAGAAGCCCCGCTTTCTCGGCGGGAGAACCCCTGAGGGGCGTAACGATCGTCAGGATGCCGTTTTTGTCCTCCACCTGTGCGCCGATGCCGGTGACTTCGCCGTTGATCTGATTGCGAAAGTTCTGAGCTTTTACGGGCCGGAAGAACGTGGTGTAGGGATCATTCAGGCTTTCGACCATTCCTTCGAGAGACTTGTAGGCGGCCTCCTCCTGGTTCAGCTTGTCGGTGTAGAGATACTCGTCATTCAACAGTTGCCAGACCGCCTGCATGAGGTCGCTTTTGGGAAGCGGCGCCTTCTCCTTCGTGGACAGCTTGATCTTGATGGTCTCTTGGGTCATCGGATCGTTGCTTTCCTTGCGCTGCTGACCTGCCTTGCCACTCGCCTTCTTCAGCATCTTCTCTGCTTCTTTCGTACCCAGCGGTTCGTGAACGCCAAACTGCTGCGGACGGATGGGCAGGAGCCATTCCTCATGGACTGTCACATCGACGGCTCGCGCGAGCGCCGTACCGTCACGGACGTCCCGGAAATCGGTGTCCCCGTCGCCGGAGTTTCCGAGCCCCGCAAGTTCCGCCGTAATGAGGATGGCCTCACCGCGGGTGATGGCTATTGCGAGCTTAAGATCCTTGCCGAACACCGCCAGCACCTGCTTGTCATGCGCGGCGCGCACGTACTTCATCAGGTTGGTCGGAATGCGGGTATACGGAAGTGCTTCTTTCTTGTCACTCACCGGCACTGCAAACGCCTGGATGGCAGCGCGGATAAACGCTCCGCGGCTAACGTCGCCCGAAGGCGGAAGCCCCCACACAGCGCCAAAAGCGGCAACTGGCTGCAGGAGAATCGTCAAAGTAAGGATATATGCTGAGAAGCGGTGAAGTGTGCGCATAGAAAAAGGGGAGGTCCGTAGTGTAACGGACTTCGGTGTCTCTTCAAAGATCAGGGGCAAGAAAACGATTTATAATTTGCGATTTATGATTTACGATTTAAAGCTTCTGACTGTAAATCGCAAATCATAAATCGTAATTCAGAAATCGTTACGCCATCGCCTCTTCCCGCACAAACGTATCTGTCTCGATGAGGATGCCGCGCTCCTTTTCATTTTCCTTGCGGGCAAACAGACTCGTAAGCACCCAGAATCCTCCCACCACATAGAAGAGCGACGGGATCAGAAGGAATGCAATAGAGTGGAGGAAGGAACCATCGGCGGCACCCAGAAGATCACCAATGGTCTTGGGGTGACTCGGTAGAAGATCGGGAAGCGTCACCGCGAAGTTGAAGAACCCATGGAGGACCGTAGCAAGCACGATGCCGGTACAAAGCATCTGCGTGCGGAAGACCGCTTTCTCCGGAAGCCGCAAAAATTTGCTGAGCGTATAGGCGACGATGTATTCCCTGTCCTCTCGCTCGACATCGGACACGAGCGGGCCGGCGAAGATTGCGAGCCCCAGGAAGTAGCCCATCACGCCCGTGGAGAGAATATGAACCATGCTCGTGAGGATGGAGCGTCCGACGACGTTTCCCAGAAATTCGCCCCACTGCGGCGAGGCGGGTATCAGGAGATACTGCTGTACGAAGCCGACAAAGTACGTGGGGTTCAGGATATTTTCCGCAAACGCGAAGCCGATCGCGACAATGACCGCGAGCTGCATGACGTCATCGACGCTGCTCACCACCCCCTTGGCGCTGCGGCTCGTGACCCATGCCTTGCTCGCTTCCTCAATGAGCCCGACAATCATGAACGTGACGAGCGACGAAACGAGCGTCGTGCGGATGTCGGGCATGGCGGCGAGGCTGCCGCTGACAAACGCCGAGCTGCTTCTGGAGAAACTCTCCGGCGTAATACGGAAGAGAAAGAACTGCAGTTCCACGCCGCTGCGAACCAGCATGTCGTAGAAGAGGATCGGCGCGGTGGAGAGCATTCCGGCGAAGAACATCAGGAGCGTGGAGCTCAGTTTCTGCCGATGCTCCTGTAGGAACAGAACGCACCAGATCACGGCCGGAATCGCGGCAACCGCAATCGCAATGAGGTGGGCCTTGAGCGTCTCCGCAGGTTCATGCCACAGGAGATGCACGGCCATCAGAAGAACGAATGTTCCGAGCACGGTGGCTTTGATCGAAGCGCTCCAGGGCCCAAAAAGCATCCGCCACGTAATGGCCATGAAGACGATCCCCAGCGCCACGGCAAACGGATCGCTCCCCGTTTCTCCGGCAAAGATTGCGCGCTGGAAACCGAGCAGTGCAAAGGTAAGCAGCGTCCCGAGTCCAACGGCAAACACATACTCGCGCACGCACCGGTACTTCCATTCCGCCACTCCGAAGAGCAGTGCCGCGATACCGAAGAACATGACGGCGCGCTTCAGTCCTTCCTCTCCTGCAAACGGCGCGATAGCACCGCCGCCCTGGGCAACGAGCGCGATGATCGCGGCGGTGGAGAGAAGTGTGAATGCGAGCGGCCCGAAGGGCGGCAGCGGCTTCTTTCCTTTTCCGGGAGCATGCAGCGTCAGCCAGTGCACAGAGATGACGCCAAGCCAGACGTGCGTAAGGAGCAGCCCGAAGATGGTGAGTGCGGCGACGGCCAGAAAAAACATCCCCAGCCCCTGTGTGCTCACCCCTCCTCCTTCCTGTGCATGCGCAAGCACGGGAAGCATGAGTGCTAGGACACCCGCCAGCCTCGCTGCGCTCTTTTTGGAGAGGATGTGCATATTTATGATATTTTATCATATTTTGACATATTTTAGAATAGATGCTTTTAATGCATAAAGTCGATTCAATAGTACTTAGCAAATACCTCAAGCATTCGTATCAGACTTCCATTATCCTCTGCGCATGCCCGCCACCTCCCTCGACCAGGTCGTCTCTCTGTGCAAACGCAGGGGATTTGTCTTTCCGGGATCGGAAATCTACGGAGGACTCGCCAATACCTGGGATTACGGGCCACTCGGAACAGAACTCAAAAAACGCGTACAGGCGAGTTGGTGGGACACATTTGTGCGCCAGAAACCCGAAATGATGGGAATCGAGACTGCCATTCTGATGCATCCCAACGTCTGGGAAGCGAGCGGTCATGTTTCCAATTTCGGCGATCCTTTGGTGGAATGCCGGAAGTGCCATGCCCGACCCAGAGGGGATAAACTCCTCGAAGAGAAGCTCGGCGTAGAAGTAGTGGCAGTACTCACTTTAGATCAGGTGCAGCCGATGATGATGGCAGAGAAGATACCTTGTCCCGAGTGCGGCAAATGCGACTGGACTGCCGCAAAGAAATTCAATCTCATGTTCCGCACGCAACAGGGTGTGATTGAAGGTGAGGGAACAGACATTTATCTCCGTCCGGAAACGGCGCAGGGAATGTTTGTGAATTTCAAAAATATCCTCGATACCATGCGTCCGCGGCTGCCATTCGGCATAGCGCAGATCGGGAAATCCTTCCGGAATGAGATCACGCCGGGAAACTTCACCTTCCGCACACGCGAATTCGAGCAAATGGAAATAGAGTATTTTGTTGCGCCGGGGACAGAGGAAAAATATTTCCAGGAATGGCTCGATGCGACGATGCAATGGTATACGGATCTCGGCATTGCCAAAGAGCGACTCCGCATCCGCGAGCATACCAATGAAGAGCGCTCGCATTACAGCAGCCGCACAGTGGATATCGAGTACCACTACCCGTGGGGCTGGGGGGAATTTATGGGGCTCGCGAATCGCAGTGATTACGATTTGAAGCAGCATCAGGAAAAAAGTGGTCAGGATTTGCGATATACGGATCCTGATGATGCGACGAAGAAATTCCACCCCTATGTCGTCGAACCCGCATTCGGATGCACGAGAACGGTTCTTGTATTGCTTCTGGAGGCTTACACGGAAGAAAAGGTAAAAGACGATACGCGTACCGTGATGAAGTTTCATAAGCGCATCGCACCGATCGACGTTGCTATACTTCCTTTGTCCAAGAAGGAACACCTTGTAGCCAAGGCACAAGAGTTGTACAAAAAAATTGTTCATGAGACAAAGCTTGTCGTCGACTTCGACATCACGGGAAGTATCGGCAAGCGCTACCGCCGCCAGGATGAAATCGGCACGCCGCTCTGTATCACGGTCGACTTCGGCACCATCGGCGAAGACACCGCGCAGGGCGCGAAAGACACGGTGACCATCCGCGACAGAGACACCTTACAGCAGGAACGTGTGGCGATCGGCGAGATACGCGAAAAGATCGCGGAGGCGTGGAGGAAATGAGATTCCCCGCACTGTACAGTACATCCCGGAAGCGTTTTTCTTCTTTTCCAGGGAAACGCATTTGCCGGAAGAGCGCGGGATATGGTACAAATGAGTTGCACTATCGCTGATCGCTGCGGTCCTGATCCCGGAAAGCTCCGGGAATATCCTCCGCACTCAGGCGAAATGACGCGATAGCAAGACCCCCAAGGACACTATCAACGCCGCTACATCGAGACGAGTTCACCACTCACGATCTCACGGCGCACGATACCCGATCTCCCCACTCCCCATCTCCCCATGTCCCCCGTTTCCGTCCCTACCGAGAAAGAACTCCTCACCTCCTCGTGCCACATCGGCCACCGCAAGGAGAAATGGAACCCCCGCATGGCGCCGTATCTGTACGGCATTCAGCGCGGCATCCACGTGTTCGATCTCACCCGCACCCGCGAGGGACTGCAGCAGGTCTGCATGGCCCTCCAGAAGTTGCAGGCAGAAGGAAAGACAATCCTCTTTGTCTCCACCAAACAGCAGACAATCCCGCTCATTGAAGACCTCGGAAAGCACCTGGGCCAGCCGAGCGTGACGAAAAAATGGATCCCCGGCCTTCTGACGAACTGGAGCAACATGAAGCGCCGCCTCAAGTACTACCTTGATCTCCAGCGCTCCTTCCAGACCGGAGAAGTGGAGAAATACACGAAGAAGGAGCAGACACAGCTTCGCAAAAAACTCGCAAAGCTCGATGCCGCTCTCTCCGGTGTCTCCCAGATGACCCAGCTTCCGGATGCGGTGGTAGTTGTCGACGCGGTCCGCGACATCGTCGCAGTGCGCGAAGCACGGAAACTGAATATCCCTCTCTACGGCATCTGCGACAGCAACGCTGATCCGAAGGATTTCACGCTCTGTATCCCCGCAAATGACGATGCGGTGAAGTCGGTCACGCTCATCCTGAAGACCATCTCCGCAGCTCTCTCCGACAGCAAGAAGAAAACTTCGTCTGAAGAGTAAAACGGATTTTTCCACTTTCCACTTTTCTTTTTCCACTTCGTTTTATGCCAGTCTCCGCTTCCGACGTCATGCAGCTTCGCGCCCGCACGGGGGTTTCTATCAATGAGTGCAAGAAAGCGCTCGAAGAAGCCGGAGGCGACGAGGAGAAAGCCATCGAGATTCTTCGCAAGCGCGGCATTGCTACCGCCGCCAAGAAAGCCGGCCGCGATCAGTCCGAGGGACTCGTCTTTCTGGAACAGTCCGGCAATAAAGCGGCGATCGTTACGCTCAAGTGCGAGACGGATTTCGTCGCACGCGACAGCAACTTTCAGAGTGTCGGTAAGGCGATCGTAAAAGCGCTGCTGGAGGGAGGCGAGGCCGCTGCGAAAAAAGTCGCAGAGGAACTTGTGCCTGTAGCGGTACAGAAGCTTGGCGAAAATATTTCCCTCGGGGAGACGCAGCTCATCGAGGCGCCGGTCATCGGCACCTATCTCCACAGCAACAGCAAGATCGGCGTGGTCGTGGGGCTCGAAGGAGGAAACATCGAGGCCGCGCGCGACGTCGCAATGCACGGTGCCGCTCTCAATCCTTCCTATGTCCACCCGGAAGAGACGGATGCCGCAGCTTTGGAAAAGGAACGGGACATCTGGCGCGATCAGCTGAAAAAAGAAGGCAAGCCTGAAGCCATCTGGGACAAGATCATGCTCGGCAAGGAGAAAAAGTTCCGCGAGGAAAACGCGCTTCTCACACAGGCCTTCGTGAAAGATCCGAGCAAGACGATCCAGGGTTTCCTTGGCTCTGCGAAAGTGAAGAGCTATTTGCGGGTGGCGGTCGGGAAATAATTTGCCAGTTGCCATTTGCGATTTGCCATTGGCCATGAAATGGCAGATCGCAAATGGACAATGGCCAATTGTTTATGGTTTGTTTTTCAATATCCCCTCCACCATCGCGACAAGCGCTTTTATGGTCATGTCGCGTTTTATGAAGTACTGGTCGACGCCGAGCGTAACGCCTCGATCGCGGCTCGCTTTGTCGCCGAAGTTTGTAAGCGCTACCACGGGAAATTGCCGCGTTCCCCGGGGATACCGCTCGAGCACCTGGAACCCGTCCATCACGGGCATATTGAGATCAAGGATCAGAAGATCCGGCGCTTTCTCGGAAATCAAAGCAAGGGTCTCTTCGCCGTTAATCGCCAGGCGGATCTTGTACCCCGCCATGGAAAATTTCTTCTGATACACCTCCCGAAGCACGGCATCATCCTCGGCAATGAGGATATCGGCGGATTGCATGTCAATCATTATACTCCTGCATTCCTAATTCCTAATTCCTAATTCCTATTTCCCCCACATCTGCTTCGCCTTGAGCAATGTCTCCACCATCGCAAGTAGGGATTTAATCGTCATTTCACTCTTCACAAAATAGTCGTCCGCTCCCAGTTCCTTGCCGCGCGTCTTGCTCTTCTCGTCGCCGAAGTTCGTGAGCATGATCACCGGAAAGGTCCGCTTGTCGCGGGGAAACTTTTCGAGCACTCCAAAGCCGTCGAGGATCGGCATGTGCACGTCGAGGATGGCGATATCGGGCATTCTCTGTGCAATCAGTGCCACGGCCTCCTCGCCGTTTTGTGCCAGCCGGATGTCGTAGCCCGAGAGGGTAAATTTCTTTTGATAGACCTCACGCAGAACGGCGTCGTCCTCGGCAATCACGATATCGGCTTTTGCATCTGCCATAAGAGATATTATACGCTATTTTGCGCGAAGTAGGAATGGCAGGTTTTTGTCTCTACAGACCCAGATAGGCGAGGACGCGGGTGACCCATTTCAGTTTCGGAGGCCCCTGCAAGGGCACTGAACGGATGAGGTCGCTGCGAACCGTTTCACGGACGCGGCGCACCACGTCGTGGTTGCGACCCGTAATGAGCACATTGATCTCCCCCATCGCATCAAGGGAAGACGTCATCATGTTGGCCGAGCCGATGAAGGCTTTGCGGCGATCGATCAACATCAGCTTTCCGTGGAGCATCCCGGGATACCGGAAAATCTCGAGGTATGTGTCGTTGCCTTTGTCCATCAGCGTCGCGGTCGCAACGATGTTCGCGCTATGGTGCATGCCGCTGCGCAGAGGGAGGATGATGCGAACGTGAATCCCGTCATGGGAACGCTTCGCGAGCAGATCGACGATCGCGGGATCAGAGAGGTATGCCTGTTCCAAGATGATCTCGCGCTCGGCTTCGGAAAGAAGTTCCGTAATGGCGTCGCGCACGGCATTGTGATGCAGAGTATTGAGCACGAGCCGAACGGGATCGTGCGTGTACGTGCGCGATGAGGAGCTCAGATACTCGTGCACGAAGCGCGCACCGCGGAGTTCGATGAGGAAGTCGTGCCACTCGTAGCGGTAGTTGTCGGCGATGTTCATACCCCCGAAGAGCATCGTCTCGCCGTCGATGATGTAGACCTTCGCGTGATTACGCTCCTCTGCGGTTTCAACAATGATATTGGGGTGGTGCCAGAAGCGCTTCCAGACGCCCTCTCCGTCGGTTCTTGTGGTGAGGAAATCATGGTCGAGCTCGAAGAGATCGCCGGAAGCATCCTTGGTGACGTGCACGTTCACGCCGCGGTCGGCGGCTTCTACCAGACGCTTGGCAACGGAACGTCCTGTCGGATCATCCAGCCAGATGAACATGTGGATGATGATCGTATGCCGGGCACCGCGGAGGACTTCGTCGATCCTTTTGAAGGCCTCTTCGCCGTCCACGTAGAGTTCGGCCTCGCGCCTCCGGACAAGGGAGCTAATGCGCCGCTGGGTCCGAAGCAACAGGAGCATGCGTAGCCGGTAAAACATCCGGAGACTCTGAAACCACCGCGGATGCGATCCTCTCCTGCGCAGGTAGGCACGGGCCCCGCGGATCATGGAACGGCGGCTGCGGCGGGAGAAGATTCCGGGAGGAAGCATGTAGGGGCATATTCGCTTGGACGGGCGACGATGCGCAAGAAAATGGCCTGAGCAAAAGAGACCAAGGAGACCGGGGAAACCAAGGAACAGATGCAACACAAGTGCAGCGCCTGTTCCTTGGTTTCCTTGGTCTCGCTGGTTTCCCCTCAGAATATTGAGGCGCAGGGAAGCCCAAATTCTGCTATACTGGTACGATATGCCCATCGAGAACCTCGTGATCGCCTTCGGCGCGCTACTCGGCCTTGTCGCTGCGGCGTTTGCGGCGCTGGAGCTCATGCATGTGCTTCATGACCGCCATCGCGAACGCGATCTGGTGTTTCTCCAGGTCGTGATGCCTAAAAAGGAAAGCAAAGAGGACAAGGAGATTGAATCCGAGCAGTTTTCCTCCGGCCGCGACTTCCGCGAAGTCATCGGCGTGATGGACCACCTCTTCCAGTCGCTCCATAGCATTCGGAGCCCCAAGATTTCCACTCTCTGGACGGGCCAGCACTTTATCGCCGTGGAATACGCTGCGCTTGCCGGGGAAATCCTCTTCTACGTCGTCTGCCCGCGGCCCATCGTGCATCTCCTGGAAAAGCAGATCACGTCGTTTTACCCCGACGCGGTGATCGACACGGTGGAGGACTACAACATCTTTACGGACGCTTCCATCGTCGCCGCTCAGCAGCTCCTCCCCACGAAGCCCTTCACGTCTTCCATCAAAACCTATCAGCAGCTCAAGAGCGATCCGCTCAACGCCATCACCAACGCCTTCTCCAAATTCAAAGTGACCGAAGGCGCTGCGGTGCAAATCGTGCTGCGGCCGGTAAAAGCCGGATGGCAGCAGAAGCTGCATAAAGAAGCACAGAAGATCATCAATCCTAAAAAGGGCGGAAGCGGTTCGCTTCTGAATCCCCTCACCTGGATCCGCGCGGTCTTTGACATGTTCACGACCGGAAAGTCCGATGATACGGAGAAAGAGCACTCCACCGGCGAGCGTGTCTCGCAGCTTGTAGAGGAGTACAGCAAATCCATCGACGAGAAAGCGGGCAACCCCGGCTACACGGCAGTCATCCGCCTGCTCACGTCGGCGGAAAGCATGCCCCGGGCGCAGCAGCTTCTGGACGGTGTTGTCGCCTCGTTCGGGCAATTCAGCCAGATGCAGGGAAACAGCCTGCGAACCGTGCGCATGCCGAACCGCAGGGGAATCATCGAGCAGTTCATCCGCAGGAGCCCGCGCAGGCTTCTGAGCGCCGCGCTCCTTTCCCGCAAAATGCTCCTCGGCACCGGGGAACTGGCGTCGCTCTGGCACTTCCCAAGCATCAAGTACAACAAGATGGACACGATCAAGTGGCAGAACTACAAGTTCGCTCCCGCGCCGAAAAATGTTCCCGCCGACGGCATGTTTTTGGGCATGAACGCCTACCGCGGTGAGAAGCGCAAGATCTACATGAACAACGAAGACCGCTTCCGCCACTTCTACATCATCGGACAAACCGGTACGGGTAAGTCTTCGATCATCCAGCTCATGGCCCGGCAGGATTTCCACAGCGGCAAAGGGCTCTGCATCATCGATCCCCACGGGTCGTTGATCGAAGACCTCATGCCCTACATCCCGCGTGAACGAGCGAATGATGTCATCTACTTCAATCCCTCGGACATGGAACGCCCGATGGGTCTGAACCTCCTCGAAGGAAAGACGCCCGAGGAGCGTGACCTCATCGCTCTTGATGCCATGAACATGATGGTGAAGATGTTCGGCGAGGAGATCTTCGGACCGCGCATCCAGGACTACTTCCGTAACGGCTGTCTCACGCTGATGGAAGATGAGGAAGAAGGCGGCGCCATCACGGACCTTGTAAAGCTCTTCACGGACGACGAATGGCAGAAATATAAAGTGAGCAAGGTGAAAAACCCGATTGTGCGCTCGTTCTGGGAAAAGCAGATGGCAAATACCGGGCAGCGCGAAAAGCAGGAAATGATCCCGTACTTCGCCGCCAAGTTCGGTCAGTTCTATACCAACACCCTGATCCGCAACATCGTCGGCCAGACCAAAAGCGCCTTCGACATCGCCGACTGCATGGACAAGGGGAAAATCCTGCTGATGAACCTCTCCAAAGGTCTCATCGGCGACATCAACTCGCAACTCCTCGGTATGATCGTCGTGAACAAGATCCAGGTCGCCGCCATGCGTCGCCAGCGACTAGATACCAAGGCGCGCCGCGACTTCTTCCTCTACATCGACGAATTCCAGAACTTCGTGACGCCATCAATCGAGTCGATTCTCTCCGAAGCGCGCAAGTACCGCCTCGGCCTGATCCTCGCCCACCAGTACCTCGACCAGCTCGAGAAGGACAGCAAGCTCTCGGGCAATGTGAGTCTTAAAGGCGCAATCTTCGGCAACGTCGGCACAATGATGTTCTATAAGATCGGCCCCCAGGACGCTGAAGTCTGCGCCAAGGAAATGGCACCGGCGTTCTCGGAACAGGATCTTGTGAACATGGACGCCTTCAAGGGCGCCATGAAGCTCTCCATCGACGGCCAGCCCAGCCGCCCCTTCAGCATCGATGTCCCCCGCCCGTGGATGGATACGACCTACCCCAAGGACGCCCAGGCCGCGGAAGCCTTCAAGCAATTGAGCAGATTGACGTACGGCAGACAGAGAGATTTCGTAAGCCGGGAGATTTTGCGACGTATTGGGTGATGCATATCGCTCACAACGAAGGTTGAATGCATCCTGCTTATCTTATGGAATACATGCATCCGTAGAGACGGACCTGTGGTCCGTCTCATAACGATCCATATTTTACGCCGGATCTGTGGTCCATTTCTGGCCCTATCGGAGACGCACCAAAGGTGCGTCTCTACGGCGCCACATCGTGATTGTTTCGATCGCGATGCCACCGTACGGGATTCATCGCAATATATGATCGCGCATTTTCCACGGCACGATCGGTCCGCAGAATAGAATCGTAAAAACGGGATTGCCATTGGAAATCGCGATAACCCGCATTCCAAATTCTTTTGGTGCACATGGATTTCCATGAAGCGATGATAGACCCCAAAGTTCCTAGCCTGCGACGAGGCAATGGGATGAGAACATCGACATCCGTAGAGACGCACCTGCGGTGCGTCTCTATCAAATTTGTCTCTGGGAACGGAAGAATATGTACCAACATGTGTAGATGATTCGGCATCACAATCCACGCATCCACAAAACAATCATTTCTATGAATGGATATTCCACAAATTTCTTCTACCACGATCATCCCCACCGCATTCAACACCATCCTTTCATTTCGCACCTCCCCAAACCAACACTCCATCCCCTTCGTACACACTGTCACAAAATACGTCCCCGTCTCCGCATAATCTTTTCCGCAGAGACGTGCCGTTTCCACCCGATAGCGATCCTTGAATTGCATCCTCCCATCATGAAAAGGTGGCGGAGGTTTGTCAGCTGTACGCACGTACACCTGACGATTTTGGAACACAGAAAATCGATGCTAATCGTTCCATCTCTAAAGATATTGATGTTGTATTTTCTACCGCAACGCCGTCGCCTTTACCGGAACCGCATGGATCAGATACCGTGAAGCGATCGAATCCGGAGGCCAACAGGTGTAGAGAATCAGCTCTTCGCCGTGGCCGTTATCGTTGAGTTTGCTGGTGTCGCTTGCCGGGATGGATTCCTCATAGGTGACCTCGTATTCGTGGAGCTTTCCATCGTAGGTGATGTAGATGCGGTTCCCAGGACTTAGTTCGTTGATCTTGCGGAAGATCTTCGTGTACTGGGACCTGTCCCACGGGTAGCCGGAGCTGTGGCCGTAAATCATCACCTTCCCTCCGCCTCCCGGATAACTGAAAAGGTGGCCTACACCTTGAGAGAGCGGTGCTAATACGCCCTGGCTGGAGAAAGGATCCGTGGGGTGGATGACTGCAAGGTCCTTGATACCAATATCCGGCATCGTGATAGAGAAGTACTTTTGGGAGGCATGGGGAGAGTTTATGATCGCAGTACCCCAGGGCTGACCAGCGCTGATAGTGGTAGTTCCCCCGCCGCGCTGAACCAGGCCGGTGGAACGAACAACGGTCGAAGCCGCCGGTTCCGTACCGGAGAACACGGTCTGCTTCTGCGCGGTAATGGAATGGAGGCGGTAGGCGATATCGAAAAATTGTCCGCGGGTGATAGGGGTGCCAAGCGCTAGCTTTCCCTGGTGCATCACCAGATTTTTTCCGATAACCGAATTCACGTACGCCGTGAACCACTGCCCGTCGCGATTTTCGATGTACGGAGACAGCTGAGCAGCACCCGCCACCCCCTTGTCGCCGTACGCACGCAGAAGAAGCGCGATTGCCTCTTCCACGGTCACGGAACGTCCCGGCTTGAAAGAACCGTCCGGGTACCCCGTGACGATCTTCCGTTCGAAAGCTGCTTCAACGTACGCCGCGTACCAGCTCTTCTGATCGACGTCGGAGAAAAGCGGGAGTGGAGGGAGGGCGGCACGGACGCGGTCCGTAAGCGCGCGGTCTTCCGCCTTCATACCCATCACCACCTTCAGAGCTTCAGCGCGGTTCAACGTGGCATAGGGCTTTCCGGTGCCGTCCGGGTATCCGGAGACGATCTGGACGCGCGCGAGATAATCAAAGGCCGACTGATACGGCGTTGCAGCGGTATCGGCAAAGGTCGCTGCAAACGCCGGAATTCCGGGCGCAAGCAACACCAGAATCAGCGACAAGCCAAGGGTTGGGCGCAATCGCATAGATAGATATTTTAGTTACTTTCTTAAATATGTCAAATATGTCTTTTAGCCCATTTGGCTAAATAGATTGAGTTTATGGCCTCCTCTCCATACAGTACCTCGGCATGGCACTCAAAATCGGAATCGTCGGCCTCCCCAACGTCGGTAAATCGACGCTCTTCAATGCACTCACACGTACCCGTGCAGCGCAGGCCGCCAACTATCCGTTCTGCACCATCGACCCCAATATCGGGATCGTAGAAGTGCCGGACGAACGATTGAATGTCCTGAAAGAGATGGTGAAACCGGAGAAAGTCCTTCCCGCCGCCGTGGAGTTTGTGGATATCGCGGGGCTCGTGAAAGGTGCGAGCAAAGGCGAAGGACTGGGCAACGCCTTCCTCAGCCACATCCGTGAGACACACGCCGTCTGCCACCTCGTACGCGGCTTCGAAGGAGGCGACGTCATCCACGTCGAAGGATCGGTGGATCCCAAGCGCGACCGCGAGATCATAGAGACCGAACTCGCCCTCGCGGACCTGCAGACGGTCCTCAAGCGCATCGACAAAGAACAGGGCCCCGCGCGTACGGGGAATAAAGATGCGAAGCTGGCGCTGATCCTTCTTGAAAAGATCAAAGGAGGATTGGAACGAGGCACGATGGCTTCCGCATTGCCTCTCAGTGAGGAAGAGTGCCTGCAGATGAAGGACTTCCAGCTCCTGACGGGAAAGCCGATGGTCTACGGCGTGAACGTCTCCGAAGCGCAATTGAAAGATGCCTCGCCTGATGCGTGGAAAACGAAACTCGGACTCGCGGCGGATGCCCCTCTGGTGGTGATATCTGCAAAAATTGAAGAAGACCTGACGGATCTTTCTCCTGCAGAAGCGAAGGAATACCTGGGCTCTCTCGGCGTCACCTCCTCAGGATTGGACCGCTTGATCGCCGCAGCATTTACGGCGCTCGGCTATTGCACCTACTTCACCGCAGGTGTGCAGGAAGTCCGCGCGTGGACGATTACGAAAGGCATGACCGCACCACAGGCCGCCGGGGTGATTCATAGCGACTTCGAGAAAGGATTCATCCGGGCAGAGACCATTGCGTATAAAGATTTTGTTCAGTTTGGAGGAGAAGCTGGAGCCAAAACTGCTGGAAAAATGCGGGCTGAAGGAAAGGAGTACATCGTGCAGGATGGCGATGTGATGCATTTCCGATTTAATCTGTAGCACTCGACTTACAGATTGTTGCAATGGGCAATTTTCTGTTTACTCTTTCGCCGTTGATATTATCCGTCACATTGCCTGCATCCCAAGCGGTTCCGTTGCTAAAAAGATGTGCACAGCGCTGTGTACTCTCGCTAAAAAGACGAACCAATGTTGACGGATTTGGAACTCCTTCCATTGCTGGGGGCTCCTCAGCCTGAAAAAATCCCAAAATTTGTTCCCCATCTGCTGATACAACCTTAAAAGAAATTTGCGACATAGTGGACTATTGTAATGAAAGATTTTGTGATATCAATGTGCATGTATGACATTCATAGCGAGGCAAGAAGTCTTTATCTGTGAACACTGCGGCGCTTCGGTGGATCTTCTGATCAACGGCAGCTACCGCAATCACTGCCCCAAGTGCCTGTACTCCAAACATGTCGATGAAGCAGGGCCCGGAGACCGAAAATCCCTGTGCCTGGGGCTGATGAAGCCAATCCGGATCGACCAGCATGCCAAGAAGGGGTGGATGATCGTCCACCAGTGTCTCCTGTGCCAAAAAGAGATGCGCAACCGCACCGCCCCGGACGATGAAATTGTTGGCTTCATGCAGAGAGAATCCGAGAGAATCGCAAAGGGAATTCCGCCTGCATGATACGGCTTCGTCGGTTTCGCTCTTCTTCTCTTCTCATAAGAAGTAGTTACATCTCGGCATAGCGATCCGACTACGCCGCTATCAGCATCTGCTAAACAAAAAATGGCAATTAACGTCCTGATCGCGAAGCCGGATGAAATAAAATTGTGTTCAGTTTTCACCGCCTTCGCAAGGGCTCTTTGGCTATCGAGTCTTGATAATACTTTTGCAGCAGGACTAGGATGCGCGTCTATGCGCGTGCTGCTTCTCATTAGTATGTTCGGCTTGCTGTTTATTTCTCTGTAAGCACGGACTGGATGTACGTCTCACTCATAGCCGGTTTCACCGGCACCTTGTCTTGAATATTCCCCTCCGGAAGAACAACCAACGTATCCTCCTGCGTCTGCGGGTGCGCTTCGACGGAGACCATAAATCTTCCCTGCTCCAAAGCCGCACGGGCGCTTTCGGGAAGGGATACTTCTTCAAGCACACCTTCCACTCCCCTCTTTTCCAGATCGTCCGCAATCCGATTCTGTAATCGCTCCATTGTTTCGGGTTCCGTTTCGATCCGGAATTTCACCTCGGCCAATTGCTCCGAACGCTTGAGCTCGCGTTCCAGATCCTCCGGCCCCTTCACCTTGTCGCGCAGCCGTTCGTATTCCTCTGGGCTTCTGAGGCGCTTGCGGATCTTTTCGCGCTCACGGGAAGGGAGATGATCGAGAAAGGAGTCGGACACGCTTGCTTAGGTTGAACTGAAATGGAAAAAATCTTCATGACATGTGCTGTTCTGGCGACGTTCTCTCTCTAGCAAGTTCCTGCATTCTTACGAGAGTTTCATCAAGGTCTGCCACGCTTCGGTCCAACGATTCCTGCGCTGCTGTACGAGCTGTTCGCAGAAGAGCCAGCAATTGCTGATTAGGACTAGTGTCACCGATCCTCGCTGATTCAATTGATTGAGCAATAACATCTAATTGCTCATCGGACACGGTGACTTCAAGATTGAATCTCCTTGGCATACTGCGATAGTAATTGAAACAAAGTACATGTCTAGCTGCATCCACTTGTTGCTCCACAATCCAAACACACTTCACAACTGCCATTCCTCTTCATCTTAAAGCTCCCGCAGCCGCTGCACATCGACCCCGTGAATCCCTGCTGCTTGGCGATTTCGATCTTTGTGGGTGCGGCGGCGACATCAGCTACAGCCTTTTCGGTTTCGACCGCCGTCTTTTCATCAACACTCGCGCCAAGCTTTGATGTATGCATTCCGAATTCCGAACCTGTCCTGAGCGGTGTCGAAGGATTCCGCATTCCGAATTGTTTCGAGGACGCTCCTTCATCGATGATCGGCAGACGCATCGCAAACGCCTCTTTGCTCTTCGTTCCGGATTCGTACGCAAGGTCCACGAGATCGGCGTTGTGGAAGCGTTTGGCTTTGTCTTTGGAGAGGAACTTCAGCGCCATCCAACGGCCCATGTAGTCCATCAAGCTTTTCACCATCGGGATTTCCTTGTTCATGGTCATGCCCGCCGGATCGAACTTCGCGCCCACAAGCTTCTCGCAGAGGACTTCGAGCGGCACGCCGTACTGCAAGTTCATGGAAAGACTCAATGCGAGCGTATCCATCACGCCCGAGAGCGTGGAACCTTCTTTGCTCATCTTCACGAACATCTCACCCGGCGTGCCATCTTCATACATGCCAACGTGAATATATCCTTCGTGACCGGCCACGGAGAACTTATGCGTCAGACTGAGGCGCTCGTCGGGAAGCTTCCTCCTGCGCGGCACTTCCTGAATGACAATCTTCTCAACAATCCTCTCCACAATCACTTCTTTCACTTCCTCCCCTTTCTGCCCTTCCTTCCCTTTTTTGCTGTCCGACTTGTTACTCAGCGCCTGGCTCATCTTGCAACCGTCACGGTAGAGCGCGTTGGCCTTGATGCCCAGTTTCCAGCTGAGGAAGTATGCATTCTTGATATCTTCGATCGTGGCGTCGCTGGGGAGGTTGATCGTCTTGCTGATGGCTCCCGAGATGAACGGCTGTGACGCCGCCATCATGCGAATGTGGCCTTCGGCGGCGATATAGCGCTGGCCCAGCTTGCCGCACTTGTTGGCGCAGTCGAAGACCGGCAGATGCTCCGCTTTCAGATGCGGTGCGCCTTCGACGGTCATCCGGCCACAAATATGCTGGTTAGCTTCGTCGATCTGGTCTTGCGTGAAACCCAAAGCCGGCAAGACGGCAAAGTTGAAATCCGCCATCTGGGCTTCGGTAAACCCGAGCCGCTTCATCGTCTCCTCCCCAAGCACCCAGCGATTGAACGCGAAACCGATCTCAAAGACCTGCGGCAGGTTCTTCTCGATCTTGGCGATATCCGTGTCTTCAAAACCCTTCTCGCGAAGCGTCTGGCGGTTGATATGGGGAGCGCCTTCGAGCGTCAGGCTGCCCATCACAAACTGCATGATCTCTTTCACCTCGCGGTCGCTGTAGCCAAGCGCCGAAAGCGCCGGCTTGACCGACTGGTTCGCGATCTTCATATATCCGCCGCCTGCGAGCTTCTTGAATTTCACAAGCGCGAAATCGGGCTCCACACCGGTGGTGTCACAGTCCATGAGGAGGCCAATGGTTCCTGTGGGAGCGATGACCGTAGTCTGAGCATTGCGGAAGCCATGCTTCTCGCCCATCGCCAGTGCGCGGTCCCAGCATTCCTTGGAGGCCAGAAGCATGTCGCCGGGGCAGACCTTCTGATCAATCCCAACCGGTGGCACGTGCAGCGCTTCATATTCCCTCGCCGGAACGTCGTACGCGGCGCGACGATGGTTGCGAATGACACGGAGCATGTGTTCACGGTTGGGCGCGAATCCCGGAAACGGCCCCAGCGCTTCGGACATCTCGGCAGACGCTGCGTAGGATTCGCCCGTGAGGATGGCCGTGATGGCCGCGCACATCGCACGGGCCTTTGGGGAATCGTAGGGGATGCCCATGCGCATCAGCATCGCGCCGAGGTTCGCGTAGCCGAGGCCAAGCGTGCGGAAGCGATAGCTGAGTTCCGCAATCTCTTCGCTCGGGAACTGTGCCATGAGCACGGAAACTTCAAGGACGATCGTCCAGAGGCGCACGGCGTGCTGGAACTTCGCGATGTCGAAGGTGTTTGATTCGGTGGTGAACGTAAGAAGGTTCAGAGACGCCAGGTTGCAGGCGGTATTGTCGAGGAACATGTACTCGCTGCAAGGATTACTCGCATTGATCCGGCCATCGGTGGGACACGTGTGCCAATCGTTGATGGTGGTGTCGTACTGCACTCCCGGATCCGCACAGGACCATGCGGCGTAGCCGATCTTGTCCCAGAGGTCGCGGGCCTTGAGGGTTTTACAGGGCTTCTCCGCTCGCCCCTCGGCCTGCGCTTTCTTGCGCTCGGTGCGCCAGACCAGGTTCCAGTCGCCGTCTTTATCCACGGCCTCAAAGAAGTCGTGGGGAACGCGGATGGAGTTATTCGAGTTCTGACCAGAAACCGTCTGGTAGGCATCGCCGTTGTAGTCGGTGTCGTAGCCGGCGGCCGCGAGTGCCGCAACTTTCTTCTCCTCTTTCACTTTCCAGTCGATGAACGTTTCGATATCCGGGTGATCGAGGTCCAGACAGACCATTTTGGCTGCTCTGCGCGTGGTGCCGCCGGACTTGATGGCCGCGGCCGCGCGGTCGCCGATCTTGAGGAAACTCATGAGGCCGGAGCTCCGTCCGCCCCCGGAAAGCGGTTCGCCGTCGCCGCGGAGATTGCTGAAGTTGGTGCCCGTGCCCGAGCCGAACTTGAAGAGACGGGCTTCGCGGACCCACAGGTCCATGATGCCACCTTCGTTGACCATGTCATCCGCTACGGACTGGATGAAGCAGGCATGGGGCTGGGGATGCGTGTAGGCGTCTTCGCTGCGCTTCACCTCTCCTGTCTCCGGCACACAGTAGTAGTGGCCCTGCGCCGGTCCCGTGATGCCATAGGCATGATGGAGGCCGGTGTTGAACCACTGGGGACTGTTGGGAGCAGCCATCTGGTGAACGAGCATGTAACTGAGCTCGTCTTCGAAGGCCTGGGCGTCCTGGGTCGTCTCGAAGTAGCCGTACTTCTCGGCCCAGCTTCTCCAGCAGCCGGCGAGGCGCCGGATGACTTGTTTCACAGACCGCTCGGGTCCGGTAATGACCTCCCCTTTTTCATTCTTGAGGACAGCACCCTGAGCGTCGTATTGGGGAACACCCGCCTTGCGGAAGTACTTGGAAACGACGATATCGGTTGCCACCTGCGACCAGCTTGCCGGAATCTCTGCCCCCTCCATCTCAAAGACCACGGAACCGTCGGTGTTCTTGATACGGCTGACCCTCTTTTCATAGGTAATGTCCTCCAGAGGATCCCTCCCCGGACTCGTAAAAACGCGGGATACCGAAAGACCTTTGCGGCCGTTTCGGAGATCTTGCCGGGGAATATCCTGAAGGCGGGAAGAGGCTGGGGGTGAAGAGGACTGGGGGTTCATAGCACGTGTGAAGAAAAAAATGTGAAGAACACTAGATGTTGTGTCTCAGGTGTCACGACTACACAAGATATTGGGCCTGCACACTTCCGTCAAATCTCGAAAAACAATAGGTCACGGGCAGGCCGAAATGAAAAAATCACGCGTCGATGGGGCATTCTCTGGAGAGATCAAAAGATACAACGCAACGCAAGTTTGTTATGAGGACACAGTCTTAAAAAAGGGAAAAGCGAAATCGAGAGTTGGGGAGTTCGGGAGCTCGGGCGTAGTACGATCTCCCCACTCCCCATCTCCCCATTCCCGATGCTCTTCAACCTTTCCTATCTCATCGATAAGCTGTGGATATGAAGATACTTGCTGTGGTCGCCGGCACCAACGAACCGAGTAACGTGAACGTGCTCTGCGACGCATTTTTGAAGGGGGTGAAAGATGCTATTCCACAGGCAGAGATCGTGAAGCTGCGACTCAAGGATCTCACCATCAAGCACTTCTCCCTAGAGGACTACCATGCGCTGTGCACATCGGAAGACGATTTCTGCAGGCTCCAGGAACATGTGCAGTCTTGTGACGCCCTCGTGTTTGCCACCCCCGTCTGGAACTTCTCGGTGCCGGGACACCTAAAAAACGTCATCGACCGCATGGGTGCTTTTTGTCTGGATGAAGAGACGCGCACAAAAGGGCAGCTCCCCGGGACGCCCGCGTACTTTCTCTATACGGGAGGGGCTCCCGTCGCTGCGTGGAAAGGCCTGATGCGGTTTACCACGAGCCATCTGCCGGAATCGATCCGGTACTACGGAGGCACGATCATCGGAAAAGATTTTGAAGGAAAATGCCAGCCCAAGCGCGGCACCTTCGCCCTGATCGTGGATCAGCGCCCTGCTTCCCTTGCCCGCGTCGAAGTAAAAGGAAAATCATTCGGGCGGATCGTGGACCGCTATGTGCAGACCAAAATATTCCCGCTGCATTTCAGAATCATCAACCGCACCTACAAAATAGGGCAAAAAATCGTCGCCAAATTTTAAAACCTACGATCGCCGGGCGAGCTCCTCCAGTTTCGTCCACAGTCCCTGGGCCAGCACACGACTCGTGACGACGCCAAGACCCGCCAGAGTCGCACTGACGTTCACCGTAAGCGCCGCCGCCTCCAGCGCTTCTTTGACCTGCTCCCAGGTCATCGTAAACCACTTGGGCTGGTGCTCGGACCAGAGCAGCACGTTGTCCGCTGACTTTCCCTTGTGCGCGTTGCCGAACTCTTTGTGCTTCGTGCGCAGAAGAAAACCCAGTGCGCTCAGAGCTTTCGCCTGCTCCAGTGGATCTTCGGCAGAAGCGATGTTTTGGAGTATGGGTTGCAGCTCTTCGGCCTCCTTCTGTTCCGCATTCCATGCGTCTTCCTGCAGGAAGGTTACGATGCCGATAAGAGTATTCCGGGCTTTCGTGGGCTTGCCGTCCTCGTCGTCGTACTCCCCCGCCTGGTCATGCAAATCGATCACTTTGCGCATCTGTTCGAGATCGCGGATCGAAAGTCCCGCAAGGAATGTGCAGACGGATGCGTCTGTTTTGAATGCCTCGTCGATCTGGGGCCCCGTCCAGTGACGCTTGCTCTGAAGCACCGACGTCACTGCGAACGTCAGTCCCGCGTCTTCATGTTCTATCGTATGGAGCCAGGTCTGCCTTCGTTCCTCACAGGCATGGAAGTACTGCAGATAATCGTCGAGGCTTTTTAGGGCACCGGAAAGTTCCGTATTCTCAACGGCAAACATGTCCCAGAGCTGCGCAAGATGCTTCTCATCAAAGAGATCAATGAGCTCCTCCCACGCCCGGGTTTCCTCATCCTTCATCAGTTTGCACCGAAGCACACTGAGCAGGACGTTGCGAAGGGAAAAGCGGGGTTCCATGTTTTTTATCATGAGGTTTTTGATTCGGTCTAGAGCATACCTATTTTAGCATAAATTCAGCTTTTAAGCTATACATCGTTATTCTTACCGATCAGCCTCACTTCACAATCCACTGCCTTCGCTGCCCGGAATGCCTCCCACGTTTTCCTCCCTCCCTCCACAAGCACACTCGTAATGCCATGAAAATCTTGTGTCGGCGTCGTGAGGACACGAAATAATGCTTGCATTTCAAATACTCCGGAAGCATCCATCGGAATCTGAATTACTCGTACGCCGCACTCACGAAGCTCCACCATTTTTTCTTTTGAATCCCCGGAATCCTTGGTAACCACCATCGTCCCCTTTCCCATCTCGCTACTTACAATTTTCGCACTTAATGGAATTCTTAGATCTGGATCCAGAACTATCCGTAGCGGCTGCTGCCTAGTCATTGGTTCTTGATCATTGGTCATTCGTGCCGTAAGGAATGGATCATCACTCACTACCGTCCCCACCCCCACAAGAATCGCATCATGCTTCGCTCGCAGAAATGAATGCGACCATCGGTTTTGCTCGTCACTCGTGATCTTCATTTTTGATCCATCTTCATGAGCGATTTGGCCCTTGCGCCCTTGCGCCCTTTTCAAGGTGATCCACGGTCTCCCCTTCGTTATCAGTGATACAAATCCCCTGTTAAACCATTCGCATTGCGCTCTTTCAATCGGTCCGACAACCTCAATTCCATTTTTTTGTAATTCTTCTACTCCTTTTCCCGATACCTTCGGATTGGGATCAAGCATCCCAAAGACCACACGCTTGATGCCGCTTTTGATAATCGCATCTGTGCATGGTGGTGTCTTTTTTAGTGTATGACAGCAAGGCTCTAAATTTAGATACAGCCCATCCTCTTGCTGTATTTTATGATCTAATTTATTGATCAATTTAGCTTCCGCATGGTGGCTGCCAAACTCCTCATGATGAGCTTCTGCAATGATTTTCCCGTCGCGAACAAGCACAGCGCCGACCATGGGGTTGATACCGGTATGGCCGCGGGCACGGGCGGCGAGGGAGAGGCAGCGGTGGAGGAAGGGGGCATGATCCATACAGTGAACAATATACCGTAGCGAAGGTTCACGAACCTCCGCTGCAGTACGATTACCAATGCTATTTATCTCTTCCTCACTCCCACCCTCTTCGCAATCACCTCTTCGGCAACGTTCCTCGGCACTTTGTCGTAATGACTCGGTTCCATGGAGTAGCTCGCGCGCCCTTGCGTCATCGAGCGCACTTCCGTGGCGTAACCAAACATTGCGGCCAGCGGCACCTTGGCTTCGATGATCTTGGCGAGTCCGCGGTTGCTGGTGTTCTCAATGAGTCCACGGCGGCTGCTGAGGTCACCCATCACATCTCCCATGAATTCCTCCGGCGTGACGACTTCCACTTTCATGATCGGTTCGAGAAGCGTGGGATCGGCCCTCCTGGCGGCCTCCTGGAAGCCGATCGAGGCGCAGGTTTTGAAGGCGAATTCTGAGGAGTCCACGTCATGGTAGCTTCCGTCGAGGAGCTCCACTTTCACGTCCACCACGGGGTAGCCGGCGAGGATGCCCCTACTCATGCCTTCCTGGAAGCCCTGATCGCACGGCTTGATGAATTCACGCGGAATGCGGCCTCCCACCACAGAGTTCTCAAATTCGTAGCCGGTGCCCGGTGCCTGCGGCGTGAGCTTGAAGACGACGTGGCCAAATTGTCCGCGTCCTCCGGACTGCTTCACGTACTTCTCCTCATGTTCGATCTCTTTCTGAATCGTTTCGCGGTAGGCGACCTGGGGCTTGCCCACAGTTGTTTCGACTTTGAATTCGCGCCGCATACGGTCGACGATGATGTCGAGGTGTAGTTCTCCCATACCCGAAATGATGACCTGGTTGGTCTCCTCGTCGCTATGGACGCGGAACGTGGGGTCCTCTTCGGAAAGCTTCTGGAGGGCGATGCCCATTTTCTCCTGGTCTGCTTTGGTTTTGGGCTCCACGGCGATAGAGATGACCGGCTCCGCGAAGGTGATGGCCTCCAACCGGATCGGCTTGTCTTCGTCGCAGAGCGTGTCTCCCGTGCGCGTGTCTTTAAGCCCGATGGCGGCACCGATGTCGCCTGCCTCGATCCTGTCGACCTCTTGGCGCTGGTTGGCGTGGAGGCGGACGATGCGTCCGATGCGCTCGCGTGCGCCGGAGCGGGGGTTATAGACGAAGGAGCCAGTCGTGAGGACACCGGAATACACGCGGATAAAGGTCAGCTTCCCGACGAAGGGATCGGTCGCGATTTTGAAAGCAAGGGAGGAAAGGGGTTCGCTATTGTCCGGCTTCCGGCTCTCTTCGACGTCCGTGTGCGGGTTGAAGCCCTTGGACGGCGGAATATCGAGTGGGGAAGGCAGGTATGCGACGACGGCATCGAGCATTTTCTGCACGCCGATGTTTTTCAGAGACGATCCGCAGAGCACCGGGTAGATCTTGTTACTGACCGTTCCTGCGCGGATGCCTTTTCTCAGCTGTTCGTCAGTGAGGGCGCCGTTTTCCAGAAACGCGTCGATGAGATCATCATTGGCTTCGGCGACTTTCTCCATGAGCACCGCCCGGTACTCGCTCACGTTCTGGACGAGGTCTTCCGGAATCGGGATCTCGATGCGGTTCTCGCCGTGCGCTCCTTCGAACTTGTAGGCCTTCTTTTCGACGAGATCGATGAGCCCGGTGAAATCCGACTCCGCGCCAATCGGGAGCTGGATCGCGACGGCGCTTTTGGTGAGGCGGTCGTGGATCGAGGCGAGGGACATGTAGAAATCCCCTCCTGTTTTGTCCATTTTGTTCACGAATGCGAGGCGCGGGACATTGTATTTGTCCGCCTGACGCCAGACGGTCTCACTCTGGGGTTCTACGCCCTGCGATCCGTCAAAGACGACACATCCGCCGTCCAGGACGCGAAGACTACGCTCCACTTCGGCGGTGAAGTCCACGTGTCCGGGGGTATCAATCAGGTTGATGACGCAGTCGATCTCCTTGCCGTCGACATCGGCAGCATGCCAGTTACATTGTGTGGCGGCTGCGGTGATGGTGATGCCGCGCTCGCGCTCCTGTTCCATCCAGTCCATGGTCGCCTCCCCCTCGTGCACCTCGCCGATTTTGTAGTTCTTGCCCGTGTAAAAGAGAATGCGCTCGGAGGTCGTTGTTTTTCCGGCGTCGATATGGGCAATGATTCCGATATTGCGAACGTTCTTAAGATCCATGATGGGACTGGGAATGGAGTGAAGAAAAGAGAGCAACCGCTCAAGATGCGGTTGCATCTGCGATTTTCCGAAAAACTATACGGAAATAGCGTTTTGGATGCAATCCTTCGAAAGGAGAAATCTATGCTTTTAGCATCACTATTTAGCCAGGTGCGCGAACGCCTTATTCGCTTGTGCCATCTTCAGTACGTCCTGCTTCTTCTTGAACGCTGCCCCCTGGTCGGCGGAAGCATCAAGCAATTCCATCGCGAGGCGCTGGGCCATCGGTATACCTTTGCGCGAGCGGGCGGCATCGAGAATCCAGCGGATGGAAAGGGCAGTCTGGCGCTTGGGAGTGACTTCAACTGGCACTTGATAGACCGCTCCGGCCACGCGCTTCGGGCGAACTTCGACGAGCGGCGTCACATTCAGAAGAGCCTTGGCAAAGACTTCCAGCGGCGCATCCTTCGTTCGGGTCTTGATGACCTCCATCGCATCCCAAAACACGCCACGCGCAATGGACTTCTTTCCCTCACGCATCAGGCAGCAGATGAACTTCTCGATCTGCGGATCGGAACCTTCGGGGATGTACGCTTTGATCGGCTTGGCCATGGGAAATTCGGGTGAAGGTTAGGATAGGAGGAATTAAGCGGCTTTCGGCCTCTTGGCGCCGTAGCGGGAGCGGCCCTGCTTGCGGTCGCGGACGCCTTCGGTGTCGAGGATGCCGCGAACGATGTGGTAACGGACTCCCGGAAGGTCTTTCACACGGCCGCCACGGACAAGAACAACGGAGTGTTCCTGCAGGTTGTGGCCCTCTCCCATGATGTAGGCCTTTACTTCGTGACCGTTGGTGAGGCGTACGCGGGCGATTTTACGGAGAGCAGAGTTCGGCTTCTTTGGCGTCATCGTCGTGACTTTAATGCAGACGCCGCGCTTGAAGGGCGCGCCCTTGGGCAGCGGCACCGCGCGCATCTTGAGGGCGTTCCAGGTGTACTGGAGTGCCGGCGCTTTGCTCTTGCGGCGCTTGGAGCTGCGGCCTTTGCGGATTAACTGGTTAACGGTTGGCATGAAGGGGTGATGGGATCCGGATCGAATTGCCGGAAGAGAGTAAAGAGAAGAGGGGCTAGAGTAAAGAGAAAAGGACCTTTAGGCGGCATCCTCTTTGGCGGCTTTGGCGGCCTCTTCGGAGATAAAGCGTTGGCGATACACCTCGCCCGTGGGAATAAGCCGACCGATGATGACGTTTTCCTTGAGTCCCTGAAGCGCGTCGACGCGGCGGGTCGTAGCGGCCTCCACAAGCACACGGATGGTTTCCTGGAAGGAAGCTCCGGCGAGCCAGCTGTCGGTGGCGAGCGCGGCGCGGGTGATACCCAGGAGCAGCGGCTCGTAGGTCGCGCTTCTCTTGGATTTCGTGAAGGCATCATTCTGATGGAGCACTTCGCCGATGTCGGCGGTCTCGCCCGGAAGCAGCGTCGTGTCGCCGGCATCGATGATGCGGACTTTGCTAAACATCTTGCGGACGATGATCTCGAGATGTTTGTCGTTGATGGTCTGCCCCTGCGAGGAGTAGATGTGCTGGACCTCCTGGATGATGTACTTCTGCACGGAGTAGGCACCTTTTTTCTCCAAAAGTTCATGCAGGTTGTAGTGTCCGGCGTTGAGCGCCTGTCCGGCTTCCACCATGTCGCCGTTTTTGATGAGCACTGTTTCACGGGACGTAAATTCGTAGTTCCGTTCCTGGATCTGGTCGTGACGGATGCGGACCTCCCCTCCTTCCGTCGTGGTGACGGCACCGGCGATAAGCGCTTTGACCGTCGACTTGTCCGTCGAGGACTTGGCGATGACCGTGCGTTCGCGGACTTCCTGACCCTTCTTCACAGCGATTTTGAATCCGGCGGGGATAAGGTAGCGGTCCTCGCCGCGTTCCTGAGCGACCACCTGGATCACCGTGCGTCCGCCTGCATGCGACACTTTTACGCGTCCGGCGATATCGCTGAGAATGGCTGGCGTGCGTGGGGTGCGGGCTTCAAAGAGTTCTTCGACGCGGTTAAGACCCTGCGTGATGTCGCCTCCTTCAGCGACTCCTCCCATGTGGAAGGTTCTCATGGTGAGCTGCGTTCCCGGTTCACCGATACTCTGCGCTGCAATGATGCCCACCGGCGTGCCGATCTCGACCGTCTTGTTGTCGCCGAGGTCGCGGCCGTAGCACTTCTGGCAGATGCCCCTAAGGGTCTTGCAGGTCATGACGGACCGGAGCGGAATCGATTCCACTTTGTGCTCGTTGATCCTCTTCATGATCTCGGCGTCAATTTCGTCGTTGCGCTTGGCGATGGTTTTTCCACCGGCTTCCAGATCGGCTGCAAGGCGTCGTCCGAAGATGCGGATCTCGAACTTCTCGCCGATCTTCTCGCTGTCCTGGCGCGTAATCGAGTGGAAATCCTTGCTGCCGCAGTCGTCTTCGCGGATAACGATGTCCTGGACGGCGTCGACGAGACGGCGCGTAAGGTAACCGGCTTCGGCGGTCTTGAGGGCGGTATCGGACTTACCTTTGCGCCCTCCGTGCGTGGCGATGAAGAACTCGAGCACGGAGAATCCGTCTTTGAGGTTGCTCTGGATCGGAAGCTCGATGGTGCGCCCGGACGGGTTTGCCACGAGTCCTTTCATGCCGGCCAACTGCGTAATCTGGCCCCAGTTTCCACGGGCGCCGGAGTCGATGACGTAGGTGATTGGGTTTTCAGGGACCGTGAGGAAGTCAGTGATCATCACCGCTCCCACGTCGTTTTTGGCCTTGGACCAGGTGCGGATGGCGTGGCTGTACCTTTCATCGGCCGTGATGAGGCCCTTCCAGTAGTAGTTGTTGATGACACGGACTTTTTCGCTGGCTTCCGCGACGATCTTGTCTCTTTCCTTCGGGATGCGAATATCGGCCTGCGAGATACTGATGCCCGACTTTGTGGCGTAATGGAAGCCGATGTCCTTGATGCGGTCAGCAAGCGCGACAGTCTCCTCGCGCCCCACGATGTCGAGAGACCGGGCGATGAGGTCGCTCAGGTTCTTCTTCTTCATCGTCTGGTTCAGGAAGCCCAGTGCAGCGGGAACGATCTCCTGAAACTTCAGGCGCCCGACGGAGGTCTCGACCATCTCCTTCGTACCGTCCGGGTGCGTGTAGCGGACATTGACCTTGGCCTGAAGATTTACAAACCCGTGGTCATAGGCGAGCGCCGCCTCGGCGGGGCTGCCGAACACCATCCCCTCGCCCTTGCGTCCGTCGTGGACCTGCGTGAGGAAGTAGCAGCCGAGCACCATGTCCTGGACAGGGTTGATCACCGGTTCTCCGGCGGAAGGCTTGAGCACGTTGTTGTTGGCGGCCATGAGTTCCCTGGCTTCCTTCTGAGCTTTATCCGAAAGCGGAACGTGCACGGCCATCTGGTCTCCGTCAAAGTCGGCGTTGAACGCGGCGCACACGAGCGGATGGAGCTGGATGGCGAGTCCTTCGATGAGCAGCGGGTTGAACGCCTGGATACCGAGGCGGTGCAGTGTCGGCGCGCGGTTGAGGAGGACGTACTTGTTCTGGATCACTTCCTCGAGGATGTCCCACACCTCCTTGCCGCCGTCCTGGACGATGCGTTCCGCACCTTTCACGTTGTGCGCATGCTCGTCGCGGATGAGACGTCCGATGACAAACGGCTTGAAGAGCTTCATCGCCATTTCTTTTGGAAGGCCGCACTGGTTCAGGCGAAGATGCGGACCGACGACGATGACGGAGCGTCCGGAGTAGTCGACGCGCTTTCCAAGGAGGTTCTGGCGGAAGCGTCCCTGCTTTCCTTTCAACATGTCGGAGAGAGAGCGAAGTTTGCGGCGATCTCCTGCGGTAAACAGGGTCTTCCCCGCACGGGCGGAGTTGTTGAGAAGCGTATCGACCGCCTCCTGCAACATGCGTTTCTCGTTGCGGCAGATGACTTCCGGAGCGCCGATACTCATCAGTTTTTTGAGACGGTTATTGCGGTTGATGACGCGACGGTAGAGATCGTTGAGGTCGGATGCGGCGAAGCGGCCACCGTCGAGCTGCACCATCGGGCGCAGGTCCGGTGGGATCACGGCTAGGCGGGTGAGGATCGTCCACTCGGGCTTGATACCGGCTTTCTTGAGTGAGGAGACGAGCTTGATACGCTTCATGATCTTCTTGAGCTTCTGTCCGCTGCTCTTCTCCCGCTCCTTCTCCAGTTCTCCCACGAGCGTGTCGAGGTTGATATTCATGACAATCTCGCGGAGCGACTCTGCACCGGTGCCGGCGCGGAAGACGTGTCCGAATTTCATGTTCATTTCACGGAACTTGAGCTCGGAGAGCACCGTACCGATCGCGAGGTTCTTGAGGTCATCGCCTGCGTCGCGGTGATTGTTCTTCAAAGAATCAAGCTTGTCTGCCGCCTCTTTATCGAGCGCGTCGATCTGGGCGCGCGTGGCACCGCTCTCCTGCAGTCCTTTCTTGGCTTCCTCATACTCACGCTTCACCTGGTTTTTGCGCTTGTCATAGCCTTCGTTGAGCTCGCTCTCTGCCGCTCCTTTCGCATCCTGCTCCACGGCAATCACGATGTACGCGGCGAAGTAGACGATCTGCTCGAGCGTCTTGATCGGGAGATCGAGGAGAAGACCGAGGCGCGAGGGGGAGGACCTGAGGAACCAGATGTGGGTAACGGGAACCGCCAGGTTGATGTGGCCCATGCGCTCGCGGCGGACGATGCTACGCGTGACTTCCACTCCACACTTCTCGCAGACGACTCCGGCGTACCGCACTCCTTTATATTTTCCGCAGAAGCACTGAAAGTTCTTGGTGGGTCCGAAGATGCGCTCACAGAAGAGGCCGTCCGGCTCCGCGCGCTGCGTGCGGTAGTTCACTGTTTCCGGCTTCGTGATTTCTCCGCGGGACCATCCGAGGATGTCTTCCGGAGAAGCAACGGACAGCGACACGGCGTCAAAGCTGTCGGTAGCTGCGGACTTGTGAGCGGGAGGCGGCATGATCGGAATGTGGGAATAGATAATGGGCTAATAATGTGGCTCCGGTAGAGACGCACTCGCAGTGCGTCTCATCCAATGTTCGTGCATAAAATCCACACACGAAACACCGCAGCGTTTCCTGGCCGTTCGTCTAAAACGGGAGAAACACTTCGGTGAAGTGGATCCACTATATATATGAAACCGATATGTGCAATAGTAATTCAGAAAATAAAAATACATTTGAAGAAGGTGCATTGATAAAAAGGGTCAGGTACCAATGTTCCGAAGAACATTATTGGCACCTGACCTGCGAGGTGATCAGCCTCATTTCCGTTAGGAATCAATTCCTCCTTATGGAAATTGGGGGACACCTCCCCCACCAGCCTATTATTGACAACGATACTTAGACCCCTCAGGTCTAAGTAGACAATCCACCACTTAGACCCTCAGGTCCAAGCGATACCAAAATGATAAATAAAAGTCATTTACTGTAAAGAAAAAAATCAAGGTTCTCGACTATCCGAATGCTCGGCTATTCCCCCAGAACCCCCCTCTCCATCAGCTCCTTCCCCTCTTTTATCTTCTCGGCCCCCTGCGCAATATCGCCTGCGCGCTTCTGCGCGTCGGACCAGAGGGAACGGATGGATGCCGTCACAACGATCCGCGCATCGGCAAATCCCTGAAGAATGGAACGAAGATCAATCGTCACGCCGCTGCCGGTCCGAGCCTCACCCGTTGTCGATGCACTGCATCCGGCCAACATTACCGCAAGGAGAACTGCCGAGAGTCGAAGGCGAGACATCATGAAACACTCCCAGTATAAACCCAATCGCAAATCGCCAATGAGGAAATCGCCAATCGTTTATTTATCCTTCTTCTCCTCCTTCGCATACTTCGCAAAGAGCTTCTCAAACGACCCTCCTGATTCCTCAAGTGCGCCCTCGAGCATCTCCATTTCTTTTCCGGAAAGCTGCAGTGTGGAGGATGCATTCACAATCCCCGACTGCTCTTCTTCCTTCTCTGTCTTCGGCATTCCCTGGATGGAGGCATGCAGCACAATGAAGGCATTGCAGTCTTCGCACTTGAGCTGCAAAAGTAATGACCCCGCTGCGACGACGCGCACGGCGGAGAAATCCACCGGTACTCTGTTGCCGCACTGTGGACAGCGCATTTGCTGGTAGATCCGCTGGAGGATTTGCTGCAGGGTGTGCGGGTCGAGCTCCATGAGGATTATTATAGCATAGCGTGTGTACAAGGAACAGAAAATTGAGAGGAAACCGGGGAGACCGAGGAGACCAAAGAACAGATTCTAAACTCCAGTGGAATCTGTTCCTTGGTCTCCCTGGTTTCATTGGTCTCCCTAGTCTTTATAAAAGGAGTACACTGTCCTCCGACTTGCCCTTATCTCTTCCTGCCCCCCGGCAACATCTCGGTATCCATGTCGTCATTGCGTCAGCAGTGTTTTTGGGCGTCACGGCGCTGAGCAACGGACCGCTGAAGGCCACGATTCTGGAATGGCAGACGGAGGGAAGAGTGGCGATCGCTGCGGAACACAAAGGCTCCGCCTCCCTGGGACTGGATGTAAGCACATTGCAGGGAACCGCAATCATCGACTGCGTGAATGAAGGAGAAGGGACGATCTACCTCAGCCTTCCGGAATCCTGGAAGCGCCGAGAGGTCCGCAATGCGCGGCTGGAAGATGTGACGCTTGTGGAAACCGGGCTCGGCTTTACCCGCTGGACGCTCCCCGTGGGAGCGACGCTCTCGATGACGGTCCCGGAAGCGCCGCGTCACGTGACGCTCCATCATCCTTCCCCGGGACTTCTGAAGGTGCGTCTCTCCCGGATTGATCTCGAAGATGACGCAGTCACGCGCGATACGATTCTGGTGCAGGGAAAAGAGGTGGAAATCTGGTGAATTTTGATGACAACCGTAAAGACGCACTGACAGTGCGTCTCTACAATGATCGTATGGAATTGATTCCAATCTCTACCACGCTTCTTCGTCCAGGGGATGACCTCGCTTCGATATTGATCCGTGCAGGTCTGATCCAAGAAGGCGACATCATCGCGATTTCCTCGAAAGCCGTGGCATCGGTAGAA
>MFXS01000037.1:0-3734 GCA_001788925.1 Candidatus Peribacteria bacterium RIFCSPHIGHO2_01_FULL_55_13
GACTGTGCTGTGGGAGGGCGAACGCTCGCGCTGCGAGCCGGGGCGAAGTTCAGCAGGAAACACATGGATGCCTTGATCGCCCATGAAATCGAAGTGCATGCGCTTACGAGCGAGAATGGCGCCCATCAGTCGTGGCTGCTGCTTAGACGCGGCACGGCCGGCTATCTCTCCACGCAGGAAGGACTCGCGGCATGGAGCCAGAACCGGGTGCTTCCCGAAGACCATCCCAAGCGCCTCGGGCCCGCGCGCTCCTACCTGGCCGTGGAATTCGCGCGGGAGCACGGATTCCGCGACACCCGCAGGTATTTGGAACAGGAGTTGGGATACGGTACAGAGAAAGCACTCAGCAAGACCATCGACGTCAAGCGCGGCCTTACGCGAACGACGGAACCAGGCGCGTTCACCAAAGGCATGGTGTACCTGAAAGGCCTGACTTCAATCGAAGCGTTCCAGTCCGGTGGCGGCGACCTCAAGCGCCTGTATGTGGGAAAGGTGACGCTCGAAGATCTCGATCTCATCGAAAAAGTACCAAGCCTCGCGAAGCCGCTGCTGCTGCCGGAGTGGCTGAGGAAATGATTTTCTATTTTCCATTTGCGACTTGCCATTGGGCAAAGCAAATGGCCAATGGTAAATGCCAAATGGCAACTATCATTCCCACATCACCCGATCGAGTGATGGCACCTGTGTCATCCATGTAGCGCCGCCGGCGAAGCGCAGGGGCTCTCCTTCTTCCGTCGTGAATTCCCACGGTTCATCTCCTCCCTCCTTGCTCCAGCGCACCGGAAAGACCGATCCGGAACGGAAGAGCATCGCCTTTCCTTCTCCTTCTAGAGGAATAGTGAGGCGTCCAAATTCGCCGATTTCGGTGATCGGCGCTTCGATGATGAGAATGTTTCGAGGCCGCAGCGCGCTCTCCGTTCCGCCGTTGGTGCGCAGATACGAACCGTCGGACTGGAACCGATACTCCACGTTATGCACGGGACTGTAGTAGTCGATGGTGACGATGAGCGCCCCGGATCCGTGCGGGGGAGGAGGCCCCGTAAGGTACGGGGGCCAGAGGGTGTACGGATATGCTTTCAGTTCGTCTTCCCCCGGAATCGCAAGATTCTGCTCGAGAAGACTGATCACGTTCTCCGTGGGAAGAAACAGATTGTGGGGCGCGGGGACATCATCGGCGCGAATGAAGTGCTCGCCGTCGTCATAGCGCAGTGCATTGATGGCAGTGACATCGGAGAGCAGTGCCGCGCGCTCGAACGCTTCGGGACTTCCGCCGGCGTGGATGATCACCGGAACCCACGGCTGCGACGCATCTACGAAATACGGGCGCAGCGAACGCACCGGCCCGATCATGGGAGGAAGATCTTTCGCGTCGAAGACCACAAGAAACCGCGAGATCATTCCCTCCACGTTAAACTCCTCTATAAACAGCGCCTTCTCCAGACCCTGATGATGGAGCCGCGCCGTCTCCTGGTTTTCGACGATCACGCCGATGAGACGTCGGCGGCGCTGCTGGTCCGGAAAGAGACTGAGGCGCAGAAGGAACTCCGGCGGGGCGAGCGAAAACGACGATGCTTCGGCGACAGGCCTGGAGGACGGGACTCCGGAATACAGGTCGCTTACAAGCGCAAATAGGGCGGAAAGGATCGAAAGGAGCAACACCGCGGCCAGGAGCGACAGTGCCATGACGGCGATGGGACGAAGCCGGTGGAAGGAGTGGATTCGCATGCGAAATTCCGTAGGGAAGACGGATGGGGCGCATTATCGTTATTTCTTCTTCTCTTCCTTGGCGGGTGCAGCACCCTCAGCAGCCGGAGCTCCCTCGGCACCCGCAACGGCTCCTTCGGCAACGACGGCACCTTCCACCGGAGCGGCAACCTCAACGACTTCCTCTGCGCGCGGTTCTTGGACGACGGCCACCACCGTATCCGGAGCATCTTTGATCGCTACTCCTGTGGGAAGAACGAGCGAGCCCACGGTGATGACATCATGGAATTCCTTGAGTCCGGAGATATCGGCCGTGAGCTCGTGCGGGAGATCCTTCGGAAGACACTTCACTGTGACGTGCTCTTGGGCGATGACAAAGATGGCACCAAGATCCTTCACCGCGAACGACTCACCTGTGAAACGCACCGGCACCTTGGCTTCAATCTCCTTGCTCATATCGACGGCGTAGAAATCCACGTGCGCAATATGGCCACTCAGCGGATCGAGGTCCAATTCGTGAATCAGCACCGGCACCTTTTTTCCCCCCACCGAAAGTTCGACCAGGGTGCTCTCTCCGGCCTTCGTGTAGACACGGTTCAGTTCGTTTCTATCGCAGGTAAGGGTCTGGTGCGCCGTTCCCGAACCATAGACAACACACGGCACTTTGCCGTTTCGGCGCATCACCGCCGGCTTTATAGCGGCGTCGCGGGCCTCTGTTTGTAGGGAAACCATGTCCATTGCCGGTAGAGCCTAAAGGAAAGGCTGAGGAGTGGTCAACGAGAATACGATGGATTTGAACACCCCTTCCACTTCCAAAAATACTTCACCGCACTCGCCAGATGCCACCGCACCGTCTTCTTCGTAAGCAGCGTCAGCACTCCCCCTTCGCTCAAACGATGCTCCCGGTCGGCAACGGTGATCGTAGGATCGTAGACGACGCGCTTACCCGCAGCCCACGTACGTCGGCAGAGGTCGATATCCTCGAAGAAGAGGAAGAACCGCGGATCGAATCCCTGCAGTTCGTTATAGAACGACCGCCGCAGAAGAAGACATGCACCGGCAATCCAATCCATATCCTGTGGTGATGTTTGATCTGCGGGCGCCGCGGAGCGGGTGTACGCCGCCAGTCGCCTCGGAAAGAGATACCGCAGCGCCGTCCGCTTGATGAAAACATCGAAAAAACTGGGGAACGCCCGCGCAGAGTCGCGCACGGTGCCGATCGGAAACACGAGCTTTGGGGCGAGGATCCCGATCGTCGGATCCTTCTCCATCTTCTCAACAAGCTTTTGCAGCGCCTCCGGCGGCATCATGTTGTCGGGGTTGATAATAAGGAGGTACTCCCCGGTCGCATACCGAACACCGAAGTTGTTGCCCTTCCCATAGCCGAGGTTCCTCTTGGTTTCCACCAAGCGGATTCGGGGGTCTTTGGAAAGCTGCGTCCTGAGGATCCCGATACTGTCGGTATCGGAATGATTGTCGACGACAATGACTTCAAGAGCATCGCCCAATGTCTGCCCCAGCAAGGCGCGAACGCACGCCAGCGTGTCTTTGGGGCTGCGGTACGTAAGGACGATGGCGGAAACCTTGGGAACCAATTCGGAATTCGGAATGCGGAATGTAGAATTACATTATCGGATTGCGGCGCTAATTCCGAATTCCGCTTTCCGCATTCCGAATTATGGATAATCCGCATCTCCCCGATCTCCGCAAACGCATTGCCAAAGCGCCGACTTCGTCGGGTATTTACCGTTGGAAAGACGCAAAGGGCGCCGTGCTCTATGTGGGCAAAGCAGTAAATCTCCGTGAACGGCTGAAAAACTATGTGCAGGTGAAAGTGGACCTTTCCATCGGCCCATGGAAGCTGGCACTGAGAAAACACTTGGCCGACGTGGAATGGACCATGACGAATTCCGATCTGGAGGCACTGATTCTGGAGACGAACCTCATCAAGACTCTGAAGCCCAAGTACAACGTCATGATGAAAGACGACAAGAACTACGTGTACCTGGAAGTGACGGTGCACGATCCCT
>MFXS01000037.1:3742-9651 GCA_001788925.1 Candidatus Peribacteria bacterium RIFCSPHIGHO2_01_FULL_55_13
GCCTGCCCGCCGGTCAGGCGGGGAAAATGCGGATGCCCGCTACTTCGGCCCCTTTCTTTCCGCGTGGCAAGTCCGGCGTAGTCTGGAATTTCTTCAGCTCCTCCTGAATTTTGAATGCTGCAAAAAAGGGTTGGACCAGTGCAACCGAATCACGAATCACGAATCACGAGTCACGAATCCTAAACCGTGTCTCGAGTACCAGATCGGCAAATGCAACGGCCTCTGCATCCAAGCCGTGAGTCATGAGGAATACCGTCGCCGCATTGATCTTGTGATGGATTTTTTCAAGGGTAACCGCGACGCGCTCGCCAAAAAAGCTCGCGAGCTCATGGCGCAGGCCGCGGCAGACAAGAAATTCGAGCGCGCAGCCAAGCTCAGAGACGCGCTCGGCTTCATGGAGCATCAGAAGGAAGGGCAGATCGTCTCCGATCCCCATGGAAAAGACCTCGATGTGATCGGTGTCGCGCTCAGCAACAACCATTCCGTAGCCGTAGTCCTCAAAGTCCGCGAAGGAAAGATGATCGGCGAAGAGAAGTTCCCGCTGCAGGGCCAGCCGGACTCCATCGCCGAAGCGCTCGATGCCTTTCTGCCGCAGTATGCCGAAGCGCAGACAGATCTTCCTCCGGCCATTGTGATTTCCGATGATTTCCCGGACCGGGTGCTGCTCGAAGCATGGTGCACATCCCGAACTGGCCGCAGGCTTCGGATCATCGTGCCCGAGCGCGGAAAGAAATCGCATCTGCTGGACCTGGCGGTGACCAATGCGCAGGAAAAACTCCGTGCCCAGGAAACCGCATGGGAAACCGCTGCACGTAATCTCGAAGACGCATTGAAGGGATTGCAGGACATCTTGAAGTTACCGGCTCTTCCCAAACGCATCGAAGGCTACGACATCTCGCACCTCGGCGGTACGGAGACTGTGGGAAGCATGGTGGTGATGGAAAACGGGAAACCCGCGAATGACCAGTACCGGTCGTTCACCCTGCGGACGATCAAGGAAGGTGAAGTGGACGATTACAAGTCGTTGCGGGAAGTGCTGAAGCGCAGATTACGGCATCTTACACAGAACGTTCGCTTGGAAGAGATCGAATGGAAGAAGCGCGGCATCAGCTTCGGCAAAGCTCGCAAGGGCGAAGCGAAAGCGATCGAAGAAATCATAACGGAAAACTCGGAGATTCTGAGTAATGAGAACATCGATTATCGTCAGTTTTTCATTGCGAGGAAGGACAATGGAATTATCGCCTTGGCGCGTCTGGTAGAGAATCCCGGAAAGGTTATGGAGATAAAATCCGTCTGGGTGGACAAAAAAGAGCGCGGCCAGAAACTGGGGCAGTTTGTGGTGCGAAAAATCCTCTACGGGATCAAAAAGGAAAAGGTGTATGTGATCATCGATCCTCAATCGCAGCTCGAGGAATATTACGGCGACATCGGGTTCCGTCATGTGCATGAGCCGCCGGATGTCCTCCAGAAAAAAACCGAACAGTTCTGCAAGGAACATCCTGAAGCAAAACTTGGAATCATCATGGTTCGGCTCCCGAGCGAAGGAAAAACGGATACCTCACTTTCCGCGCGCCCGGATCTCCTGGTGATCGATGGCGGCAAAGGCCAGCTCTCCGCCGCGCTCGACGCGATGGAGATGATGCAGATCGCGCTGCCGGTGATTGGGCTCGCGAAGAAACAGGAAGAAGTTTTCATTCCGGGACACAAAGATCCCGTGATCTTCCCCAATGAAGCGCCGGCGAAATACCTGCTGATGCGACTGCGCGATGAAGCGCACCGGTTTTCAAACCGGCATCGCGAAAAAAGATTGAAGCACAAGTCCGTGGGATCCGCGCTGGATGAGATTCCGGGCGTGGGACCGCTGACCAAGTCGGAACTCCTCAAGCGCTTTGGAACGGTCACTGGCATCCGCGAAGCGACCGATGAAGAACTGATGACGATCATCAATGCAGGGCAGCTGAAAGCGCTGCGAGAAGCGCTGTAATCACTCCTGCACCGCGTGCCCCTTTCTCTGGAACTTCGTCACCACGTCCGCGACCGTCGCCGCCACTTCCTGCGCATGCGGCACGAAATAGATGGTGACAGCATCTCCTCCAAGGCCCTCCTTTAAGTGGATCGTGATTTTGCCGAACGGAAAGATGTCCCAGAACTGCGTGGATGCCGCGATGCCGCCGACGTTCTCCAGATGGATCGGTTTTTCATGGCGCGAGAAGATAGAAGTCTGGTCGACGAGGATGATTTTGTCGGTGGTGACCAAGAGGAAATCAAACCGCCAGTCGATGTACGTCTTGAGCACTTTGAAGAGGACGAAGATCACCAACACAGAGACCACCGTCCCGATGATCTCGGCAAGCGGCCATTCAAACCCCCAGGCCACGGCGACAAGCGTGATGAGCAGCAGCGTGATGAAGAATTCCCGAAACGACCGGATCAGAAAGGACATCCAGTGATAGCGCGTGAGGAGCACTTCCTTCTCGCCCGCGGTGCAGTACCGCTTGCAGATCGTTTCCATGGCACGGGTATCGAGTGCGAAGAAGCGCATATCCATAGCGTAGTATGTATAGATGACCGCTCCTAGTACATGTGTAGGAGAAAAAACGGAACGCGTAGGAGCGCTCCGTTAGGCCAGTCGGTGATCTTTATCGGACGACCGGTGGCGACGTGGAACTGGCTTTCCAAAGTGCAAGGCCCACAACTGCGTCGAACGCGTACATTACGACGATTGCCGTCGCAACAGGCTGTGATGCCTTCCACACCAAGACCAGAAACCAGATCTTGGCAAAACCTCTGAGCCCTAATAGCAGCGTGACATTACCCATTTTTTTCAATGCTGCGGGCGGGGGAAGTTCTCTAAAATACTCGCCCCGACACAATCGATTCTGCATGTTTTTGGGCAGAATCATGAAGTACTCTTTCATTGCGATGCGGGAGAGATAGTCGAGAATCACTCCCAATACCGCAACCGAACAAAGAAGAAAGGCTTCGTATCCTTGGGCGAACATGTTTTGCCTCCTAAAAAAAGAACGGGGTGGACTGACCTAATAACAAAATACTACTGAAATTTATTGTGTCAATGGCAGCCCCACGGAGAATCGAACTCCGCTTTCTTGGATGAGAACCAAGTGTCCTAACCGATAGACGATGGGGCCTTTTAACGTGGAAAGATCGCGTTGGAAGTGTACGGAGAACACCGGTGGCTTGCAAAAATATGTTGGCAATTCCGAAAGCGTGAACAATAATGACTCTATCTTCTTCTCCCCTTCTCCCATGCGTTCCTCCAAACTCGTTTTGCTGATGACCGCCGGACTTCTTCTTGCTGCCTGCGGACAAAAGGGCGTGGAGAATGCGATGGAACGGAAGATGGAACAGGACACCGCGGGAAACGCCGATGTCGACGTCAAGGTGGACGGCAGCATGGAGATACAGACGGATGAAGGCACGGCGACTATCGGTGGAGGAGAGATGCCCGGCGACTGGCCGGAGGACGTGAAGGCCTACGCGGGAGCGACGGTGACGTACTCCGCGAGCGTGAATGCGCAGACGGGAGAACCAGGGATGGCGGTTGTCCTCATGAGCACGGACGACGTCGCGACGGTGGCGGCGCACTACAACAAAGAACTGGCTGCCGCGGGTTGGACGATGGGTGAGAGTATGGAAGCATCCGGCACCTCGATTTTGAGCGGCACAAAAGACGACCGCGTCGTCTCACTCATGATCACCGGAGCGGAAGGCCAGACCGCGATCACGATTGCGATCAGCAAGGAAGAGTAGAAGCGCAATGCAGAGAGATGGCTATCACCCGGGGCATGCATGGTTTCCATTCAATGATCTCTCAAAGAACCACATGCAGAGGCCCCGGAAGATAGTCACTGGGGAAGACGGGCGTTTGCGGCACTTCTTACGGCAAGGTGGATTTTTATTCTTGCGCGAGCGCGCTTTCCTCGACTGCGAACAACTTGAATTCATCGACAAAAAATGGCTGGTACTCCGGGTCTTGAAGGGCAGAGCTCAACGTTGCATCCATTGCCTGTGTCTTTAGCGAACTTGCCCTATAAGCATCCCTGCAGTAGTTAAATGCCGCTTCCCCTCCTGCATTGATAACAGTCATATCGTCCACAGATATTCGGGGACGAAGGATTTCGGCGAGCTGATTACGTGTCTCTCTGTATGCAAAGGTTTTATCAATCTGCAATGTCCGTTGTGCATCCGGTTTTTCTACAAACCGCAAATTTTTCTCATTCAACCATCGCCATGCGCTGGACGTCTGAAGAACGCTATGAACGTCCCGTAAAGAAACAGCCCACGTTTGGGAAAGATTCAAACTCTGATGACGGCGCCCTGTCTCATCTATCGTTGCAATCGAAGCATCCAGAGCAGCCGACTGCTTGCCATCAGCATCGATAATCCCGAGTGCTTGTAACACCCCTGCGCCACCGGCTTCCTTCATTGTCCTGTAGATATTGCCGAGAGCCAGCGCCCGCGGGTCCCTGGCATCTTGGATGATGTCTTCCTCAGAAAAACCGTGCGTGCGGCTAAGCCATTGTTGTAGTTCATGGGCGTCGAGAGCCATAAGGGGATCACACTAAATTTTCGCAGGAGGAAAAGCAAGATCCTGTAGCCTCTTTCCGGTGAAATGCTATGGTAAATCCATGGACATCCAGCGCTCCGGAGCGGCGATCCTGGCGAATCCCGATTCGAAAATGGCGAGCCTGCGACAGATGAATATGCCTTGGTTTCAGACGCCGTTTTTCAAGACGCTTCTGGAAGAGGCGGATCTTGCTGAGGACGATAAAAAACTTGTGGCGACCTACGCGCAGGACGGATATCTGATCATCGATGCCAAAATTCCGGAACTCGATTCGTTTTGCGAAAGACTGATCGCAGCTCTCGCGCCGCTGTACCGCGGCCATGGAAGAATCCAGGATGCCTGGAAAGAAAACACAGACGCAAAAGCACTCGCGCTGCTTCCCGAAATCGACCGCGTGCTGCGGCTGCTGTATCAGCGCGACCCGATCCCCTTTCAGACGTTGAACTTCGCCGAAGGAACCGAGCAGCACACCCACAGCGACACCGTGCATTTTCACTCCGTGCCCCATGGCTTTATGTGCGGAGTCTGGATCGCGCTACAGGATATCGATGCAACATGCGGGCCACTGCATGTGTACCCCGGCAGCCACAGAATGCCCGCGTGGGATTTTCATGATCTGGGACTTCCTTCGGGGCGCGAGTCGTATCAGCACTACGAAGACTGTATGCAGGCGTATGTGGAGGCGGCGGGGCTCAAAAAACACATCGTGACGATGAAGAAAGGGCAGGCCGTGATCTGGTCGGCAACGCTTTTGCATGGCGGCGAGCATATTGAGGAACGGTCGAAATCGCGCCACAGCCAGGTGACGCATTACTACTTCAGCGACTGTCTCTACTACACACCGATGTTCAGCGATCCCTATATCGGAAAAATGCAGATGCGCACGATCACCGATATCCGCTCAGGGAAGATTGTGCCGAACATGTATGCTGGCAAGCCCATCTCGCTATTTTCCGATATCCCGACTCCGGCATCGATCGCGCCTGCAGCAACCGCGGTGGCGGAAGTGCTGCGCCGGCTTCTGGATCGCGCGAAGCGATGGACCCGATAGGGCGAAGACACAAGACACAAGATACAAAGAAGATACAAGAAACAAATCCTAAAACGTACCCGTGGTACTTTGTATCTTGTATCTTAGGATTTCTTTGTATCTTGTATCTTATATCTTTTATGAAACGTCTCTGCATCATTCTCGGCTGCATAATCATGAGTGCTTGTACGCATGCCGAACTCAACATACCCACCCAACCCACCAAACCCACAAAACCCAACGCTGTCGCGCCGCTCGAACTCCTTCCTTCAGAGCTTTCCCTTCCCCACT
>MFXS01000037.1:9674-28102 GCA_001788925.1 Candidatus Peribacteria bacterium RIFCSPHIGHO2_01_FULL_55_13
TACACCATCACCTACCGCAGCAACGGACTTCTGATCAGCGGGATCATGAATATCCCGACCGGACCCGGTCCGCATCCTCTGTTGATCCTGAATCACGGCTACATCGCCCCTTCGATCTACACCAACGGACGCGGGCTTAAACGGGAACAGGATTACTTGGCACGTCAGGGATTCGCCGTGCTGCATACCGATTACCGCGGCCATGCCTTTTCCGACGAAAGCCCGATGGTGGAAAAGGTCTACGACGGCAACCTTGAGTACGCGATGGACAGCCTGAACGCGATCCATGCCGTGCGGGCAGCAGCGTTGCCGCAGATCGATGCGAAGCGCGTGGGAATGATGGGGCATTCGCTCGGCGGCGGTGTGACTCTGGCAGTTGCGACAGCCCATCCGGAGATGATCGATGCGATCGTTCTCTATGCCCCGGTCCACGGCGATGTCTGGGAGAATTTCACGCGCTGGCGGGCAGAGCGCGAAGAGGGTGACCGCACGATCGAACAGTTTGGAACCCGCGAAGAACATCCCGAAACCTGGGATCAGCTTTCACCGCAGACATTCCTGAGCAACATCGATGATCCGGTGCTCCTATTCCAGGGCGATAAAGATAAAGATGTCCCCAAAGCGTGGTCCGATCACCTTGCTCAAAAACTCAAGGACGCCGGGCGCGATGTGACGTATATCGAATATCCGTACGAAGGTCATGAATTTGCGACGCAGTGGAGCGACTTCATGCAAAAGACCGCGGAATTCTTCAGCACTCATCTGGAAGAAGACCCTTCGTAATTCGTCTCCATGGATATGCACAGACATCTTCGTCATTCGGCAACACTTCTCGCTCTTGTCCTGATCGCGGGATGTACCGCGTCACCAATCTCCTCTTCGTCTTCTTCGTCCTCTTCGTCTTTTTCATCCGTTGAATCCCCACCATCTTCCCCCACCGTCGTCGCCTCCACCCTCTCCATCCCCTGGTCCATCGCCTTTCTCCCCGATGGCGATCTGCTCGTCACCGAACGCCCGGGTACGCTGAAACGAATCGGCGCGAATCAAGGGCAACACGCGATCAACGGCGTTCACCACATCGGTGAAGGTGGACTGCTCGGGATTACTCTCCATCCGGAGTTCGAAGAGAATGGGTGGCTGTATCTGTATCTCACTAGCAATGATGGTGGAACGGTTCATAACCGCGTCGAGAGATATACGTATCAGAATGATGAACTGACAGCACGCATTGTGATTCTTGATCAGATCCCCGGGAGTCTCTTCCATGACGGCGGCGCACTCGCATTCGGGCCCGACGGTCTTCTCTACATCACCACCGGCGACGCGCAGAAGGAACAAAATGCGCAGAACACGGCGTCGCTCGCGGGAAAAATCCTTCGCGTGCATGACGATGGATCCATTCCCAATGATAATCCGTTCGGCAATCCTGTGTATTCCTACGGCCATCGAAACCCCCAGGGCCTTGCATGGGATGATGACGGGAATTTGTGGGCGACAGAGCACGGTCGCAGCGGCGTGCTCTCGGGTTTTGACGAACTCAACCGTATCGAGAAAGGCGGCAACTACGGATGGCCCGAAATCCAGGGCGACGAAACGCGCGAAGGCATGATCGCACCCGTCCTCCATTCCGGAAATTCGGATACCTGGGCTCCGGCATCAGCGACGTACCACGACGGAAGCATCTTCTTCGGAGGACTCCGCGGCGAAGCGCTCTACGAAGTGGAGTTGAATGGAACACCCGCACTCAAGACACATCTCAAGGGAACGTACGGGCGGATCAGAGCGGTGACGGTGAATCTGGATGGCACGCTGCTCATGACGACGAGCAACACCGACGGCCGCGGAAGTCCGGAAAGTTCCGATGACCGTATTATCCGGGTCGATCCTGCGACCCTGGATTGATCGCAAAACAAAAACGGCTGGTTTTTCCGTGGATGAAAATCTAAATCTCTGTAAGAGCAGGCATCGCTCCTCGTCTCCGCTACATATTCCATTCCCTCTCTCATTATGAACCGTTTTATCTCTTCTACAGCAACGGCAGCCGCCATGCTCCTTCCGCTCATGGCCAACGCCATGGGCATTCAGGTACTCATTGACGGAAAGACAGTGACCTTTGTTGATGTCCCTCAGTCGGCATGGTTTGCCACTCACGTCCGCACTGCCGCCGAGGCGGGCATCGTCAACGGCTACAAAGACAGCCGCGGCATGCTTACCGGCATGTACGGCCCGGGCAACGACATCACCATCGGCGAAGCCCTCAAGATCGCCGTGGAAGGCGCGGGCTACGACGAAGACCTCTACGCAAGCAAGATCCAGAGCGGCTTCCAGCACTGGGCGTCTCCGTACGTCTCGGTCGCCAAGGGCGAAGGTTTCCTTGTGATTGATGCACGAACGCGGTTGGATAAGGCCGCCACGCGCGCGGAAGTCTCCGCCATCTTCACGTCGGCATTTGGCGTGAATCTCGAAGGCGTCTCCAGTGACACTCGCTACACGGACGTGGAATCCTCCACGGAGTTCGCCGCGTCGATAGAAGCCTTGAGCCGCGATGCTGTGGTCTCGGGTGATACGGATATCGAAGGCCGCGCCACCGGCACCTTCCGTCCCAGCCAAAACATCAACCGCGCGGAAGTCGCCAAGATTGTGATGCAGGCCAGAGCCGCCTACGGCACTCCGGGGGAAGGTCGCGAACCGAACGAAGAACAGGGCGGCACGGAGAACGAAGAAAATATGGTGACCTACACCGACGACGGATTCTCTCCGACGATCCTGCGCGTGAAGAAGGGTGACATGGTGACCTTCAAGAACATGAGCACCACCGGGCTTTGGGTCGCAAGCAATCCCCACCCGACTCACACGGCTCTCCCGAACTTCGATGCAAACCGCACGCTCATCAACGGCGAGATCTATACCTACACCTTCACGCAGATCGGCAGCTGGAGTTACCACAACCACCTGAATTCGAGGTTCCAGGGAACGATTGTGGTTGAATGATGCAATAATTTCCCTTCGTGAAAAACATCCACCGGTAGAGACGGCACGTTGTGCCGTCTCTTCGTGGTATTTATTCCACCCACAGCAACAGGCTCTTCAAATATTCCGTCTCCGGATGAAACAAATTCACCGGGTGATCCACCGCCTGCCGGTGCCTCTGCAAAATTTTCACGGATCGTCTTGCCTGCCGCGCAGCATTGAAGACCATCGTCTGGAAGAGCTCCGTATCCATTTGATACGAGCAGGAACACGTGAGGAGAAGTCCCCCGGGAGGTAATGCCTGCAGCGCGAGACGGTTGAGGTCCATGTAAGCCTTCTTCGCGGGCTCCAGGTCGGCGCTGCGCTTTGCGAAGGCCGGCGGATCGAGAATGATGAAGTCGTAGGCGTGGGGATAAGGCTTCCTCCGTAAAAAGTTGAAAACGTCCTCGGGGTAGGACGCAAAGCGGTGGGACTCCACGCCATTCATCGCCATGTGGGTGGCAGCGGTCGCGAGTGCTTCCGCATCATAATCGACCGCATCGGCTGCGACGGCGCCTCCGAGAAGCGCGGCGAGAGAGAACCCGCCAACATAGCTGCAGCAATCGAGCACTGTACGATCTTTGGCGACCGACCGGACGAGCGAGCGCATCTCGCGTTGGTCGAGGAATAATCCCGTCTTCTGGCTGCCGCTCAACGTGATGATGAATTGCATGCCGCGTTCCGTGACGGGAATCGATGTGTCGCCGCTGCCCCAGATCCATCCTTCTTTTTCCTCCAATCCTTCCTTCTTCCGTCCGGGTCCCGCGGATTTTTCGAAGATGCCGGAAGGCTTGCAGAGTTCACGGAGCAGTTCCACCACCCAGTCGCGGAGCTTGTCCATGCCCAGAGTCGTCAATTGAACGGCAAGCACGGATCCATAGCGGTCGACGATCAGACCAGGAATGCCATCTCCTTCCGCATTGATCAACCGATAGGCGGTCGTATCTTCCCTCGCAAAGAAAGCGGTGCGCATGGCAACGGCGCGTTCGATGAGTGCGCGCAACGTCTTCATCGGATCCCCTTCTTCAAACGCGATCGCGCGCCCGCAGATGTACGCTTTCGCGTTCCACATCGCGTAGCACAGGAAATCCCCTCTGGAACTGCGTACTTCGAGGATCTCGCCGTCCTTACATTCCGGCATGCGGTCCACCGCCGTGCGGAAGATCGCATGGTGGCGGTTGCGCAGGTGGACGTCTGCGGAAGGTTTGAGGGTGAGAACGGGATAGACAGGCATTGCAAGCAGCCTAGCGGATCTGTGGTACACTTCGAGAAATCTTCCCCCTTTCTTCTTATGTCGTTGCATAAACTTCTGCGCACCTCAGACTCCTGGTCACTCCTAGTCGTGCGCCTTGCCCTCGGCGTCGTCATCTGCGTCCACGGTCTCCAGAAACTCGGTGTGATCGGTGACGGCAACGTCGCTGGTACAACACAGTTCCTCACAGGACTCGGTATTCCTTCCGTCATCGCTTACCTCGTTATTCTCGGTGAATCCGTCGGAGGCGCATCGCTCGTTCTTGGTTTCCTCACGCGCTTCTGCGCAGCTTCCATCGGCATCATCATGCTCGGAGCAATCACCCTCGTGCATGCCAAGAATGGCTTTTCCATGGCGAACGGCGGCTACGAATTCCACCTTCTGGCAGTCGGTATGGCTGCCGCGTTGACGCTTGCTGGCGGCGGCAAGTGGAGCGTAGACCGGATGATCCAAAAATAACGATTTGCGATTTCTGATTTATGATTTGCGATTTAAATCGTAAATCATAAATCGTAAATCATAAATGGACACTGAAAAGAGCCTACGAGCAATGGCCCTTCTTTGCAGGATAGAGTCATACTCTCTTTCCTATGCCTCCCCTCTCTCCTAAACAATATATCGCCCCCGGTCTCGCGCTCCTGACGATCCTCATCGCCGGAATCTTCGCGTGGCAACAGGGCACGACCCCGTCTTCCGGTGTCGCCGCCTCCCAGGGCACGCCCGGGCAGCGTCATCAGAGGATCGCGACGGAAAGTCCGCTGAGCATCCACTTCGCATCGCCGATGGATGAAGACAGTGTTGCGGAACACATCACGATTGATCCGCCAGTGGAGGGAGAAGCGCAGTGGAAAGATGCGCAGACGATGCTTTTTCAACCGTCCGCCGCGCTGACACTCAGCGGGACCTACACGGTGACGGTGGATCCGCAGGCGGAGCGCCGCGACCGCGCGGTCCTCGGAGAGTCCGTGGTGATCCGTTACTTCGTCGCCGGCTCTCCGGCCGTGGTGCAACAGATCCCGCCACCGGGATCCGATACTGTTTCCCCGAACCAACCCGTGACGATCGTGTTTGACCGCCCGATGGTGCCGCTCACGACGATCTCGGAGCGCGGCATGCAGCTTGCGGAGTGGCCGGTGACGGTGACACCTCCCCTGGAAGGAACATGGAAGTGGCTTTCAACGACGACTGCAGAGTTCGCGCCACGCAAAGGATTTGCACCGGGGACGGAATACCGCGTGAGCGTTCCCGCCGGGATCGGTTCCGTACAGGGGGAGAAGACCACGCAGGATTTCTCGTGGACCTTCTCCACACGCCGCCCGAAGTGGGTGCGGTCCGAACCTCCCATGGACTATATGAGCGCTTCGCCGAAGGCGGAGATGGTGATCACGTTCAACCAGGACATCGACCTGGAGAGCGCGAAGCAGCACATCCTGCTCGTCCGCTCGGAGGTCGGGCGTCTGCAAGAGGCGCAACTCGCCGCAATGCGCGACGCGTCGCCGGATCCCAAGATCGCAACGATCGTGCCTGCCAAAATCGTGTACGGGAAAAAGGAAGTAGACGGAAAGCAGGTGACGGATGCCGCGACCCTCGTGGTGATTCCCTCTTCTTCTCTTACACTCAATACCTGGCACGCGGTAATCGTCGATGACGGCGTGATGAGCCCCGGCGGAAGCATGGGAACCGCGGAGGCCAATGTCATCCAGTTCCGCACCGCAGAACCCATGGAAGTGCAGTCGGTACGGCAGGAGTACGGCGCGATCGTGCTCACCTTCAATAATCCCTACGACGCGTCCACGATCAAGAAGGGCGTGACCATCACCCCCAAGCCGGAAGGATGGGACAACCTCACGATTGAGGAAAACCTGTGGGACGGCACCTCCTTATATCTGTATCCGACGCTGGAACCGAGCACCACCTATACGGTGGAAACCAATACGAATCTCAAAGATCAATTCGGTCAGAGTGCTGCAAGCCCGAAGAAGCTTTCGTTTACCACGGACAAGCTTGCGCCCCGTGTCTTCATCCATAGCTCCGGTACCTTTGGCGTCTTCGAGCAGGGATTTCCGCCGGTGTATTACCTCAACGGCGTCAACGTGAAGACGATGGATGTGAAGTTCGCAAAGTTCTCGCTTCCGGAATTTCTCGCGGAGCAAAAAGCGGGATACAACGACTGGCAACACGTGCCTGCGCTTGAGGGAAAGGACATGTTGAAGAGCTGGACGCTGACGCCCGGCTCCAAAGAGAACGAATGGAAGTCGATTCCGTTCGATCTGGAAGAAAAGCTTGGAGCATCGCTTCCCTCCGGCATCTACGCGCTCACGCTGACGGCGCCGGAATACAGGGACCCGTACGCAAACCGGCAAACAACCGAGAAGATTTTCTTCACGGTGAGCAACACCGCGCTCACCTTCAAGTGGAGTGGCCACCAGGCCTTGGTGTGGGCGGTAAACATGAAGGATGGCACTCCTGTCGTGGGCGCCGAGATCGCTCTGCACGACCTGAATGGAAACACGCTGGCGACAGGCAAGACAGACAGCGAAGGATTCTATGAGACCGCCATCGACGCGGCGGCGTTTGGAGTCGACGGCAACACGTGGAGCCCGGAAATCTGGGTGACGAGTACCACGCCCGATGACTTCGCGTTCGTGGGAAGCACCTGGATGAGCGGCATGGGGCCCTACGACTTCGGCGCCACCGAGGACTGGGTCGCAAACAAAGAGGGATTAAGCATGCTCAGCTACATCTATACGGATCGACCGATCTACCGCGCGGGCGACGAGGTGCAGTTCAAAGGAATTCTGCGCTTGAAGGATAAGTTTGGCGTCCTGCATCCGCCGAAATCCGCACGCAGTGCACAGGTACGCATCGATGACGCGGAAGGCAACACCGTCTTCAGTCAGGCGATGCCGATCAATGCCTTTGGAAGCTTCAACGGGAAGCTCCCACTGGATCCCAAGGCAAGTCTCGGCACCTACTGGATCAACGTGGAGCTGGAACCGGGGACAGATGTTTCAGGCAACTGGTCCACGGCCACGTTCCAGGTGCTCGCCTACCGCAAACCGGAGTATCGCGTGGAAGTGGACTTCGAAAACGAACAATACTTCGCAGGCGATACGGTGAATGCCACGATCGAAGGATCGTACTACTTCGGCATGCCGATGGACGAGGCGAAAGTGAGTTGGCGTGCGATGTCTACCGACTACTTCTTCAACCGCTATACCGACGGCTGGTACAGCTTCAGCCTCCAGGAAGACTGGTGCTGGTACGACTGCGAGCGCGAATCGGAAATCATCAGCAGCGGCGAAGGCAGCCTCGCAAGCGACGGAACATTCCGGATCACGGTGCCTGTACCGATGGAAGAGGAACCCTTGAGCCAGGTGCTGAGTATCGACGCCGATATCACCGACAGCAGCAACCAGGTGGTAAGCACACGCGCTTCTGTTCCGGTACACAAGGCCAGCGTGTACGTGGGCATCCGCACGGCGGAGTACTCCGTGCAGCCGGGAGACGATGTCACGGCGCAGCTTGTGACGGTGGATACGGAAGGAAACCCTATGGGCGGGCAGCGGGTGAATCTGAGTCTGTATACCCGCTCCTGGAACAGCAACCGCAAAAAAGGCGTGGATGGGCAGTACTACTACGATAACGAGAAGCAAGACACATTTGTCTCCTCCTTCTCCGCAACAACGGGAGGTGATGGCAAAGCGGAAGCCAAAGTCCGGATTCCTGCAGGAGGACAGTATGTGATCCTCGCAAAAGTCCGGGATAGCGGAGGCCGCGAGACGCAGTCTGATACGTCCGTATACGCATGGTCTTCCACCTATGTGAACTGGCCGCGCACGAACAGTAACCGCATGACCGTCGTCGCCGATAAACCCGAGTACAAGGTGGGCGAGACGGCGAAGCTGCTTGTACAGACGCCGTTTCAGGGCGAGAACGTCCGGGCACTTGTCACGATCGAGCGCGAAGGGCTGATCCGCAGGACCGTGATCCCGGTGGAAAGCTCCGCGCAGTCCATCGATATTCCGATCACGGACGATCTAATCCCCAACGCTTACGTCTCCGTGATCGTGATGAAACCGCGCATGGGCGAAACCTTCAACGAGCATGGGCTCGATACAGGGGCACCCGCATTTAGGATCGGCTACACGAAGTTGAAAGTGGAGAACAAGTCCAAGGGGCTCACGGTGAGCGTGCTGCCCGACAAGCGCCGCTACGTCCCAGGAGAACAGGTGACGGTGATCATCGCGACTGAAGACAGCACGGGAAAGCCGGTACCCGCGGAAGTCTCGCTCTCGGCCGTGGACATGAGCGTCCTTGCGCTCACGGGATTTGAACTCCCGAATCTGCTTTCAAAATTCTACAGCGACCGCGGTCTCGGGGTGCGCACGGCGGTGAACCTGCTCTACCTCCTCGAGCGCTTCAAGCCGGGATCCAAAGGTGGAGGTGGAGGCGACGGTGAAGAAAAAGCGCGCGGGACCTTCAAGGATACCGCGTACTGGAATCCGATGATCAAGACGGATGACGCAGGACGCGCGACCGTAAGTTTCAAGCTTCCCGATAACCTGACGACGTGGCAGCTGCTGGCCATCGCCCACACGCCCAATTCGCTCGTGGGCAGCGAGGCCACCGAGATTCTAGAAACCAAGCACGTGATTGTCCGCCCCGTCCGCCCGCGATTTGCGGTGCACGGCGACCGCGCGGAGTTGGCAGCGATTGTCCACAACGGTACGGAAGAGAATCAGAAATTTACCGTATCCCTTTCCGGCAAAGGCTTCGAAGGCGGCCGCGATGCACAAACGGTGACGATCCCTGCGGAAGGACAACAGAAAGTGATCTTCCCGGTGACGTTTGGCTACAGCTCGCAGGCGGAGTTCGTGTTCAAAGCGGAAGGAGAGACGGGCCGCGATGAGATTCATGAAGCGATTCCCCTCCATCCCTTCGGCATTCCGCAGTCGACTGCGACCTCCGGGTTCACCGACGAATCCGTGACGGAACAGATCTTCGTTCCGGTCCGAAGCGAAGTGACGGCTCTTACGGCGACCGCCACCCTCTCCCCCACCCTGGCAACGTATCTTCCGAAGAGTCTCGACTACCTCGTGCAGTTCCCCTACGGATGCGCGGAGCAGACGGTTTCGAGCTACCTTCCCAATATCGCGGTGGCGAAGCTCCAGGGTTTCGACGCGTTCAAGGTAGTGACGGATGAAGAGCTGAAGGAGAAGATCACCGCAGGCATCGAACGGCTGCTCACGTTCCAGCAGAGCGACGGCGGATTTGGCTACTGGCAGGGAAGCGCGGAGAGTTACCCATATCTCTCGGCCTATATTCTCCATGCACTGCATCAGACCCGGGAAGCGGGCTACACGGTGGATGCGGGCGTGATCGATCGCACCCGCGCATACCTGCAGCAAACCCTTCGTGGCGGAACCGGAAAGCGAACGCCCTACGATGACTCGCAGCGCGCGTACATCCTCTACGTGCTTGGAGAAACGGGATCGCCGGACGAAAGTTTGCTGAGTAACCTCTACGGCAACCGTGACGAACTCGGCATCTTCGCCAAGGCCTACCTCGCCATGAGCTTTGAAAAGGCGGGTGACCACCGCAGAGCCTCTTCTCTCCTTCAAGAAATCCTCGCGGAGGCCAAAGTGAGCCCGCGCGGCGTACATTTCGAGGAGAAGAACGGCTGGTGGTTCCGCGTCTACATGAACACCGACAGCCGGACGAACGCGATTGTGCTTCAGGCCATCATGCGGATCGAGCCGAACAACGCTCTTGCACCCCGTATCGTCCGCTCGATGCTCGCGATGCGCAGGAACGGTCACTGGGATACGACGCAATCGACGACGGCCAGCATATTCGCGCTCGTGGACTACCTGAAGTTCACGCGTGAGCTCGAAGGAGACTTCGCTGCGACCGTGGCAGTGGATGATGAAGAGATTGGTAAAGCGATCTTCGACGCCGGCAATATCCTCACAAAGGAAGAGATGATGATTCCTGCGGATGCGCTGGAGCCGGGACAGTTCAATGATGTAGTGATGGGTAAAGAAGGCCACGGCCGCCTCTACTACGATCTCCTGCTCTCCTACTTCTGGAAGGCCAGAGAGATTCTGCCCGCGGAAGAAGGCATCAGCATCGTCCGTGAGATCACGCCGGTGGAAGGATCAGCGGCTCGCCCGACGGTGGGAGGAACCTACAAGGTGAAGCTGACGATCACGGTTCCCGAAGACCGGCACTTCGTTGCGGTGGAAAGCCCGCATCCCGCCGGGTTTGAAGGTATCGACTTCGCTCTGAAGACTTCGCAGCAGCATCTGGAAGATGAGATCAAAGATGATGACGACCCGTATTGGTGGTGGGACAGTTCGTGGTACTTCAACCACAAGGAATTCCGCGACGACCAGGTCTTCCTCTTCGCAGACGAGTTGCCCTCCGGCGTCTACACCTATGAATATCTCGCCAGGGCCACGCTCCCCGGCACCTTCCTCTGGCGCCCCGCCCGGGCGTACGAGATGTACTTCCCGGAGGTGTTCGGCAATACAGAGAGCGCGGTCATGGAGATCCGGGATATTCAGCAGTAATTCATTCAATTGGGATTAGGGCGTAGGAGTAGGGCGTTGGTACGCCTCCTACGCCCTACGCCCTACGCCCTCATGTCATTCCTCTCCCGCAAGCATTGGCTCGTGATCGCAGGTGTTTTGACCGGAGCTGTGACGCTGGGACTCCTTTGGCCTCTTCCCCATTCCATCACCGCTCCCCCTCCGCGCGCGCCCGTCTCCGTTCTCGACCGTAATGGAAAGCTTCTCTACGAGGCTCGTCAGGAGGATTACGGTTCGCAGCAGCTGATCGCCTACAGCGATATTCCTGCTCCTGTGATTGACGCGTTGATTTCCGTAGAAGACCGCTCGTTTTTCCGCCATCACGGCATCAGCATTCGCGGCATTACGCGCGCAATGATCCAGAACGTCCGAGAGAGACGCGTGATTTCCGGCGGCTCGACCCTCACACAGCAATTGGTACGCATCCGGCTCAATCCGAAACGCCGGACGATCCCCTACAAGCTCCGCGAGATGCTCCTCGCTCTCAAAGTCGATAGGCGATATTCCAAAGAAGAGATCTTGGAGCAGTATTTTTCTTCTGTGTACTTCGGCCATCAGGCCTATGGCCTGCAAAGCGCTTCGCATACCTATTTCGGCAAGGAGCCCCGTGAGCTTTCCCTCGGCGAAATCACACTCCTGATCGGCGTGATCCAGTCCCCTGTTGCTCTCGATCCCTTTGAAAATCTCGATGGCGCACTCGCGCGAAGGGAAATCGTCTTGAACGCGATGCAAGACACTGGGAAAGCATCGAAAGAAGACGCCGATCGTGCCGCAGAGGAGCCTGTGCGTATCACTCCCGACATCGTGGCGATCGAAGCTCCGCATTTTGCGCTCTGGGTGCTGGGTGCCGGTGACGCCAAACCGGGAATGGCGCTGCGGACCACGCTCGATCTGGATCTGCAGCACGACGTGGAAGCGATCGTTGCACGCAAGCTCGAAGAACTGAAAGAGAAGAATGCCACCTCCGCCGCCGTTGTCGTTCTCGACGCCCGGAATGGAGACATTCTCGCGATGGTGGGCTCGGCGAATTATTTCGATACGGAACATGACGGCGCGGTGAACGTAGCACTTGCGTCGCGGCAACCGGGTTCATCGCTGAAGCCTTTTACCTACGCCCTCGCGATGGCACGCGGAGAAACCGCCGCGACGACGGTAAGCGACACCGAAGTGCAGCTCCTCACGGAGGAAGGAAATCCGTACACACCGCGGAACTATGATTACGATCTTCATGGTCTTGTGCGTTACCGCGAAGCGCTCGCCAACTCCTACAACATCGCCGCAGTGAAAGTGCTCGAAAAACTCGGCGTACAACCACTGCTGGAGTTCCTACGGGCAGCAGGGATCATGACGCTGACGAAAGAACCCGAGTTCTATGGCCTGGCACTCACCCTCGGCAGCGGTGAAGTGCGGCTTCTCGAACTTGCGGAAGCGTATGGCATCTTCGCGCGGGGAGGGACCACGCTCCGCGCCCGTGTATTCCTCGATGATCCTGTGCATCAAGGCAAAGAAATCCTCGATCCGCGCATTGCCTGGATCATCACCGATATCCTGAGTGACCCCACCGCGCGCCTTCCGGAATTCGGCGAAGACACTCCGCTCTCTGTGCCTCCACACCGCGTCGCGGCAAAGACCGGAACCACCCGAAACGCCCGCGACAACTGGGTCATGGGGTACACAAGTGATCGAATCGTCGGCGTGTGGGTGGGAAACGCGAATAACAGTCCGATGAAGGGAACTTCCGGCGTCACCGGCGCCGGCCCCATCTTCCATGATGTGATGGAAGCAGCACTGTCTCAACTCACCACTCACGATCCACCATCCACCATCCCTTCCGGCATCTCCAAAGTGACGATCTGCACCCTCTCCGGAAAACTCCCAACACCGTTGTGCCCGCATACGATGGAGGAATACTTCGTCGCAGGCACGGAGTCCAAAGCACCCGATGATATCTACAGGTCTGTCACACTCGACCGGCGAAACCGGCTGCTTGCAGGACCCGATTGCCCTTCAGAATTTGTAATCGAAGAAGTGTTCACCGTCTTCCCTCCCGAAGTCCGACCCTGGGCACGGGAACATGGATACAAAGAACCACCCGCAGAATATTCACCTCTCTGCCCTGATTCCGAACCTGTCCTGAGCGATGTCGAAGGGTTCCGAATTCCGAATTCCGCATTACCCGACGATAGCCTCGCAATCACCCAACCCCACCCCGGCGACAGCTTCCTCCTCGATCCTCTAATCCCTGATGAGAATGAAAAGATTATCTTCAAGGCGCGGGCAGCTTCGGAGATTGAAACAGCAGAGTGGTTTGTGGATGGAAAATTTATAGGAACTGCTAAAGCACCGGATTTCCGGATGGAGTGGGAGCCGACGACAGGAACACACGAACTTAAAATCACCACAGGAACCTTTCAGTATTCTCTTAATATATCAATTATAGAGCCTTAATAGGCATTTATTGATATATTATTAAAATATGCTATAATATTAATACATACCCAATTCCTCTATGAAACTGTTCTCCAGCAAAAAGAGCGTCAACGCCTTCACGGCGGCCTTCGCTCTCCTGTGCATGCTCCAGAGCGTGCAACTCCTCGGCGCCACGGGCCACTTGGCATCGGTGCTACCGTAAATAGGATTCCGGCAATTTTGACATACGCTATAGAGACGCACTGCCAGTGCATCTCTACAATGCGCGTATGTCTCTCATTGAATACCAGCGTACGATCCTGCATGACCCCGTCCGCAACCGGGCCTTTGCGGATGCCTTGAAAAAACTGATCGTCTCCGGGAAAACAACCGTCGCCGATATCGGAGCGGGAACCGGTTACCTCTCTTTTCTCGCACGCAAACTCGGCGCCAAGGAATGTCATCTCTATGAAGTCTCTGAGCTGAGCGACGTAAGCCGCGCTCTTGCGAAAGAAAACAGCATCACGGGTCTTCATTTCGTTCATCGGCATTCCACACAGATCGTGAACTCCCCGAATGTCGATCTCGTTATCTCCGAAACCTTCGGTAACTTCGCGCTCGAGGAATCCATCATCGGTAACCTGAATGATGCACGGCGATTTCTGAAGCCAGGCGGTAACATCATGCCGATGAACCTGCGACAATTCGTCGCTCCGGTCGTCACGGACCGCATTCAAAAGACGATTGATACGTGGTCCAGCATTGAAGGAGATTTAAAATGGACCAAGGCGCGCGAGACAGGATTGAACAATATGTACGTGAAAGACATCCGCCCGGAAGATCTGCTGAAGGATGGAATAAAGGAATGGGACTCCATCGATTTTACGAAGCACAACAAAGAAATCCGCCATGCGAAAGTTGAATGGACCACTCACAACTCACCACTCACGATTCACCATCCACCATCCACCATCCAAGGTTTCGCCCTTTGGTGGGAGAGCGATCTTGCTCCAAATATTACGCTTTCTACGAGCCCCTTCGAAAAGCCTACCCATTGGCAGCAGATTTATCTGCCACTGCTTGAGCCGCTGTCGGTCAAATCGAATGAAACTCTGGAACTAACACTCGACGTTGATAGCCGCTACGACGTGCGGATCAATGTGGCGTGGAAGACGAGCGCGAAAGATAAACAGGGAAAGATTGTAAAATCAGAGAGCCAGGATATGCGGAAGGGTTTTTTATCTTAGTGGTGATATCCACTCCCCTTTCCAATCTCCATCGCCCGATACAGCTGCTCCAAAAACACCACTCTGCACAGTTCATGCGGCAGCATCATCGCGCTTAATCGCAGTAACCGCTGCCCCTTCTTCCGCACGGCATCCGTAAGTCCGTACGCGCCGCCGAGCACGAAGATAGCTTCATCTCCTCTGTCCTTTGCAATCTGCAATTCTTTCGCAAACCCTTCTGAACTCATTTCCTTCCCTCGTTCATCGAGCACCCAAACCGTTCCCGATCTCTTTTCCAAAGCATCGATGATGCGCTCCGACTCCTCTTCCCTCTGCTTCTCCGGTTCGCGCGCTTTGCTCGCGGGAAGTTCGACGATTTCCAGCTTCAAAGCATGACCGAGTCGATCTGTGTAATCCTCGCATGCAACCTTTGCCCAGGAAAATTTGAGGGAGCCGATGCAGAGGAGGGTGAGGCGTTGCAGCGCAAAAAGCATAATGCATAAAGCAAAAAGTAGCAGGGAGTTTTTTCCTCTATGCATTCTGCTTTATGCTTTTCGTTGTAGCACCGCCACCGTCTCAATGTGCGCCGTATGCGGGAACAAATCCACCGGCTGCACCGTTCGTAAGTCATAGCCTGCTTTCAGAATGACACCGAGATCGCGGGCGAAGGTCGCCGTGTTGCAGGAGACGTAGACCAGACGCTCGGGTTTGTGGGCGAGGACGCCAGCCAGTGCTTTCGGATGCATCCCTGCACGCGGAGGATCCACGATGGCGACCGAGAACTGATATTTGCCGCCGGGCGAAAGCTGATCGCCGATGACCTGCTCCATCCGGCCTTTGTAAAAGCTGATGTTACCGATGCGATTCTTGCCGGCGCTCTTGAGTGCATCTTCAATCGCGGTCGGATGGCTTTCTACGCCGACGACTTTTTGTGCAAACCGCGCGACGTATTGGCCGATGGTGCCCATGCCACAATAGGCATCGAGCACGACGTCCTTTTGCGTGATCTCTGCACCGTCGACGATGGCCTGGTACAGCTTCTCGGTGCCGAGGGTGTTGGTCTGAAAGAAAGAGAATGGCGAGATTTCGAATGTGAGATCGAAGAGCCGCTCGGTGATGTAGGGTTTGCCCGCGAGGCAATGGACCTTGGGCTCCTCCGGCTTGTCATTGAGACTCATGTTTTCAATCACGAGTAATGACTTGAGACCGGACCGCCCCGCAAACCGCATGAAGTGCTGGAAAATCGGCTCGAGTTCTTTTTTGCGGGCTTTCACCACAAATCCGATCATCATTTCGCCCGTATGAATGCCGCGCCGGAGCAGCAGTGTGCGGAACAGTCCTTTGTGGGTCTTGGGGTTATAGACCGGAAGGCGCGTCTCCTCCATGAACCGCCGGACATCGGAGAGCAGCTGCCCGATCTGTTCGTCGTAGAGATGACATTCCGAAATCGGGAGCACCGTCTGCCATTTCCCGGGCTGGTGGAATCCCACGGTCGGACCGTTATCGAAATAAATTCTCTTCCCGTCTTTTTCCTCCGTATCCATGGAAGAAAATCCAAAAGAAAGTTCGAGTTTGTTGCGGTAGTGGTACACCTGCGGACTCGGGATAATTTTGAGCACGCGGCCGGCGAGTGTGGAGCGGATGTCTTCATCCACCGGCGTGAGATGCGTCAACGTCTCACGGATGATGTCCTCCTTGTACGAGATCTGTTTGTCGTAGGGCAGGTTCTGCCACTGGCATCCGCCGCAGTCGTGGAAGTGCTGACAGCGCGGCATAATCTCGTCTTTCGCTTTGCGCAGAATCTTCTGAACTCGGGCCTCCGCGGAGTTCCCGCGGAACTTGGTGATGACGATTTCCACCTTCTGCCCCGGAATGGTGCTTGGCACAAACACCGCCAGATCGCCGATATGAGCAAGCCCTGAGCCCCCAAAGGTTAGCTTTTCGATAGCCACCGTATGAACTTGGCCGGGGTGAATCGTTGCCGTAGCGTTACCCGTAGCAATGCCAGAATCTGCCTTTATAGGCTGTTCTAAGGGCACTGTGGCGCCTGATGTACTAGGATCTGAAGAATTTGACATTAATACAACATTATAGTATAAAGTATCTCCTTTCTTTTCAGCACACGTGAGAGCACTCCTACTCACCACTTTTATCGTCGGCCCTCTGCTCCTCGGAACTGCTGCTCCCGTTGCGCTGGGTAAAAGCGTATCACAATTGCAGCCCTCTGCAAGTATCTCCTCGTTTTGGATAGGCCGGATCCGCAGCACCAGTCAAGCGACCATCCGCACCCGGTCCACCCAAAAAAAGCCCATCGCCCGTAGCGCCCTGATGAAGCGCCCTTCCACCCACGCTTTCCGCGCAGAGCTCATCCCCTCTTCTGCAGAATCTTCAAAGGCATCATCCACGCAACCTCCGCAACCTTCGCAACCCATCTTTCCTGTCCTCGCGCAGACCGATATCCGCCCGCTCGACCAGATTCTCCTGAATGAAATCCTCCGCAAAATGCCGCAGCAGTGCTGGGATGACCTCAAGAGCTTCTACGTCCGCTACGACAAGAGCGGCCAGCGCGGCGTCGCCGGAAAGGAGAGCATCGTGATGCAGCGACAGAACGTGGACGATCAGGAATTCCGCGCGCTCTTCGTCCATGAGTTCGGACACGTGCTTGATCTCGGCTGCCTCCAGGGTACGCCTGCGACGGGTGCGAGCGAATTCAAAGACGGCAATGACCTCATGTGGAACAATGACCCGAGCCTCCTCTTCTACCGGATCTCATGGACATCCCATAACGTCCAGAAAGAGGGCATGAAGCCGGAAGACTTTGTCACGGGATACGCCTCGTGGGACGTATTTGAAGATCTCTCCGAATCACTCGCCTACTACGTGTTCCAGCGCAACGCCTTTGAGAAGCGCGCGCAGACGAATCCCAAGATCGCCATGAAGCTCGCCTGGATCGAAACCTATGTGTTCCCGGGAGGAAAGACGATCGCCGAAGGACAACACCAATGGAAGGGGGAGGTGCCGTGGGACTCTACGAAGCTGGCGTATACGTGGGGAAATTAGCAATTAAAAATGAGTAATGAGCAATGAGGCTTTCATTGCTAATTTCTAATTACTAATTGCTAATTTGTGGGTATCTTTACGGTATGAAACGCCACCGGATCCTGCTCCTCGTCTGGCTCCTCTCGGATATCATCGTGTTTTGTGCGGCGTATAGCGCCGCGTACTTCCTGCAAGTGGGTCCTATCCTTTCCACAGACTTCGTCTTCGGTAAATTCTTCGCGGTGACACTGGTGATCGCGCCGGTCTGGTTGGTGGTCCTCGCAACAACGCGGACATTCGGCCTCACGCGCAATCAGGCCACCATCCGCAACGCGGCATACATCGGCTATTCCTCACTCGTGGGAGTAGCACTCTTCACGGTCGGCTATTACTTCACCTACAAGGAATTCTTCAGCCGGATGCTCCTTATATACGCCTTCATCTTGAGTGGCGGCGCGACACTGATATGGCACATTCTTTGGCAGCAGATCGAACGCAGTCTCCTGCGTCGCAATCCTCCGGCATTCCCTACACTGCTTGTGGGAGTGACGCGCGAATCACGGGCGCTCCTCAAAACGATGCGTGAGCGCAGGAGCGCACTCAAGCCAGTCGCCATTCTCGACGGACGAGGTGTGAAAGACACGGAGATCGAAGGCGTACCGGTGCTCGGGAAACTCAACAAGCTCGAAGAGACGCTGGAAAAGAAAAAGATTACGCATCTCATTCAGGGAAGCGACCTCGAGCAGTCGATCAACCTGCTCTCCGCCTGCCGCAACCGCGGCATTACCTACATCGTTCTTCCGTCCGTCTTCGGCATCGTGGAGCGCGATGAATCGGTGGAGTCACTTGAGGGAGTGCCGGTGACGGTGGTTCGGCCGCGGGCACGATGGTGGAGCTGGT
>MFXS01000038.1 GCA_001788925.1 Candidatus Peribacteria bacterium RIFCSPHIGHO2_01_FULL_55_13
AGATCCATCGCAAGGATCTGAATGAGCAGCTCACCCTGTTCTCGGGTTAACTCCGTCGATACCCCGCACTGAGAGTGCGGGGTAGTTCATTATTTTATATTGTGTTTACTATGACTAAACCACTCGACGAAAATCTAGGAGAAATAGATCAGGATCCAGTGCCTACGAAAAAGCATGGCATTGATGACCCCGCAGTTCGGGAGCTCTTGTCGGGATTCATAGGTGCAGTCCGCGGAGTACCTGCTCGGTGTGTTGCAATAAAGAGACATGGCGAGCCGGATGATTCCACTGAATCATTAGAGCGCCGTCGCCAGGCTCTTATTGATGAAGAGAAAAGTCTTGGCAAGCAGTGATTTGTTGCGCCCATCCAAGAATTATTTCTTCAAGTTGGTTCAAACTTTTTCACAGGATCTCCACCATTCGACTCGGCCCCTGAGGAGGCCTCGCTCATGGCAAGCCCCGCAGTTCAACCGCTATACTTTTTCCATGTTCGGACTCAACGCACGCGAACTCCGCTTCCTGAAGTCTCTTCGTACGCCGCAAAACATCCAGGATTTTTTGGATACGCTTCCGATCAATTTTGAGAAAGAGGGCGAGACGTGCATGTCTCCGCGGATGGTACTACGCAACCGTACTGCGCATTGCATGGAAGGCGCGATGCTTGCCGCTCTCGCACTGCGTCTTGCGGGCCATAAGCCGCTTGTGCTCGACCTCAAAGTAACAACGGACGACGACGATCATGTCGTGGCGCTGTTTCAACGGCATGGGCATTGGGGTGCCATCAGTAAAACCAACCACGGAACACTGCGGTACCGCGACCCGGTGTATAGAACCGTCCGGGAACTGGCGATGTCGTACTTCCATGAATACACCGAACCCAAGGGGAAGAAAGTGCTGCGCTCCTACTCGCGTCCGGTGGATTTGTCGCGGTTCGATGCGCGGGGATGGATGACCGATGAAGAGGATGTGTGGTACGTGCCGGAATACGTCGACGATGCACGCCATTACAACATTCTCCTTCGCTCACAACACGCGATTCTCCGCCATGCTGATCCCATGGAATGCAAATTGGGCTCGCTTCTGGAGTGGAAGAACGGAAGAAGAGTGAAGGGAAATGCCGTTCCTATGTAATGACAATGTATTGACAATGTCATATAGGCCCCCTATACTGGCTTCATGACAACTCTCCAAGTCCGTATCGATGAAAAGACCAAGAAGAGTGCCCAGCAGATTCTGCAGACATTGGGCATGGATCTTTCAACGGCTATCAATATTTATCTCGTGCAGATCATTGAACAGCATGGGATTCCTTTTCCAATACTGACGGAGAATGGCCTCACGGAAGCGGAGGAGAAGGCGATTTTGAAAGAATTAGCTTCTGCGCGGCGCAGTAAAAAGAGTTATTCTTCCACTAAGGAGATGTTCAAGGATATTCTTGGTAAGTGAAGTATGCTCTACGTCCATCGAAGCGATTTAAGTCCGGTTATGATTTGTCTTTACTTGGAAGCGTCATTGACCAATTGGCTCATGGAAACAAGCTCGATGTGCGATACAGAGACCATGAACTCAAGGGAAAATTGAAAGGAACACGCGAATGCCACATCGGGCCGGACTGGCTGTTGCGATATGCGAAGGATGAGGAGTATCTCTTCCTACTCCTGGTTAGTACAGGCAGTCATCGGAGAGTGTTAGGGATCGAATGAGAGCGCCAGCAACCCCTGCTACACTCTTTCCATGGATTTAAGTACAAGCGAGCTCCAGACACTTGCACAACAACTCCGCAAACCCGAAGGTGCGTACGGCCAGGAGGTCGGCAAAAAAATGGTGGAGTTCAATACACCGGTGATTGCGTTCACGATTGAATGCTTGCATCTGCAGCCGAGAGATCACGTGCTGGAAATTGGATTTGGTCCGGGAGAGGGAATCGCGGAGGCCGCGTTTCTGGCGCCGGAGGGGTACATCGCGGGTATCGATCATTCTGCGGAAATGCTGGCGATGGCCGAAGAGCGCAATCACCGCGCGATCATGCACGAGCAGGTGGAGCTCACCTTGGGCGAAGCGCGGGCATTACCATACGACGACGAAAGTTTCGATGCGGTGTTTTCCGTGAACGTACTGCATTTCTGGAAAGAGCCATCCGTGGAACTTGCGGAATGCCTTCGCGTGCTCAAACCCGGCGGGCGCATAGCCATGTATCTCTCGCATCCTTCAACGTGGCTGAAGGGCTTCGCGGAGACGGGCGTTTTTGTGGCACGTGATGCAAAGCAGACCGAGCGCATTCTTCTGGATACAGGATTTCAGAACGTCGAAAGTAAAGAGTTTGCGGGTACGGAAGCGAAAGGATTTGTAGTGATGGGAAGAAAGTAGGGTTCTTGGTTTGCGTCATTTCCATCCACCTATTTCGTCTTCTATGGCAGGATTCCTTTGTATTCCCTTCTCTTCCTCTCCATGCGTTCTCTTCACCCACTCTTTGTCCTCTCTACCCTTTCTGCCCTCCTCGTTGCCTGCACTCCCGCTCCTCCCGGTGATACCGGTGGCGCCGCGTCTTCCGCAAGCAGCTCAGCCAGTCAATCCAACATGATCCGCGTGACAGAGCCGCAGCCGAATGCGGTTGTCACGAGTCCGCTTACCGTCAGAGGCGAAGCGCGCGGAACGTGGTACTTCGAAGCGAGTTTCCCGGTGCAGCTTCTGGATGAAAATGGCAGCCTTATCGTGATGCTTCCGGCACAGGCGGAAGGGGAGTGGATGACCGAAGATTTTGTTCCCTTCTCCGTCACGCTCAATTTTGAAACCGATGCTCGGAGCGGGACTCTGGTGCTCCAGAAAGACAATCCCTCGGGGCTGCCGGAGCATGCGGCAGAGATACGAATTCCGGTGCGGTTTGAATAGCGGCCACGCTTGTGAATCGCTTATCCGCCGGTTTCTCTCCTCTCATTCGCCGGAATGCTGAAGGTCACGGTCGTGCCGTTTCCTTCCTCGCTTTCCAGATCGATTTTTCCGCCGGCGAGTTCGATGACGTGGCGGCAGATGTAGAGACCGAGGCCGGCGCCGTTGGGATCCGAAAGGTGGGCGTTACTCGCGCGGCCGAATTTCTGGAACATGCGGTGCTGCTCGGATGCGGGTACGCCGCAGCCACGGTCTTTCACGGCGATCACGATGTGGGAGCGGCGCCCCATCGAAGAGATGCGGATCTCGCTTCCTTCAGGTGAGAACGTGGAGGCGTTATGAAGGAGTTCCCGGAGCACACCGCGGAGGATTTCGGGGTCGATGCTGGCGGTTGCCTCCTGGCATTCCTCAATGGAAATCGTCTGCTTGCGTCCTTTGATCTCGTTTGCGACCTCCTGCACCGTCGCTTCGATCACACGGCAGACGGGGGTGGGCTGCGGATTATTGGTGACCATGCCGTCTTCCACCTTTTCCACTTCCAGAAGCTGTTTGATGATCCCTTCCATGCTGCCGATGCCCTGCTGCATCTGGCGGATGTGGTCATGCACCTCCTCGATGGGACAATCCTTGCCCACGGCGCAGTCACCGAGGCTCTCGAGCGACCATTTGAAGATCGTGAGCGGCGTGCCCAGGCGATGGAGCGTGAGCTGCAGAAGGCCCGAGCGCTCATCGCTAATGTACGCCGCGGAAGCCATACGGCGCTGGACGCTGTCCCACTGGATGAGCGCGATGACGACGATGCTCAGGAGCACGACGAGCAGGAGCACGACCTCAGGATTGATGAGTAAGGACGCGATGCCCGCGGTGTTTTGAAGTTGCGTCCGGAGTTCCTCGCGCAGAATCATCTGGCCGCGCACCCAAAAGTACCAGCCGAGGCCCATCACCATGAGGCCCACGACCAGCGAAAGAGCGATCGCGCGGCGGCCGGAATTCCGAAGCAATATGGATGTGGGCATTTCTCCTTAGTATAGCAGAAAGGGCCGATGTTGTGTACGCGCTAAATATGCCTCTCTACGGGCATGCCGTTTCTTGCAGGGGAACGTGTCCAATTCTTTAGCCATTCAGAAAATGCGGAGGTGAAGCTTCCGTTTCCATTGGACGGGCGTACCAATCGTTCTTGTCGGAGTCGTACAACCTCACTCTCAGGCACTCCTCCCCAAAAATTGGCAATATTGAGAGGGCCATCGGCTTGGGGCAGCCGGGGTCCGCTATCGATCATCCTTCCGTGAGCGATAAGAGGTTTCAAAGCCTCTTGAGGACTATCGGACTGCAACACACACTTACACAAGTTCGCCTGCATCGTCGTCATCCCGCCGATGAGGAGGTTTGCAGTGCGGTCAGGTTTCTCGCTTTTGCATGCATCGCAAGCTTCTTCCGTGCTCCCCTGAAGCACAACCACTCTTCGCCCATCGCCCATCATTGGGGAGTTGGTGTAATGCACAGGCAGAACAGGAAGAGAATCTGCAGCAGACATGCCACCGCGCAACGGTCTTCCCGGATGGTATCCCGCCAGCGGTCCAACGCGATCGGCGAGAGACGGGTCTTTTTGAATCACTTTGACAATGATTGCCTGCCACCACTCTGTGAATTGTCTCAAGACTGTAGGAACATTGTGGAGCGAGTCGGGGTCGTGCACTGCGTCTGTGATGATGCGTTGCGCTAGTACGTCATTCCCCAGTCCCCGTTGTTGTGTGACGCTACTCACACAGTAACCGTAGGCGCAGGTATTTCTCAGTGCAATGGGAAGCTCGTATACAACCCTTACTCTGTTTATTTTTGGAACAACACATTTTTCAGCATGGAGAAGCCTAAAAACGAGCAGAGACGGGTGGGCGGAGGCATCACAGTTTCTTTCCGGAACAACTACCGCCGCGACCGCGGGTCGCTTTTGGGATACACCACGAAGGTTCGGAGGATCCGCAGCCACGAAGAGTAGGAGGGATCGATGGTGCGGATGCACTGCGCGTGGAGCCGATAATTCTGATACGGACCGAGAGCGAGGAGTCCTTCACTCACACACTCCTGACTGCTTTCGCGGTAGCGAAAATAGGAGATGGCTCCCGCCTGCCTCGTCTCAAAGACCCGGATCGTCGGATCTTCGCGGAACTCCCGCACGAGGTCGTCGGTGTTATCCGTGGGATACAAATCCATGGTGAAATCGCGCTCGATACAGGTGCCAAATCCCCGGCACTTGGCGTGGGGCCCGAAGGTGATGCGTTTTTCGGAGGGGCCTCGCGGGAAGAATTTGTCCGTCATGCCGCGTTCAACAACATGCGGTTTGGGCCAAAGAGAGCGGTAGGTCAGGCTGGTGCCGTAGCGCTGCCATACCGTCCACGGCGCGGGATCCGTCAGGTGTGATGCGAGCTGATATTGCGTGACGGGGAGCTTCGAAGTCTGTCGCAGATGCCGCAGACGATAGACCATCGTCAGTGCGTCGCTGCGGCTTACGGGATACGCGAAGCCGCGCACCGACGGCGGGATGACTTTCTTGCCGCTGAGATAATTGGCGTAGGGGATGAGTAGCCGCCAGTCATCTTTTTCGATGACGGGAACGGAGAGATTGGTAAGGCCGAAGGCCATGCTCAGAGTGCGCGCCGCTTCCGCAAAGGTTACCCCTTCTTCAGGGGTAAAGGTTCCGTCGGCAAACGGGCCGAACATATCTTGAAGCTGCAACACACAGAGCGCGTCACCATAGAACGCATCGTAGTCGGCATCGGGAAGCGCGAAGAGGTTCCAGTTTTCCGCTTTGCGACTCTGTTCCACACATCCCATGATCTCCTCGCGGTCCCATGCGCCGCGTGCCACGAGGAAGGCAAACTCCGCGCGGGTGATCGCGAGATCGGGCCGGTATGTCCGATCCTGGTTCAGGCGGACGTATCCTTCTTTGAGTCCTTCGAGGATCGCGGGTGCAAGCGGGTGCTTCGCGGGGATATCGGTAAAAGCGGCCGCGTGCGCCATCGTGGGAAGCGCGATGAGTGGAAAGAGGAAAGCGGAAAGTGGAAAGCGACGCATAGATGGCATATCTCCCATTTTCCACTTTCCACTATCAACTTTCCACTCGTTTATTCGTCAGAGGTATACTGCCTGCGATTTCCCCCCTTTGATCATGGACAATGCCGAAGTGCAGAAGAAGTGTGAAGATTTCCTCCGGAGCCTGGGCGTACCGGGATTTATCATCTTCGGATGGAAGAAAGGAGAGCCTGTGCAGGGCCAGCAGGCCGAATACGGCGTCGTATCGTCATATCATCAGGTTCCGAAAGAAGCGGCCATGAAGGGGATGACGTGGGCGTTGGCGGATTTTGTGAAACGGTCGTTTTGAGGTATGGATTTCTGATTGGGTGATACGTCTACCGTAGAGACGCACCTTTGGTGCGTCTCCGCGAATTGGGTGAGACGGACCACAGGTCCGTCTCTACGCATGCCATTATTCATTGTCGCCCCCTTTCCCCGGTATATGTTTCAACACCCAATTCGCAAACCCCAGAACAATCGGCACCACGATCCAGCCCTGGGGGCCGCGGATTTCCATCGTGACGAGGTCCGGTTCCATGTGAAAGGCAATCCAGACGGTGATGCCCATGAAGATGGCGTTCACAAGAATGAACGCGAAGATGGCGGCAAGGAAATGGAGTGGCAATGCGATCACATTGAGGACGGGGCGCACGAGCATGTTCATCAGGGTCAGCAGCGACGCGATCACGACCCACGCCGGAAGACCGCCCGTCACCAAGAAATAGTCATACAGGTATTTCTGCATCGCCCAGATCAGGACGATCGTCAGGAGGAGACGGAGGAGGATGCGGAGGGGCAGGGACATAGGGGGGGGTGTAGAGACGCACCTTTGGTGCGTCTCCGATGACGGTGAGACGGACCACAGGTCCGTCTCTACGCGGACATTTTAATGAACTACCCCGCACTCTCAGTGCGGGGTATCGACGGAGTTAACCCGAGAACAGGGTGAGCTGCTCATTCAGATCCTTGCGATGGA
>MFXS01000039.1:0-3724 GCA_001788925.1 Candidatus Peribacteria bacterium RIFCSPHIGHO2_01_FULL_55_13
CAAAGGCGAAAATGGAAAGGTCGCCGTCATCGGTGGATCGGCAACAATCCACGGTGCACCGATATTTTCCATGCTCGCGGCGGAAGCCTGCGGCGCGGACCTGATCTTCGGTTTTGTGCCCTTGTGCCACTCGGCCCTTACGCGATCCTATTCTCTAAACTTTCAAATCACTCCGTTCAATAGTGATGATCTTTCCAAGTCCGACCGCGAACCGATTCTCAAACTTCTCGCGACGATGGATGCTGCCGTGATCGGCCCGGGTATCGCGCGCGATGAAAGCACGCTCAAGATTCTCCGCGAGATTATTTCCGAGGCGACGTGCCCGCTGGTACTCGATGCATCGGCATTGCAACTGTGGACGCTCGCTGTGGTCTCCGGAAAGCAGGTGATCCTGACGCCGCACCTCGGGGAACTCGAACGGATGGATATCGCCGAGAAGATGATCGGCCCAGTGGCGAAGAAGCACGGTGTCACGATCCATCTGAAGGGACCGGCCGACCGGATTGCATCTCCGGATGGTTCCGTTATCGAAGTTTCCGGAGGCAACGCTGGCCTCACGGTCGGCGGCACCGGCGACGCCCTGGCCGGACTCATCGCAGGATTGCTCGCACAGGGACATTCCCCTCTCGAAGCCTCCCGGACTGCTTCAGCGGTGATCAAACGCGCTGGAAGCGTTTTATTGCCCGAATTTGGATATGCCTATGGCGCGCGCCGAGTGATTGATTGCATGCCGCACGTATTGCGCGCGAATGACCAATGACCAATAACACAATGACTAGGCAATACTCAATGACTCTAAGTCATTGGTGATTGTCCATTGTTTGGTCATTGGCTCTTGGTCATTGGTCATTACAATACTGTTCATGATCAGCAGTCCCTTCGCTCTCCTGCAACCCTTTCAGGAGAACCTCGCCGTACAGCTTTTCACCAAAGAAGACGGCCTGATCACTGATCAGTCGGTGGCAGAAGCCTTGGGTAGTCATGACTACGCAGCACTCCGGCAGGTGCACGGCAACCGCACAATCATGACCAGGCAGATGATCAAGCGCACGGAGCAGGCCGACGGACTAATCACGGATCAACCCGGCCTCGTGCTGACCATGCGGATCGCCGACTGCCAGCCGCTGATGATCTACTCTCCCGAAGCAAAGATGATCGGACTGATTCATGCAGGATGGAAAGGGTTGGTCTCTGGCGTAATTCCAGAATTTTTCAAGACGACACTTTCAACTTTCAACTTTCCACTTTCCACTTGTCTCATCGGCATCGGCCCCTGCCTCTGTACTCGCTGCGCCGACTTCTCTGATCCCCTCTCAGAGCTTCAAGGAATTCCCCCCGATCTCGTTCACGGAAAAAATGCCGACCTGCGGGGCTGGGCCGACCGGCAGTTGATGGATGCGGGAATCAAACCGCAGAACATCGAGCGGATGGAGGACTGCACGCGATGCAATCCGGAACACTATTGGACCTACCGCGGAGGAGACAGAGAAGAAGTGAAACAAGGAAAAACAAACGTCTTAGCCTGCGTTTTGAAGTAGCGTCCGAAGCCGGGCTTTGCCCGGCTGGAGGACCACTGCTGAGGGAAGAGAGGGTTCATGGGAGAGAAACCGTAGGTTTCTCTTCCATGGCGATTTGCCGGGTGACCGTCGGGCAGTAACGCTTGTCCCCTGAATGTTAGGTGGGTGGCCGCAGTCCCAGGTCCACAGACCCGGAACGATTTGGCCTCCCGTGTACAAGCTGATTGAGAAGAAACGTGCTGCCCAGACGTGTCGCCAAGACGGGAGCGACTGTAATCTGATCGAAATTTGTGTTCAAGGAAAAGCCCTTGCGTGAGCGATTTTTGAGATGATGAATTTATCTTTTGTGCGTTTGGAGCAGCGTCGGAAAAAGTGGACGTGGTGTCAGGAAAAATAGACAAGTGGTTTTCACTGCGTTTGGGAAACCATTGCTACACTCACGTCGTGCACTCCATCCAGGATCGTCTCGCGGCCGCAAACACCCTCCTCGCCCCCTACGCCGTCCCGCATGAAGGCATTCTTGGGCGGAGCTACCCTGAAAGCGCGGATGAGACCCGCTTCCCCTTCCAGCGCGACCGGGACCGCATTATCCATACGCAGGCCTTTCGCAGGCTCAAGGGAAAGACACAGGTCTTTGTTGCAGGAACGCATGGTTCGACCCTTCGACTTCGCTCAGGGCAGGCTCAGCTCACCACAAGTGATCACGTGCGTACGCGCCTTACACACACCATGGAAGTCGCCCAGATCAGCCGCGACATCGCACGAACCATGGGACTCAACGAGGACCTGGCCGAAGCAATCGCCCTGAGCCACGACCTGGGGCACCCACCCTTCGGGCACGCGGGTGAAGAGGCTCTGGATCGCTGGATGAAAAAACATGGGGGATCGTTCGAGCACAATCTGCAATCGCACCGTGTGGTGACGGTTCTCGCAGAACATTCGATGAAATTTCCGGGGCTCAATCTCAACCAGGAAATTCTCGAAGGCATTCTGAAGCACCAAACCCCCCACGACGGGAACGACCCTACGCCCGACGCCCTACGCCCGACGCCCTCACTCGAAGCTCAAGTGGTAAATCTTGCCGACGAAATCGCCTACACCGGACACGACTGCGAAGATGGAATCCGGGCCGGACTTTTTTCCGAGGAAGATCTGGCTGATATTCCGCTCGTTGCGGGAGCGCTGGATCAGGCGAAACCACGCGGCACTTCGCTTCGTGGAAGTCTCATTCACCTGCTCGTGACCGACCTCCTCCTGACAACAGAGAGGATAATCGCGGATCAATCAATCAAAACACTCGATGACGTGCTGCATTGCCCTTCTCCCCTCGCACGTTTTTCACCGGAGATGGAAGAAGAGCTGGCCGACCTGCGGACATTTCTCTGGAACCGCATGTACCTGCATCCCGATGTTCTCAAGCGCAGCCGTGAGGGTCAGGTGATCATTGAGCAACTCTGTGATCAGTACATGATCACGCCAAGTGATAAGGTAATAGAGCTACAGCAAAGAACAGGTTCAGCCCTACCTGAAGCCGTAAAAGACTATGTGGCGGGGATGACGGACAAGTACGCTTATGATCAAGCGAATCACGAGTCACCAATCACTAATCACGATCGTAGTTCGTGACTCCTGATTTTTGATTCGCTCAGTTTCGAAATGCCGGAAGGTACCCGAGCGGATCCACACGTTCCCCTTCGATAATCACCTCGAAATGCAAATGTGATCCTGTGGTCACATGCCCCGCGCCTTTGGTGCCCGGACGTCCTCCCGAAAGCGCGATGGGCTCGCCCTGGCGGACGGTGTCGCCTTCCTCCACAAGGAATTCCTCGACGTGTCCGTACGACGTGGCGCCGCCGTTATGGCGGAGGGTGACAGAGTTATAGCCGTAGCCGTTATCGGTGATGTCTTCGACGACTCCGTCGGCCGCCGCGAGGACCTCCGTGCGCTGTTCGGCGGGGATGTCGATCGCCTTATGCGGCATACCGAAGATTTCTTCGTACTGTGCGTCTTCAAAGCCCGCAGAGATGCCCAATGTCGGTTCCATCGGCCAGGCCAACACCAGCGGCCCCTGACCGGCTTTTCTGGAGATCGTGATAGCTCGGCCCTGCGCGTCCCAGATCTGCTTGAGTGTAATCATGATCTTGCCTTCGGCCTCCTGCTGGTCGCGGATGAGGTCGAGAAGCATCTGTTCGCTCCTTGTGATTTCT
>MFXS01000039.1:3748-17132 GCA_001788925.1 Candidatus Peribacteria bacterium RIFCSPHIGHO2_01_FULL_55_13
GGCCCGCGAAGTCTGCGTTCATCCCGGAGCATCTGGAGCTGGAACCTGAGGATTTCCTCGCGCTTCTGGAGCACCGACTGCTGCTGCCGAAGCCTTAAGCCCTCCCCTTCCGCATCACGGACGATCTCTTGTGGCGCCTGTCCTCCTGTAGGTGCGGCAGAGGCCTGGAAATCAGTGAAATGATCGACCGTGACGATAGCCACAAGCGCCACCGCAATCGTTATGAATGCGGATACAGGGTGCGGGATCTCGATATCGATTTTTGGCATAAATCCAGACAGTATAGCAGAAAACGGCGTTGGATGGTGGATGAATTATTGTGGTCTTTTAGAAACCCAAGGATTGCTTTTATGGAAGCCAATCCATAGCCTGCCGCACATGAATTTGGACGACTGCAGCGGCAACGTGCGAATCGATGATCCACGCGAGGGTCCAGATGCTCTCCCTCAAGTGGATATTGATCTCACGGACAACGGGCTCCGCGCTCTTATTTTTTCATGTTTGGAGCGTGGCAATGCACACCCGACATTGACGGGGCCACAGGGCATCTCTCCTGAAATGGTTACAGGTGTTCGCACACGCGTGCAGACCCGCATACGCAATCCCATCAATCGAAGCGTGACAGCCACTGACCTTGTTGATGATGCAATAAGGCAATATCAAGCGGCCCGCCCTGAAAACGACGGGAATTTTGTAGACTAAAGAGATTGGCAGGCGCTGTAGGGATCGAACCTACGACCTCAGGTTTTGGAGACCTGCGCTCTACCAACTGAGCTAAGCGCCTATATGCGTATTATACTGCAATAAACCGATACTGATCTACCAAAACCACCAACTCCCCTTCTTCTTTTTCGATCCCTTCACTACCTTATTCCCTTTTTTTACCTTTGGAGAAATCCCCTCTTCCACAACCGCTTCAACGATTTCGTCTTTTGGGGCACTCAATAAAAACCGCTCCTGCAAGCCCTTCATAAGCACATTGGTTTCGCGCTGACGCTCGGAGAGATCGTCGATAGCCTGGGCCAGCACGCGGATCTGTTCGTCTTTCACTTTGAGCTGATCGCCGAGGTTTGTATTGGTGCGCTCGAGCAGGTGCACGTAGGAACCGTGGGAAGAACTGACGGAAGGAGCACTCCCCACTTCGCCGTAGTGGCGCTTCAGGAGCTCTTCGCTGATGGTGTAGGCAAAAGGCTTCTTGGACTTCTTCAATTTCACCGCATCTGTCGGCAGCGGATGGATAAGTGCCCTATCGGCGTTCTTTTCCTGCTCAAGGACAGAGCGTACAAACCTCCGGATGGTAATCTCGGCCTTCTGGTATCGGATCGAAGCATCCTTGATGGAAATAAACGGAGTAGAGACGCGCGAATCGCGCGTCTGTACCTCTGATGCGGAAGAGTTGGTCATGGTGATCAATGAGGATGAGCTGAATATGCGCATGATAATGATCACGACTATGCACGCAACGATCTTGTCTCGACAGGGCAGGGGAGTGGATGCGTAGTCATGAGGATGTTCGATGATCAGTCGTGATCATGATCTGCATAGGCATGACGATCATCGTGATGATGGGATGTATAATTTTTTTGAGCCCTAATCATCGGAATTTTCACGGAAGGATAGATCATGCATAGTCATTGCCTCCTTATATATGCCTATGATCATGATGATATTCATGACCATCCTCCGTAGAGACGCACCTATGGTGCGTCTCCCGCATGATCATGCGTATATCCATGCCTGATCATGGGGTGATCAATGCGTAGGCAATAATTTTTGATCGATCTGAGACGCACTGAAAGTGCGTCTCTACGGTGGACGTCATCCTTGGACCGAAACCTTTCCCTCTATTTTTTCTTTCCACCCCATTTCCGCGGCGGCGCGGCACGCTTTTTGGCAAGAATTTCAGCGGCTTCTTCCGTGGTGATGGTTTCGGGGGTGAAACGCTTGGGGACGGACACGTTTGTTTTTCCATCGGTGACATACGGTCCGTAGCGTCCGGTTTTTACGAGGATAGGGGAGCCAGTTGCAGGATCGGTTCCGAGCGTACGTAGAGGCTCTGCTGCTTTCGCACGCAATTCTTTCGCATTCGCGAGCATGGTGATGGCTTCTTCAAGGGTGATCGTTACAGGATCACCTTCTTTAATAGAAACAGTTGCAACACCGCAGCGCAGATACGGCCCGAAGCGGCCGACATTTACTTCCATGGGGTTGCCATCGTGGATGCCGAGCATGCGGGGGAAACTGAGAAGACCCAGAGCCTGCTCCAGTGTGATTTCATCTTTGCTCATGTGCTTGGGAATGGACGCGCTCTTGGGCTTCGGCTTTTTTACCTTCGGCGCTTTCTTTGCACCCTTGGTCTTTGTGCCCTTGGCCCTTGTGCCCTTCTTGACTCCCTCTTCAACAGCATCCGTCGATACCTCAGGAGCAGGGAGATCCTCCGCATGCCCCAACTGCACGTACGGCCCGAAACGTCCCGTGCGCACAAGTACGGGCAATCCCGTTTTAGGATCATTACCGAGATTGCGCTCCTTCAAAACATCATCACGCGTGATTTCTTTCCCTTTCTGATCCAGATGCGCTTTGTAGGGTTTATAGAAGGAACTCAGGAACTTCTGCCATTCCTTATTGCCCTCGGCGATGTCGTCGAGAGACTGTTCCATTTGGGCGGTGAAGCTGAGGCTCACGATGTCGGAGAAGTGTTCCGTGAGAAGATCGGTGACGGTAAAAGCCACATCTTCCGGAATCAGTTGTCGTCCTTCTTTTTTGATGTATCCGCGCTGCTGGATCGTAGAAATTGTCGGAGCGTAGGTGCTCGGGCGGCCGATGCCTTCCTCTTCCAGCTTTTTTACGAGGCTTGCTTCGGTGTAGCGCGGTGGCGGTTTGGTGAAGTGCTGCTCAGGATTGATGCCGAGGCTTTCCAGGCTCTGCCCCTGCGAGAGAGGAGGAAGGAGCTTCTCGTTATCGTCCTCCTCTTCGGGCTTGCCAGCCTCGGGTTCGTCGCGGTCCTCGCGATAGAGCCGGAGGAAGCCGTCAAAAAGCACCGTCTGGCCTGTAGCGCGAAAGGTGTAGTTGGCAACCGCTATATCGGCTCCCACTCGTTTGAGCTGCGCAGCGGCCATCTGTGTGGCCACCGTGCGGTTCCAGATAAGGGTGTAGAGCTTGAGCTGCTGGTGGTCGAGAACATCGACCAGAGACTCCGGCGTGCGACTGATTTCGGTAGGGCGGATAGCTTCGTGAGCTTCCTGGGCGCCTTTGCTCTTCGTCTTGTATTTGCGCGGCTCGGAAAGTACGTACTCGCGGCCGTAGAGTTTTTCGATAGAAGCCTTGGCGTCTGTGAGGGCCTTCTCGCTTAAATTGACCGAGTCCGTACGCATGTAGGTGATGAGACCGGTATGACCTGATCCCGGACCGACATCCATACCTTCGTAGAGCTGCTGCGCGACCATCATCGTCTGCTTCACAGAAAATCCCAGCTTGCGGCCGGCTTCCTGCTGGAGCGTGGAAGTGGTGAACGGCGGCGCGGGAGATCGCTCCAGTTCTTTCTCTTCGATCTCCGCGACCGTGAACGGTTTTCCGGTGACAGCTTCAACAACGGCTTGCGATTGCGCCGCGGAGGAGGGGATGAACTTTTTGCCATCCTTCTGCGACAATTTTGCAATGAAGACTTCTTTTTTCTGGGTCTCCAGTTCGGCTTCGATCGTCCAGTACTCTACAGGATTGAATGCCTTGATCTGGCGCTCGCGGTCGACGATGATCCGCACTGCCACAGACTGCACACGGCCTGCGGAAAGCCCGCGGTAGACTTTTTTCCAGAGGAACGGAGAAAGCGTGTAGCCCACAAGGCGGTCCAGAATGCGCCGGGCCTGCTGCGCATCGACGAGCTTCAAATCGATTTCTCGCGGATGCTCCGCGGCGGCTTTGATGGCCTCTTCGGTGATTTCGTGGAAGACGATGCGTCGAATCGGCTGATTGTTCTTTCTCTTGAGAGTCTCTACCAGATGCCAGCCGATGGCTTCTCCTTCGCGGTCCTCATCAGTCGCGATCCAGAGTTCATCGCTTTTATTCAGGAGATCCTGAAGCTTTTTGATCACACCCTTCTTTCCTTCCGGCACTTCGTATTGCGGCGCGAAATTGTCTTCCGGATCGACACCAAGTTTGCTTTCAGGAAGATCGCGGACATGCCCCATGCTCGCTTCCACGGCGAAATCCTTTCCAAGAAAGCGCTTGATAGTCCGGGCCTTTGTGGGACTTTCGACGATGACGAGACGCTGGGGCACGGGCGGGAGCCTAGGGAGGGGGAGTGGAGGTTGTCAAAGAAATAGCTGCTCAGCTGCTCAGCTTCTCAGCTGCTCAGCACGGAAGAAGCAACCTATTCGAACAATCTTAAAACAAAGGATAAAATAGAAAATTCCCCTTCTAAAAACTCTGAGAAGCCGAGAAGCTGAGCAGCTGAGAAGCTCCGAGTGATCATCTTTCGTATTCACCCACCGTCGCTTGGAAAAGCCATCCCGACGATACCAAGCCAAAAAAATGCTGTTGACGCAAACTTTTCCGCTTGCGGCAGCGAAGGGTGGGGATAGAATTTGAACCAATCTACTTCTTTCCTTTCTCTCATGTCCAAGCAAGATATCATCAACATGATCGCGGACGCCGCTGGTATCACCAAGCGCGCTTCTGCATCCGCCCTCGAGGCTCTCACGACGCTCGTCACGAAAGAGCTCAAGAAGGGTAACCCCGTCACCCTCACAGGTTTCGGAACATTCAAGGTCTCCAAGCGCGCAGCGCGCGTTGGCGTGAACCCGAGGAACCCCACGCAGAGGATCTCGATCCCTGCAATGAAGGTCCCGTCGTTCAAGGCCGGAAAGACCCTGAAGGACGCCGTCCGGTAAGCGAATCATTCTGGAATCAAAAAGGCCTCCGTAGGAACGGGGGTCTTTTCTTTAAAGCAAAATGCATAATGGATAATGCAAAAAAATTTATCCATTATGCTTTTTGCATTATGCATTTTTTCTAAAGTCACGGTATCCTCTCCCCAATGGACCACACGCTGATCAAGGACATCCTCGGCCGTCTCCTCAAAGACCTCGATCTGCCCTTTAAGAACGTGGAGGTGGGGGAGGAAGGAGACATCCTGCGCGTCGATATCTCCTCCGACGAACCGAGCCGCATCATCGGATGGCATGGCGAGACGCTGAATTCTCTCCAGCACCTGGTGAAATCGATCGCGCGGTCGCAGGCCAAACTGGAGCGCAGTCCGTTCATCGTTCTGGATGTGGATGGCTACCGGAGAATGCAGGAAGACAAAGTCCGCGCGGTAGCGGAGCAAAAGGCCGACTTCGTCCGCCGCACGGGAAGCCGCGTCGCTCTCGCGCCGATGAGTCCGTATTTCCGACGCATCGTGCACATGCATGTGACGAATCCCCCGACACTTCAGGATCTTACGACCGAAAGCGTGGGGGAAGGGGAGTACCGCCAGGTGGTGCTGCGGCGCAAAGACGAAAAAGTCGTGAAGAGCGGCGAAGAGCTTTCCCCGGTGATCGAGAGTAAGGAGGATGGGTTGGAGAACTTGGATGTGTAGCAATGAAAATGTAGCGGAGGTTCGTTACCTCCGCGTTCTTGTTGATGGACCGCTACGTGCGCCGAATCAGGTGGCGATAGAATCGTTATCGCGCTTGAGAGGTGAAACCATGCAGCGCCAACCGCCTGCAAAATGATTATCGACATTCAATCCCTCCCAAATTCCAGTCATGGGTAATCGCTTCACGTTGAATCCGAATGTTTCCAAGCAGGCCGCTGTATTCTTTGCCTCAGAAGCGACAACTGCTGTTTCCGGATCCAACCAGAGAATATTTGCTCCCAGAACATTTTCAGGATCACTGATGGGAAGCAGCAAATCGAACAATTCTTGCAGTGCTTCAATTGCTTCCGGCGACAAGCGCTCCTGTTGTACCAACGCTCGTCTCACGCCTCCTCGTTTTTTTTGAGGCAAAGGAGCAAGCACAAAATCAATATCGGAATGGCAATTCAACATGATGCGCAGCAGTCTTCTTTGTGGGTCGCTTGCACACAACGCTTGTTCCAGCATTTTCTGCCCCCTGCGCTCATCATCGAAATGTTGAAGCGCCTCAAGCTGTGCTTCCTGGTTTTGTTGTAACAAAAATTGACCCAAGGCATTTTGAGTCGGAAATGTCGTGAGTACGCAATCTTCATAAAGCATGCCATTGCCCCAGGAAAAAAGCGCCTCTAGCTCCTGTTTGTGATCAGGAGATACGCGATCGAAAATATTCTGATATAAGAAATGAGAAGACATCCTCCATTCCGGAACCTTGGTACGATACAGAGTGGTATCAACTACTCCCACATAATCTCTACAGTATGGATCCGGTCCGCAGGCTGTAGTGACATTTGGGTAGTTGAGTCCAAGCTTTGGATGTTGGGGATACACAAGTTCTACTCCGGATTCTTTCAGTAATGTAGCGAATGCGAGATGTTCACAGATTTTCTCCGGCATGTCTTTTCTGTGCATTTGAACTGTTTGCAAAATTTCTTCCATGGTTTGCCCCGTTGCTGCGGTGAGATGCTCTTCGGATGTCCCACCCCATACAACCACAGATTTTAGCGTGCCAAACTCGTCATGAGCTTCTGGAGAAGAGGTATCTGGTGCGTTCATTTATATTAATATAAAACTTATTTTTAATAAGTCAATTATAAGACAAAAGAATAGAAGTGCTGGGATTATTTTGACCTTCTCTTGCGCCGCAACCACCCCACTCCCGCAGCTGCACCACTTGCCATAACAGCAATGGCCGCCGGGCCGGTCTTTCCCACGAGCGCCCGCAGTGGGGGATACATGTACGGCGGAGGCTCGAGGATCGGCATGGGGATAATTTGTGCGAGCGGAGCGGCGGGTTTTGGCGGGGCCACGGTCTGGCACTGCGCATTGCAGCCGTCGGTATCAAGTGTGTTGCCGTCGTCACACTGTTCGCCAGGCTCGAAGACACCGTTGCCACAGACTGCGGGTTCGATGTTGCAGAGCGGTGAACAGCCGTCGCCCGGCTCGGGGTTGCCGTCGTCACATTCTTCAGGCTCGACGAGCACGCCGTCACCGCAGATCACGCCACCGGCTACAAGGACCGGATCGAGCTGTGCTGCGACACCGAGAACAAATTCCGCCTGGCACGCGATGGAGCAGCCGTCACCACCCCGACTATTGCCGTCGTCACATTGCTCGCCCGTCTGAATGCGCCCATCGCCGCATCTCGGCTGGATCGCAGCGATGGTTTCCCACGTGCAGTAGGCGGTGCAGCCGTCACCCGCGGCAATGTTGCCATCATCGCAGGATTCGCTGCGGTCTATGACGCGGTCGCCGCATTTGGGCAGGGAACAATCGATCCGGCAGCGGTTGGCTTCTGTGGCGCTGTTGCCCACACCCTGGTCACACTGCTCTCCAAGCGGATAATCGGCAACGAAATCTCCGCAGTGGGCACGCATGCAGTTTGTTCGGCATGCGGCGGACGTGGTGTCGGAATTGCCACTGCCGCTGTCACACTCCTCGCCAGGGTCCAACGCTCCGTCTCCGCATAGGGGCATGCGCATGGCCATTGCAGGTGCGGAACTGCTGGCGGGCGGCGGATCTGAAGAAGACGCAGGAGGCGTCGACGAAGCGGCGGCGGGAGCGGAATAGGTGAACGCGAAACTCAGCCCCGAGGAAGCGGACGCGCACAGATGCGGGAACTGTTCGCAGAAGTCGAGGGCATAAGACGCGGAAGACGCGGGGATACTCATGCGGCTGCTGAGATGCTCGAGTGTGCAGCGGTCGCTGCATCCGTCGCCGGAGAAAATGTTGCCGTCATCGCATTCCTCTGCGAGTCCATAATGGCGCCCCTGCGACGTGGTGTAGCCGGCCTGGATGACGTTGTCCCCGCAACGCTCCAGCTTGCAGCTTAATGTACATCCGTCTCCGAGAAATTCCCGGCATCGGGGATTGCTGAAATCATTGCAGGGCGCGCCGACGGGTTCGGTGGGCGTGCCGTTGGCTGTGAGTCGCGACCAGGTCTGCGGGCATGTGGCTGTGTCCTGCCATCCCCAGTACCCCAGCCACGGAAGCGGCCAGCACGCGCCGTACAGACAATAGCCCCCGCTGCAGGCGGAATCGGACGTACATTTGGTAAAGATCGATTCGTTACGGCTGACGGAGGAACTCGATGAACTCTGGGGATCTTCGACGAGAAGACCGATGTAATCGCACTCCTCGCCGCGTCTGCGATCGAGAAATCCGTCGCCGCAGCGACCCGCGCTACAGAGCGCGTTGCAGTTCGGGTCTGTCACCGTGCGACCAGTAGGCGCACAGGGGTCGCATGATTCGCCCGGGCTTGTGACGCCGTCACCACAACGCGGGACCACCGAGCTTGCAGCGGACGAAGAGGGTGTGGGTGGGGGAGAGGAGAGACCCGCAGAGGAAGATGCAGGAGGAGTGGAGGATGACTGTGGGGCCGCAGAGGATTGCGGAGCGGCTGAAGAGGATTGCCCCGCCGCAGAGCTGACTCCGCCGATGACACCGATGTCACCTCCGATTAACCCCATGCTGGAACTGATTCCTGCACTGCTGCCGCCTCCGGTACTGCTTTGGGCCAGACTACTTCCGCCGATGCCCCCCATATCGCCTCCGATTCCTCCCATACTCGAAAATCCCCCGGCGCTGGAAAAACCGCCCATGCTCGAACCGCCGGCAAGCGTTCCGCCAATGGGATCAATGCCCACGTCTCCCCCCATCGTCATCTGCGCAACAGGTGAATCGTAGGAAGAGCGGCGAACCACTTCGGAGAGGACGGCGGAAACGAGGACGACTCCAACCATCACGGAACCAATGCCGAACCGATGTCGCAGAAACGGACGGAGCATGCTTGGGCGAAAGGATAACATAAAATGACACGTCAAACGACTTCCCCACCATCCACCATTCACCATTCACCATTCACCATCCATGATCAACTACGACTTCCTCCGCCTCCGCACCCACGCAAGTCCCGGCCAGTCACTCTGCCTCTCGAAGATATCGCTTTTCTCTTCCATCTGCAGTACGTTTCCCTTGTCCGTGTGTAGCATGCGGACAGTTCTTACGGATATCGACACTATGAAGAAATCCAGCTCAGGCGCACTCACTGCCCAGCAAAAGGCCGAACAGGATCAACGCTATGGTGAAAACCATCAGTATGACTATGTCATCATCGGAACGGGCAACGCGGCATTAACCGTTGCGGCACTGCTGGCACATGCCGGTAAAAAGATCTGCATGCTGGAGGCGCATGATATTCCCGGCGGCTACGTGCATACGTTTCACATGGGAGAGTTCGCCTTTTGCGCTCAGGTCCACTACATCTGGGGAGCGGGGCCCGGCGGACGGGTAAATGCGTTCCTGCGGAAGATCGGTCTGGACCGAGACATTACTTTCGAGCTCATGGGCCCCAAGGGCTACGACCTGATGAGCATGCCGGACGGGGAAAAAGTTTTCATTCCGTACGGATGGGACCAGTTGGCAAAAAATATTGACGACGCGTACCCGGGACAAAAAAAGAATGTTGAAAAGTTTACCGGCATCATCGCCAACATTCGTAAGGAGTTGAGCCAGATGCCCGACAGGAAACTCACCCTGTGGGATTATTTGACGAAATGGTTCAACTTTCTCACGTTGATACGCTACCGGAACAAAACCGTGCAGGACGTGTTTGATGAATGCGGGCTCAGCAAAGAGGCACAGCTGGTACTGATCGCCAATGCCGGAGACCTCATGGAACCGCCGAAGGACTTATCGATCTTCATCTATGCGGGCCTGTTCGGTGGGTACAACACCGGCTCGTATTATCCGACCAAGCACTTCAAATACTACATTCAGAGGATTACCGATTTCATCACGGAGCATGAGGGCTGCCACATCTACTACGAAACGGAAGTCACCGAAATCCTCACGGAGAGGGACAAGGTGCAATGCGTAAAGACCAGGGACGGCAAAACATTCACGGCCCCGCATTTCATCTGCAACATGGACCCCCAGAGGGCGTCGCATATGATCGGCCGGACGAAGTTCCCTCCGAAAGCCCTGGAGTCGCTGTCGTATGAATATTCACCGGCAGGCGTCGTGATTTACCTGGGCCTGAAAGATGATATTGATTTGCGGGAGTATGGATTCGGGAACTATAACATCTGGCATAACGAGCAGTGGGACATGAACACGATGTGGGACGAGATGGGAAAACTTAACTTTGCAAATCCCTGGATTTTCCTTTCCACCCCGACGTTGCATACCAGTGCCCCGGGTAACGCCCCCGAAGGACACCAGATTCTGGAAATCGCTTCATACGCCGAATATCAGCCCTTCAAAGACGCTTTGGATAAAAGCTACAAGGACTACATGGCGCTGAAGGACAAAGTGGCGAACCGGATGATTGATGTTGCGCAGGAAAAGTTTATTCCGAATCTGCGGGATCATATTCTCGTAAAAGTGATCGGAACCTCCGCAACCAACGACGATTTTTGCCTCAGTCCGAACGGCAATGCGTATGGATCCAGACTCATTCCCAAAAACGTGACGACGGCGCGGCTGAAATCGGAAACGCCCTTCACGAATTTACGCTGGTGCAATGCCTCGAGCGGATGGCCGGGCGTCTACGGGACTGTCGTCACCGGATCCAATCTCTACACACTATTGACCGGAGACCGCTTCTACGACCAGTCAACCGCCCCCTCGGATGACGCCATGGTTGCGGAGGTGCGTGAGCGACTCAGGCGCGAAGTATAATCCTCCGCCTTCGCACCCACGCCAGCCCCGCACCCGCACCGGATGCAATCACGACGACCGCAGCCGGGCCAGTGTCTCCGGCAGGAGCGCGGCCCGTGGCGAGGGGCTGGACAGTAGCGAGCGGCAACTGCCACGGGAGAGGCTGTGTAGAGGAACTGCCCGGGAAAACAATGGGAGAAAGATCTGCCCTTCCCGCTGTCCACGCCGGGAAGGCGATGACAGTGGGGGCAGCGCGAGGTTCACGCGTGCAGAGCGATGAACATCCGTCTTCCGCAAGAGTATTGCCGTCATCGCACTGCTCACCGGGATTGATGCTGCCGTCTCCGCATCGGGCGCGGGAGCAGTCCGTGTGGCAGAAAGCGACGGGAGTATCGGCGTTGCGTTGTCCGTCATCGCATGCTTCCCCAAGCTCGATGATGCCGTTGCCACAGGTGTAGGAAAGGGGGCGGCAGGTACGGGGATCACAGTTGTAGGGAAGAGCGGCGTTGTGAAGAGTGGGTTCACAGATTTCATCGAGCGCACGCTGGACGATGCCATCGCCGCAAGAGCCGCGTTCGAGGAAGCAGGTAGTGGAGCAGCCATCGCGGTTGCGGGTGTTTGCGTCGTCACACTCTTCACCGGGCTGCATAATGCCGTCGCCGCAGACAGGGGCAAAGGCGACGAGGGAAGCGGGGGAAGGCGTCTTGCAGGTACCGTTCCGGCACACGGATCCTTGCGGGCACTGCGTATCGGTGCTGCAAGGGGGAGTGACCTGGCATTGGTTGCCCACGCAGACCGCGCTATCGGGACATTGATCATCCGTTACGCAGGGAACGGGTGGTGTGCAGGTACCACTGCACGCACCTCCGCCGCACTGCGCATCGTCCGTACACCGTTCCTGTTCAAGGGTGCAAGACGAGCTGCAGCCGTCACTGGATGCGGTATTACCGTCATCACACCGCTCGGGAGATTCGAGCAGACCGTTGCCGCAGAAGGGATCGCCGAGGACTTCGCGTTCGGGCACGCAGGAGGCGGAGCAGCCGTCACCGTCACGGCGGTTACCGTCATCGCAGAACTCTCCGGGGTCCATGCTGCCGTTGCCGCACTGAGGCGATGCGCAGTCCGCCCCTCCGTCGCAGAGATCATCGCCTTCTCCGAAGGCGAGGACACATGCGGCACCGTCGCAGGCGAGGTGGAGACCGTCGGGAGCGGAGGACTGGGTGGAGGATTGAGAGGAGGAAAGTGAGGAAGGTGAGGAAGAAGAGCCCGTGCAGGTTGCTCCGGGAGTGGCGCAGGCATTGTCACCGGAACCGGAGACGAGGACGCAGGTGGAGTTTTGGCATTCGGTGTGGAAGTTGCAGGGAATCTCAGTGGAACAATCGTTGCCGCCGGGGGTGCTTCCTATGACGCATTGATTCTGGGTATTGCATTCCAGGAATCCGCAGCCGAGGGCGGGATCACACTGGTCTTGACCGGGGCCGGGAACGGGAACGCAGGCGTTGCCGTTGCATTCGTTGTGGGTCACAGAGGAAGAAGCGCCGGAGCTTGGGGAAGAAGATGGGGATGATGCACTGGAAGAGGATTGCGAGGAGGAAAATCCTGAGCTTGGGGAGGAAGCGCTTGAGGAGGAAGAAGGGGGGCAGAGTTCCCCTACCTCCGGACACGCATTGCCTTCGGGCCCCGGCGGTCCGGAAACAAGAACACAGAGGTTGCCCGCTCCACACTCGGTGTGGAATCCGCAGGGGATCTCGTCGGAGCAGTCGTTGCCGCCGGGGGTGTTTCCTATGACGCATTGATTCTGGCTATTGCATTCCAGGAATCCGCAGCCGAGGGCGGGATCACACTGGTCATTGCCGGGACCGGGGATGGGAACGCAGGCATTACCGTTGCATTCGGTGTGGGTCACCGGGCAGGCAGGTGCATCCGGGTCCAAGCCGCACCAGTCCATGTCCGGCCTACACGAGCCCCACCCGAGGAGGAAATCCCTGAAGATGCAGGGACCGATAGATCCGCATTCTTCGAGATCACAGAGATTGATGAATCCCCCTCCGCATCCACTGCACTGCAGACAGGAAGCAAGCTGGCATTGCGTGGAGGAGGACTGTCCGCTGGAGGAGGATTGCGAGGAGGAAGATCCGGAACTTGGGGATGATGATGCGGAGGAAGAAGATCCCGTGCAGGTTGCTCCGGGAGTGGCGCAGGCATTGTCTCCGGAACCGGAGACGAGAATGCAGGTGGAGTTCTGGCACTCAGTGTGACCACCGCAGGGGATCGTCGCGGAACAATCATTGGGTCCGGGACCTTGTACGGTGATGCACTGATTCTGGGCGTTGCACTCCGTATGCTGGTTCACGCAATCACCGCAGCCGAGGATCTGGTCGCATGCATTGGGGCCGGGGCCGGGAACGGGGATGCAAGCGCAGCTCTGCTGGCATTCCAAGTGCATCACAGAGGAAGAAGCGCCGGAACTGGGAGCGGAGGACTGTGAAGAGGTGACACTGGTAGTGGAGGACTGAGCAGAGGAAGAAGATCCCGTGCAGGTTGCTCCGGGAGTGGCGCAGGCATTGTCTCCGGAACCGGAGACGAGAATGCAGGTGGAGTTCTGGCACT
>MFXS01000039.1:17152-22776 GCA_001788925.1 Candidatus Peribacteria bacterium RIFCSPHIGHO2_01_FULL_55_13
CGATGCGCTGCAGTCGTTGCTGCCGGGGCCGACAATAGTGATGCACTGGTTCTGCGCGTTGCATTCGGTGTGGGTGGGGTTACTGGAACAACCACTGCAGCCAAGAACCTGGTCGCATTCATTGGGGCCCGCTCCGGGAATAGGGACACAGGCACAACTCTGTGTGCATACGGTGTGGGTCACAACGGAAGAAGCACCGGAGCTGCGAGAGGAGGATGAAGTGGAGGAAGAGGAGGATCCTGGAGGGGGGCACACAATATTGGTGAGCGGACAGAAGAGCGGTTCCGCGGTGCAGGAGCCGAGAGGAATGAGAGGGAAGAATTGAGTGAAGACACAGTTGCCGAGCCCTGTGCATTCCGCAGCGTTACAGAGATTCCAGAGACCCCCTCCACACTCTCCACAGTGGAGACAAGAATCGGCAAAGCACTCGGGGGGGACGGAGCTTGAACGCCCGGAAGAAGCGGAGGAACTTGATCTTGGTACGGAGGAAGAGATGGACGCGCTGCTCGTACTGCTCACAACCGAGCTACTCCGAATGGAAGAGATGGGAGACGAACTTCGTGTGCTGGAGACAGCGGAAGCGGAACTGATGGGACAGCACCCCCAGCCGCCGACGACGCCACCACGGCCGAGACTGAGACAGCATTGGAAAGAACCGGGCAGGCATTCGAGGATGATACGAGGATCACACATCTCCCATGAGAAGGTGCTGCTGGATGCGGAAGAGCGGGGAGAGGAAGGAGGAGAGGCCAGAGATGATGCGCTGCTGGATGCCGTGCACTCGGAAATATCACAGAGAACAAGTCCGCCAACCGATCCACAGACCCCTTCTATGCAGGTAGGAACTACGCAAGAACGCATGCAGGAGCCGGAGGCAAGATTGCAAAGCTTACACATCACGCCCCCGCAGTCACCGCTCTGCTTGCATGTCGCAGCAGAGGAGGAAGAGCCACTGGAGCGAGTGGAAGAGGCTGCAGGAGTTGAGGAAGAGGTGGGAGCGGAGCTGGATGCGGGCTTGGCGCTAGAGGCAGGAGTGGAAGACGAGGCAGGAGCGGAGCTGGATGCGGGATTGGCGCTAGAGGCAGGAGTGGAACAAGAGGGAATGGTCGGATCACAGATCACCCAAGTTGGTACGTTGTAACATTCTCCATTTGAAAATCTACAGTATTGATAACTCCACTCTGACGTACAAGTCCCCGGCGGAAGACCATTATAACCGATAACGGCACAGTCGCGTACTAGGATATTGTTCCCGCAGTCCGAGTGCTTGGTACATAAGGAGGAAGAGGATCTGGAAGTGGAAGATACGGAGGAAGAAGAGGAAGAGCCGGAAGATGCCGTAGAGGAGGCTTTGGAAGAAGTTTTGGATGCAGAGGAGGCAGCGTTGTGGAGTGAAGACGCCGCAGAGCTGGAGCCGGCGGCAGCGGGACATATCGTCGTCCCTTCAATAATCTCCCTATAGGGCGCTAGAGTAGCTGTCATTATCGATGATGTTCCACATGAAGCATAAAATGACAGAACATCCCCCTTGATCCCGCCGACATATCTGTGCCCGAAGACATAACAAAATACCGCATCACCCTCTGGAGTTGTCCCTCCAGGACAGGCTGCTCCAACTCCTGTGTCCCCACAGAGATCAGCACACGGAGTATGCAGTTTACAACTTGGATTGCACGTGTACGTGTTCTCGTTTTTACATGTGCCGCCGTCTTCGACGCACCTGCGCGCTCCAGCTGCATAAAAACATGACCAGCCATCGCGCGTTCCTCCAACACACACCGTGCCATTATCACATTCTTCATCATCACTTGTTCCAACCACATTATCCGGTCCATCTGGGTCAGTAACCCAATCACCACAGCGCTCAACTGTGCAGTTGTCCTTGCATCCGTCGCCAGAAACATTGTTGCCATCGTCACAACCCTCATTTCCTTCAACGCGACGGTCGCCGCAAACGATCTTCCGGCAGGCCGGAGAGCAGGCGGTATCGTCTGCGCGTACGGTGCATAATTCGCCATTAGCACACGTCTTACCAAGAGGACTGCAGGAAGGGGATGGGAACATGATACCGCCGTCTCTCCTGAGGATTGCTGGCCCGCAATATCCTCCAGGATCGCATTCCTCGGAAGTCTGCTTCACCCCGTCGCCGCACTTCTCCAACTTGCAAGCTTTAGTGCATCCATCATTATCAATCTTGTTGCCATCATCACATTTTTCGGAAGTCTGCTGCACCCCATCGCCACAGAACTCTTTTTCACAACTAGAATTGCAACCGTCGTTATTCACTGTATTGCGGTCATCGCATTCTTCGGGGGTCTGCTTGATACCGTCACCGCACGCTTGTTTGCAATCGGCGCTGCAGTCATCGCCTTCTGTGTTATTCTTATCGTCGCATGCTTCGGAAGTCTGCTTCACCCCATCGCCACAGAACTCTTTTTTGCAACTGGCAGTGCAGCCGTCATTATTAAGTTTGTTGCTGTCGTCACAGTCTTCGCCCGGATCGACCGTTCCGTTGCCGCAAAATTCAGAAGCACAACTCCCGTTGCATCCATCGCCATCCGCGGTATTGCCGTCGTCACATTGCTCAAAGTACGCCCCCCACGTTTCTACCACGCCGTCGCCGCACACGGGCGAAAACTTGCAGCTACTCGTGCATGAGGAATAGGGATCGACGATGCATGTGCCACCGGGACAGCTTTGCCCAAGATTCGTGCACCACTCGCAGCCGAGCGGTTTGGAGGCACTGGGAGGACCGCTGCAAAGAGGGTGGGAGCACACGTAGTCCGGTGGGTCGCACTCCTCGACTCCCGCCCGCACGATCCAATCCCCACAGAAGGCATTCCTGCACCGGCTTGTGCAGGCATCGGTATCAACAATATTCCAGTCATCGCATTCTTCAGGATTATTGATCACTCCGTTTCCACAAAGATTCACCACCTTGCAGTCAGCGGTGCATCCATCGGAGGAAAATGGATTGCCATCATCGCATTCCTCGGGGGGGTCACGCCTTCCGTTGCCGCACTCTTTTCTGCATCTGGCATCGCAGCCGTCGTTATTAGCAGTATTGCCGTCATCGCATTCCTCGTTCGTATCGTAGTTTCTCGCGTAGCGGGGATCGTCAGCAGGCCATCCGGGCCTGTACCACTCAGTCCTAACCCGGTCCTTGGTACCGTCGCCGCAGATCATCTTCGTGCAATTCGTGCGGCATGGATTGCAATCTTTCCAGTACAGGGTCTGACCGTCTGCAAATGCCCTGGAATGCACGCTTCCGCATGTGCCGTTCTTCACCCCGTAATCACATGCCTCTCCCGGATCCACGATAGCGTTGCCACACACCTCTTTCTTGCAGGAATGGGAGCAGCCGTCGCCGGCGGTCTTGTTGCCGTCGTCGCATTCTTCACCGCTCTCCTTGATGCCGTTGCCGCACACCGTCTCTTTCTTGCAAGAAGCGGAGCAGCCGTCGTAGTTTGTTTTGTTTCCGTCATCACATTCTTCGTTTACGTAGACACGGCGCCCGTTTTTGTCAAAAACTTCGAAGTGTATATCGATGATGCCGTTGCCACAGCGCATGATCTTACAGTCGGCACGACAAAGGTTGCATATTCGCTGAGAGCTATCTTTGTAGTTGTAAGTTACACAGGTGCCGTTTTTAGGGCCGGCATCGCATTGCTCATTCGGGTCAGTGCGGTAGTTGCCGCAGAGCGTAGAGGAGGAGGAAGAAACACTCGAAGCACTCGTACGCTTTACACAACCGCAATGCTGCGAAGGCGGTCCACCTCCGCCGCCAATATATTCACACACACTGCCTGCAGGACAGCCGCCGGGACAAGCTCCGCTGCACCCGTCACTGCTTCCTCCGCCACTCGCACTACTTCCACCTCCCGTACTGCTTCCACCACCACCTGTACTACTACCTCCTCCCGTACTGCTCCCTCCTCCTGTACTACTGCCGCCCCCGCCGGTGCTGCTGCCTCCACCGCCTGTGCTGCTGCCGCCCCCTCCCGTACTGCTCCCTCCTCCTGTACTGCTACCTCCTCCTGTACTACTGCCTCCTCCTGTACTGCTACCTCCTCCTGTGCTGCTTCCGCCGCCACATGGTGAGATCGGCGTGTAGAGGCAGAGGCCGGCACCATTGCAAACATCAATCGTGCAGGCATTGCCATCGTCGCAGTCTGCGGTGCTGGTACAGCCTCCGCCACCACCTCCACCGGGACACATTGGCGGACCAGGGCAGGGAAATTCTGCTCCAGGCAATGTATTGCCATTGTTATCACAAACATCTACACACGTACCGGTCTTACAAAGCCCATTTGTGCATGTGCCCACAAATCCTTGATTACCGATGCAATTCGCCCCTTCCGGACCCGGACAGGGTGGTACGGATTGCGCAGTAAAAATTCTTTCTTGAATATTGTACGTTTTCAAAGAGATCACACCCGCAACAACGAGTGCAGATCCGATGAGGAGCAGTGCCGGTGTGCGACGTACGCCCAGTCGAAACATTGATGGAAGCGTACTATTTTGAGGCTCAAAGCGAAAGCGGCCTTACTCAGACCGGACATCAACGACGCTTCCGCCGCATCCACGCAAATCCGGCGGCGGCACCTGCACCAATCACCGCAACCGCGGCAGGACCAGTATCGCCCACGGGACCGCGGGATTGCACGAGGGGCTGGAGTTGTGCGAGCGGGAAGAGGGTACCTGGCATAGTGTGCTGTGCCAGTACTGCCGCTGATATACCGAGACGCTCTGCAATGAGTGCCGCATTTTCCGGAGATTGATTGGCGAAGAACTGGCCGAGGAGCTGCGTATTCCGGGAGATGTAGTCACCCAATGCAGGAGGCGGACCGACGGTGGATTGCAGTCCTGCGATTTGCGTTACGGAGATGCCGGTCATCTCGGAGAGGACCTGTGTTTCCTCCGGGGACAACACGGTGTTCGGGGCACCGAACTGGAAGTTGCACTCCGCTGAGCAGCCGTCGTTCCCGGCAGCATTCCCGTCGTCGCACTGCTCGGGTGGTTCCAGAGTACCGTTGCCGCAACCGGGGGTGATTGCCGAGGGATGTACGGCTTCTTCGACGACGCAGTAGCGATCACAACCGTCTTCGTTTTCATTGTTGCCGTCATCACATGCTTCGAAGAATTGGCCATCAACAATGCCGTCTCCGCAGTAGGGGAAGCTGCAGTCGGTCCTGCACTGGGCATCGGGGCTCTGCGCGTTCTGCTGGCCGAGGTCACACTCTTCGCTATCGTCGAGGACGCCGTCACCGCAGGAATACGAGCGGAAGCGGCAGTCAACGCAGGCGTAGGGGAGCGCGGCGTTATGCGTCGCTTGCTCACACTGCTCATGGAGAAGTGCCTGGAGGATTCCGTCACCGCAGCTGCCGGCTTCGGAACGGCAAATCGCGCTGCAGCCATCGTTGTCTCTGCGGTTTCCATCATCACATTCTTCAGGTAACGCGAGAACGCCGTCTCCACAGACAGCTCCGGCGGCGACTATGCCTCCGGCGGAACTGCTGCTCCTTTTCCCCATGCACTGACTGTCATTCGTGCAGTCGTTTGGTTCATCGCCATTCACGACCTGGCAGCTGCTGTCTACACAGGCGAGATGGGTACCTGCGGGA
>MFXS01000040.1:0-3288 GCA_001788925.1 Candidatus Peribacteria bacterium RIFCSPHIGHO2_01_FULL_55_13
GATTGATGGCCATTTAGCCATTGAACTATAAATTCCTGTAGATAAAACTTCTGCATCATCTGATCTTCTCTGCCACCTCCCGCGCCATCGTCTCCTCCCCTTCCACAAATTTGGCCCCGCGCACCGGAATCATGAGGGCAATCACGGGGTCTTCTTCCAGGCGCTTGAGGGCCTGGGCGTCGGCAATCTGCATCTTCAACACCTCTTCTTCCAGAAGGAGTTCCGAGCGTTCGCGCTCCAGGGTTCTCAGCGTATAGCCCTTGGTCGCATTGGCATTCTGGTGAAAGAGAATGAGCAACGACAGAGTGAGGATGATACCGCCAATTGCCGCCGTAAGAATCACGGCGCTCTGGTTCACCATCCGGCCAAGCGTTGCCCGTCGACGGGGACTCTGGGGAGAAGCAGGGGTCACGGTGGGCAACAGTAGCAGATCGGAGAAAGGTTGGATAGATTTTTTGATCGAGAAGGAGGATGGCTAAATAGCTAAATGGTTCAATGGCTACGCAAGCGGCCACCTAACCATTTAGCCATTTAACAATTACATGGTTTTGATGATCACCCTCAGCTTCGCACTTCTTGCCCTAGGATTCCTCTCAATTTCCTCTTCTCCCGGCACCACCGCCTTCTTCGTCAGTAACCGGTACATCGCCGTTTCAATGTCCTGTCCTGTATGCGGATCTTTCTGCACGGTGACAAGCGCACGAAACGCCTGCTTCACAAGGCGGTCTTCTAATGAATGATAGGAAATCACGCCAAAGCGGCCGCCGGGTCGAAGAAGTCTTGGGCCCGCGGCCAGCAAGGATTGCAGCGCCTGCATCTCATCGTTCACCGCGATGCGCACGGCTTGAAACACCTGCGCCATCGCAGCCTTTCCTCTCCATCCGAGAGCTTCTTCTACGCATTCCTGCAACGCTTTCGTAGTTTTGGGTTGTCTTCGGACGATCGCGTTGGCGATGCGCCCCGCTCCACGAAGCTCTCCCCAGTCATTGAGCGCCTGGGCGATCACTCCTTCGTCAGAAACCGCGATCCATTCCGCGGCAGACATCCCCGAAGTCTGATCGAAGCGCAGATCCAGCGGCCCGTCGTTGCGAAAGGAAAATCCGCGTTCGGGATCATCAAAGTGCGGCGAGCTCACGCCGAGGTCGGCAAAAAGAACATCGACGGGCGCCTGCAAGACGGAAACGATATCGCGGAAGTTCGCATGATGCAGCTCGACGGATACCTTCGACGACTGAAGCCGCTTCTTCGCTTCCTCCAGATTTTTCTCGTCCGCATCAAGGCCGATGAGCGTGCCTCCCGGTTCTGCGCAAGCAATGAGAGCAGCTGCGTGTCCACCCAAGCCGAGCGTCACATCACACACACGTTCTCCCGGCTTCGGGGAAAGGAGGGCAAGGACCTCGGAGAGCAAGACGGACTCGTGGTGCATAAAGGCAGTGTACCGAACACATTTTTTGTACAACATGGTTAAATGCGCTAATATTGATAATTATTGATATGGAAGCCATTTTTCATGGATTGACATAATTCAATAATTAATTAAAATGTCTGTCCCACGTATGATTTCAGCCACTGCCGTTTCCGCCATCGGCACGATGACTTTGCTCTGGTTCACCCCGGCGCAGCCTCCCTCCATCCCCATCTCGGACTGGACCCCGCAGACCGGGGACCACTTCATTGTGGATACAGCGAAGAATAGGGGCTACCTCCTCCGGGCTGATAACAGTCTCTACACGGAATTCCCGGTGATCACGGGACAGAAGCGCGTTGTCACCTACATCGGGAGGACCTATAAGGCCGCGACACCGAACTGGCATTGGGTGGTGAAGAGCAAGCACATCAAAGGAGACCACATCACCTTCGGACCGACGGGCAGGTTCCTACGCCTGTATAAGGATGGAGAGGACTACACTTCGTACGGCATCCACGAGCACCGGTCGGAAGTACGGATGTTCGGGGAAGAGGACCGCTACCAGAGCATGGGATGTATCATCGTGCAGAGTGCAGTGCTAGATATTATTGAAGCGACGTACGCCATGAACGGCGAAACGCTGGATGTGGTGACGCAGGCAGGCATTGGCCCGGAATCGATCGCGGAGTCTCAGCAGATAAACTCTAGAGGCTAACGCGTGAGGCGGAAGTATCCCATCCGAAAAGGAAAACCGGGAACTACCGTAATGTAGACAGCACCGAGAAATTGATTATCACCGACGCTCACTATTTCATCGACAATGAACCGGAGCCACAGGGGATTGCCCGGCTGATTGTAGTCGATGCGTAAAACCGGATGGCCTCCGCGCAGACTCTTTGCTTCAGAGATCGTAAATTCGTAGTTTTCCTCCGCTGTTCCGCCACGCTCAAAAAGATTGATCCCCTTTCCGTCATCAAGAAATTTCTTTCCCTTCCACGAAACTTCACCAAGCTCTTCTGCAGTTCCTCGGTAGAGTCCCATCGGCATCGCAGCGGGAATGGTTCCGGAAACAAACTCCTTGTATTCCGGACGGCGCGAGGTTTTCCACGTCCGGAAGCATCCGTATGCTAAAACAAGCAGCAGGACTGCAACGAGTACTTTGATGAGAATGAGGAGAAAGATGCGCATACAGAATGGCGGACCATGAACCAAGTCGCTGCAACAAGTCATTCTTGAACAGAATGGCCTGCCATGAACCGGAGCCCGCAGGCGACTGGTTCATGGCGGAGAGGGAGGGATTCGAACCCTCGAGGCTTTTAAGGGCCTGCCACGTTAGCAGTGTGGTGCCTTCGACCGCTCGGCCACCTCTCCGTGGTACAGCAAGTATAGGAGAGATCAAACGCCGCGAGCCAGACGATTTCCGGAAGAAGATCTGCTTTCGAAAAACGTCTAAGTCGGAAAGAATACCGCCATGCACACCACCTCTCCCTCATCGCCCCTCCCCATCTCCAAAAGCCCCTGGCATACGCTCACGCACGCGCAAGCGATCGCCGCGCTGCATTCCCACGCGGAACGCGGCCTCTCCGAAGAGGATGCAATGGAGCGTCTCAAGACCTACGGTGAAAACCGGCTGCAGATGGGCAAGAAGGTCTCCGCATGGAGGCTGCTTCTGGCACAGTTCCAGAACGTACTCGTGATCATCCTGCTGATTGCGACCGCATTGTCTGGATTTCTGGGCGAGGAAGTGGAGGCGATTACGATCGCCGCGATCGTTCTTCTCGCGGTGGTGCTCGGATTTGTTCAGGAATACCGCGCGGAGAATGCGATGGAGGCGCTCAAGGAAATGGCGGCACCGAATGCAAAGGTGATCCGCGGCGGAA
>MFXS01000040.1:3630-5421 GCA_001788925.1 Candidatus Peribacteria bacterium RIFCSPHIGHO2_01_FULL_55_13
TCATCGATATTTTCCTCTTCGGCATCGCCCTGGCAGTCGCTGTGGTTCCTGAAGCGCTTCCCGCGGTCGTCACAATCTCGCTTGCGATCGGGGTACAGCGGATGGTGAAGCGTCATGCGCTGATTCGTAAACTGCCGGCCGTCGAGACACTCGGTTGCACGTCGGTGATCTGTACCGATAAAACCGGAACACTTACGAAGGACGAGATGACGATCCGAAAAATCTGGGTGGTGGGAAAGCTCTATGACGTCTCGGGAGCGGGATACGCGCCCGTGGGATCCTTCAGTGAAAATGGCACGACCATCGAGCCGCATGACGGTCTGATGGAACTTTTGCGCGCCGGCGTTCTTTCCTCGGACGCACGTCTCATTCAGGAAGACAACAGCTTTGATATTGCGGGAGACCCAACCGAAGGCGCGCTTGTCGTGGCAGCTGCCAAAGCAGAACTCTACCGTGGCGACCTCGAAAAGAAGGCTCCGCGTATCGGCGAGATCCCCTTCACGTCTGAAACAAAGCGAATGGTGACCCTGCATGACGTTGATGGCGGGACGATTGCTTATGCCAAAGGCGCGCCGGAAATGCTGCTGCCGCTGTGCACACGCATCTGGGGGGCCGAAGCGGAAGAGGTATTGACGGACGCGAAGCGCACGGAAATCCTCGCCGCGGCGGAAGCGATGGCGGGGCAGGCGCTGCGGGTGCTGGCCATCGCACGCAAGGGCGATACCGATCTCGCAGGCGCCAGCGCAGAGCTCAAGTTTATCGGCCTTGTGGGCATGATCGATCCCCCGCGTCCGGAGGTGCGTGGCGCGATCCGCGAGTGTCACGATGCGGGTATCCGCGTCATCATGATCACGGGCGACCATCCGGTAACGGCGCAGGCCATCGCCCGTGAGCTCGGAATCCTCAAAAAAGAACGTGTGGTGACGGGGCTGGAACTGGAAAAGATGGATGACCAGAAACTCGATCGTGAACTGAAAGACATCGCTGTCTTCGCGCGCGTCTCACCGGGCGACAAACTGCGGCTCGTCACCGCCCTCCAGAAACAGGGCGAAGTCGTCGCGATGACGGGGGACGGCGTGAACGATGCGCCCGCGCTCAAGAAAGCCGACATCGGCATCGCGATGGGCATCACCGGAACGGATGTGACCAAGGAGGCTTCCGCGATGACGCTGACCGATGATAATTTCGCTTCGATCGTCGCTGCGGTGGAAGAAGGCCGCGGTATTTTCGGGAACATCAAGAAGTACCTGATGTATCTCCTCAGCAGCAATATCGGAGAGATCATCATCATGACGGTCGCCACGCTTTTTGGGTGGCCACTGCCGCTTACGGCGGTGCAGCTTCTGTACTTGAACCTCGCCACAGACGGCTTCCCGGCGCTCGCACTTGCCGTGGATCCTCCGGAGCACGACCTCATGAAGCAAAAACCACGAAACCCCAACACCGGTATCTTCACGAGAACGACGATTACGCTGATGCTCATCAGCAGCGTCTGGCTCGCTATCCTCATTATCGCGGCGTACCGCTGGTCTCTCTATACAGGCAAAAGCCTCGACGAATCGATGACGATCGCATTCGTACTCCTCGTCGTCGCCGAGTTCGTGAAAGCGTACAACTTCCGTTCGGACCACGTGAGCGTGTTCAGCGGGACCTTCAAAAACCACTGGCTCAACGGAGCGATCCTCTGGGAGCTGCTGCTCCTGATTGCGCTCGTCTACGTCCCCTTCTTCCAGCACGCGTTTGGCACCTTCGCTCTCCCACTCCATGACTGGGCGCTCATCGTCGGGGCAG
>MFXS01000040.1:5510-65714 GCA_001788925.1 Candidatus Peribacteria bacterium RIFCSPHIGHO2_01_FULL_55_13
GCCGCTCCCCCGCGGCACCATCTGCCGGGCCTGCTCCAGAAGCTTCTGGATAGTGCGGGCGTAGCCCTCGAGCCGCGGGCGCTTGAGATAGAGCGGCGACGAAGCCGCCGCCCGGATCTCGGCGATGCGCTTCATGCATTCGGTAAAATGCTCATCGAGCGTCGCGTCTCCCTTCGTTACGATGCTCGATTGGAAGATCCGTTCGACCTCTGCCTGAGCGGCTTCCGCGGATTGCTGAAGCTGCTGCCGCATCGCCTGGAGAGCCGTGCGGGTCTGCAGCGCGCGCAACCGTTGGGCCTGCGCTGCTTCCGGCGTCACGCGCTGCACCTGCGCGATGAGTCCGATCCGTTCGCAGAAACGGATGAAGAGACCGGAAAGATCGATCTGCCACCAGTGCATGCCGTGAAAGGCGTTACGGGGAAACGCATGGTGATTGTTGTGCCACCCTTCGCCGTAAGCAAGAAGACCGATCAGCCAGTGATTGCGGCTGGCATCGGTTGTCTCGAATTCACGCTGGCCGAACGTATGGCAGACTGAATTCACGCTCCACGTGATATGGGTGGTACAGAACACTCGAACAAGACCAGCCCAGAGAAATCCGGTCCATCCACCGAGAAGATAGGGGATAAAAAGCGAAAGACCCATCCACAAAAACGTCGTGCGGCTTACCCATACGACGACGGGATCCTGAAGGAGATGCGGCGCGTACGTCCGGACTTCAGGAAAGTTCGTCCGGGAGAAAAGCCAGCCGAGATGCGCGTGCCAGAAGCCTTCTAGGGGACTATGGGGATCCCCTTCTTCATCCGAATGTGCATGATGTTTGATGTGCGTCGCCGTCCACACCGCCGGTGAGCCTTCGAATGCCATCGCGCCGCAGATCAAAAGGATAGCGCGAAGCCATGCAGGAGCCGTAAATCCCTGATGCGTGAGCATCCGGTGGTAGCCGACGGTGATGCCCATCGATGCGAGCGTATGAATGATGAGAAGGAGTGCGAGATCGCGGGGAAAGAACACCTTCTGCCAGGCAAACATCATCGCCGCAAAAAGTCCGCAGAGAGGTAGCGTCACGAGCACCGTGATGGACAGCTTGTGCAGGGCCTCGCGCGCGCGCTCGGGGAGATGCATCGGTGCCATCCTACACTACCCAAGGTACAATCCCCTCATGGTTCGCACAGTTATTGGCATCGACCTCGGCGGCACAAAAATCGCCGCCGGCCGGTATGACACGAAGACATGGCAGTGCGAAGCGGAAGCCTCGGCATCGACACATGCGAAAAAGGGATTCCCGTATGTTCTGGAGACGATGAGCGGACTCATAAAGAGACTCAAAACGCCAACGACAACCTCTATCGGCATAGGCGTTCCGGGGCTTGTTACCCGGCCCAAGGGGACGATTTTGAAGCTGCCCAATGTTCCGGGGGCGGAGGGGATGACACCCGCGCATGCCACAGTGGCATTGGGACTCCCCGTCACATTCGAGAATGATGCCAACTGCTTCACGCTTGCAGAAAGCGTCGTTGGAGCGGGCAAAGGGCAATCCGTTGTCGTGGGCATTACGCTTGGCACGGGAGTCGGCGGCGGCATCGTGATCGACGGCAAGATCTTCACCGGCGCGCATGGCTACGCCGCCGAAATCGGCCATATGCTTTTGCGCCCGGGCGAGACGCCGTATCCCATGGAGCATCCCCGCGGGGACGCGGAAGAATTTCTTTCAGGCACAGCGATGGGAAAGCGCTGCGAGGCTGCGAAAAAACCGGAGGAGTATCTCGAAGGTGCCGTCTGCTCGTTTCTTCAGCCGCAAGTGTTTGAAGAAGTGGCATGGCTGTGCACGAGTCTCACGCACCTGCTTGACCCGTCGATCATCATCTTTGGCGGAAGCGCGGGCAGAGCACTCGGGCCACATCTGACGACGATCGAAAAAGAATTGCAGAAGTGGATGCTTCCGGGGGTTCCGCTTCCCGCACTGGCGATAGCAGCGCGAGAGGATGCAGGGATATTGGGGGCGGCGATGATCGCGCACTGAAATTAGCAATTAAGAATTAGCAATTAGCAATGATGTGGGAAGAAACGACCATCAAAAATTCCTTTCGCTTGCGTAATTGCTTATTCCTAATTTCTCATTGCTAATTTTTTATTTCCACTCCCCATGAAACACCCCTTCTTTATCCGTGCGTTCAAACCCGTGCGCCCCGAAGAAATCCCGCTGCGCAACGACAAGGCTTTGCGGAAGCCACTCGCGATGCAGTGCGTCCATATACATCAATGATCCTGCCAATGCCGGCACAGGAAGCGCCCTGCTTACTCCTATATTCACAATGCGTCGAAGATCCAGCTGCCGTTCGCCTCCTAGGCGATGAAGGAATGCATCACGGCCCGATGCCGATTTCTCTCCATAGAGGTCCTGGAAAGTCCCGAGTGCGTGGGAACGAATAATGCAGCCTCCGCGCCAGATGCGCGCGGTCTCCGCAAGATCGATCTTCCACCCCTCCGCGTCGCTTGCGGCTTTGATGAGCGCGAATCCCTGATGATACGCGAGAAGAACACCGAGCTCGAGCGTGGCGGCGCACAGTGACCGCAGCTTCATCGGGCGCGGCAGAGGATCATGGATATCGATCACGTGGGGGAATTTCTTTCCTTCCGCACGAAGCATCGTGCTGCTGGAAAGAATCCGTGCTTCCACCGCAGCGGTAATCGCCGGGACAGGCACTCCGTATTCCATCGCCGCGGCAACCGTCCATTTGCCCGTCCCCTTCTGTCCTCCTTTATCACGGATCATATCCACAAGTGCCTTCCCTGATGCTTGATCTTTTGCCTGGAAAATCTTTCCCGTGATTTCGACGAGGAACGACTGCAGTTCGGGAAGCGTATTCCACGCTTCAAACGTCTCCGAAAGCTGCTGATCGGTATAGCCGCCGATCGTTTTGAGCACGTCGTAGATCTCCGCGATCAGTTGCATCACAGCGTACTCGATGCCGTTATGGACCATCTTTACAAAGTGCCCGGCCCCGGCAGGCCCCACGTGCGTCACGCACTTGCCGCCCAGCCCATCATCCGCAGCCATGGACTGCAGCATCGGGAGGACTTCGCGCAGCGCTTTTTGCTCTCCTCCCGGCATCATGCTCGGTCCTTTCAATGCGCCTTCTTCGCCACCACTCACGCCCATGCCGATGAAGCGTATGCCCTTCTCTTCCATTTCTGTGATTCGCCGCTCCGTATCGCGGTAGAGGCTGTTCCCTCCGTCGATAATGATATCTCCGTCATCAAGGTGCTCTGTCAGTTCTTTGAGCACCGCATCCACCGCACTTCCCGCCTGGACCATCAAAAGAACGACGCGCGTGCGCTTCAGGCTTTTCACGAATTCCGCGATGGTGATCGATGGCGTGAATTTCCCTTCTCCCGCGTGCGATGCGATGAAGGCATCGGTCTTTTCGCGCGTCCGGTTAAAGACAGAGACCGCGATGCCGCGGGAAGCCGCATTACGAGCAAGGTTTGCGCCCATGGTACCGAGGCCGATGACACCGAGTTGCATGGCAGGAGTATAACAATCAATTGCAAAAAAGCCCGCCGTTCCGAAGTCGGTACGGCGGACAGTGTTCAGCTAGGCTGAACTGCTTTGTTGCAAGCGGCTGATCATGCGACATCGCTTAGAATTTGAAGAGCAGTGAGCGCCATGGTCGGGCAGAGAAAGGAGGGGTGAGCCCTTTGACCACGGAAATACTCAGCGGCAATTTGAAGCTCGTTGCCGAAGATTTCTCCAACCGTTCGAGGAGCAATCTCATGCTCGCATCCTGTCACCTTCTCTCCATCGAATGCGAGAAAGGTGCCGTCCCTGAAGCGAACATCATAACTATGGTGGAACCCCGAATAAGCTCGACTCGCTCCACCTTCCACTTCAAATTTGCCTGCGGCCCCATCGAGGCTGACTTTCAGTTTCAGACCTTGCGGAAGGCCGTAACGCAGGTCAATGCCCAATAGCTCGACAGCGAGATACTTTCCGACACTGGCGATGAGATGCAGATCATGCACCAGCAGATCTGGGGCAGCACCACCCTTAACTCTGTTGGTTGCTTCGTCATCCGTTTCGTTCCATGGAACAAAACGTTTCATCTTCAGGCTCTCGACTTGGTCGATACCCTGACTCAGGATCGTAGCGCGTAGCAACTCAAATTCAGGAAAACTGGGGAGGACTTGTCCGACGACTAGCTTGCCTTTGCTTTTTCCAAAGTCGTCGATCATTTCTTGTCCTTCCGCAACCGATCCTGCAATAGGCTTTTCCACGAAACAATGCATGTCGGCGGCGGCGGCAGCTTTTGCCAAGCGAAGATGCTCGTCGGTAAGAGCAGCAATGATTATGCCGTCAGCCGTATTCTGCACTTCCCGGATCAGATTATAGGGATCTTTCTTAACCACCATGCCGGTAACATCCAGCAAGCGGCCTGGGGTGGGCCCGATATTGAATGTGATCCCGGTAGCGTTTCCTTCCCGCACTTGCCTGTGGCTAGAAGAAAAACCGACAAGATCCATCCTGTTGGTAATAATTGCTTCCGTATGGGCGACGGCTACTTTTCCATACCGTGCGATTGCCCATCGGAAAGCTCCCTGCGAAGCCGCACTTCTGATGCTGAACTTACTCATGACAAACTCCAGTTCTTTTGCGAAAGAAAAACACTTACAACCGCTGCTTACAAAGAGCGATCCTTCCACAGCATGTGAAAGTGCGTTAGTTTAAAACATTCAAGAAAAAAGTAAATGCTCCGCGCCTCTAATTCTTGGTTATTTTCTTCCAATCACTCAAAAACTTCTCCAGCCCCGCATCCGTCAACGGGTGCATCGGCAACTTTTTGAAGACCTCGTAGGGAATGGTACAGATGTGCGCACCGAGCTTCGCGGCATCCACGATATGTTCCGGATGACGCGTTGAGGCGACCAGCACCTCAGTTTTAAACGCATTGTGTTTCCAGACTTCCATAATATCGGCAATGAGCAGGATTCCTTTTTCGCCGATGTCGTCGAGCCGGCCTATGAAGGGACTGATCATCGTGGCGCCCGCCTTTGCCGCCAGAATCGCCTGCGGCACGGAGAATACGAGTGTCGTATTGGTCTTGATGTTGTGCTGCGAAAAATGATGAATGGCTTTGAGGCCTTCGGTCGTCATCGGGACTTTGACGACGACGTGCTTATGCCACGATGCGTACTCCTTGCCTTGCATGACCATGTCATCGAACTGGGTTGCGGTGACCTGCGCGGAGACACAAGGAACCAGTTTGCACATGGCCATGACGGTCTTTTCGAAGTCGTTCCCCTCTTTCGCCACAAGTGAAGGATTCGTTGTCACGCCGTCAAGAACGCCCCAAGCGGCAATTTCCTTCACCTGTTCAACATTCGCAGTATCTAAAAATAGTTTCATGGGGAGATAACCTGGAAAGGGATAACCGTGCTATTCGTCTTCTATTATACTAGAAACACATGCGCTCAACCATGCTCCCTATCGCGCTCTTGCTCACGCTCCTCGCCGGTTGCTCGCGTGTGCAGCAGAGCGGCAATCTGCCCCGCTGGGAACAGTTGAGTTCGGAATCCGAAAGCTCAGCATCTTCTCTGGCCTCGGTGGGCATCCAAAATCCCCCCTCGAGCATCGCACTTCCGCGCCCGCAGGATTCCTCGAAGTCCCCGCTCCCGAGCACGTTTGAGATCGAAGTTCCCTTCACGCCTCAGGCTCCGCACGCCAACTGGGACGATCCGTATCAGGAAGCCTGCGAGGAAGCTTCTCTCTTGATGGTGCATTGGTACCTTCAGGGGGAAAAGCGCGCAGTCGTTCCTCCGGATGACGCCGACCGTGATCTTCTCGCGCTCATTCGGTGGGAGACCAATAACGGCTACGGCCAAGACGTGACAATCACGCAGCTCGGTGAAGTCGCGGAACAGTACTACGGCTATACGCCGGTGATCGAAGAAACAGTCACGGTCGAGCGCATCAAAGAACTCCTCGTTGCGGGTTACCCCGTTATCGTCCCGATCGCCGGACGCGATCTGGGCAATCCCTACTTTTCGGGAGGAGGCCCCTGGTACCACATGCTCGTGATCGTCGGCTACGACCGTAACGAGTTCATCACCAATGAACCGGGAACCCGCCGCGGCGAAGGATACAAGTACTCCTATGACGTCCTCATCGCGGCGATCCACGATTGGACGGGAGTGAAAGAGGAAATCCGGACGGGAGCGAAAAGGATGATGATTTTGAAGAGGTAGCATCCTGCAGAACCAGAAGTCCTCCTGCTGCTCCGTTCTCGTTTTTCTCATCAATGAAGAACGATGTTCATTCTTTCTCTGGAGCATCCCATTAAAAAAGAGCGCGAAGGCAAGCTCTGCTTGCCTGGAGCGCAACTTTGCCGGAAAGAGAGCCCGTGAGAGGAAACCCGGAGGGTTTCCTTTCACGAATTACTGTGTAACCAGCATCATCAGTGACAACAGGACAATCGCAGAGATATTGATACCGATGAGCGAGAACCCAGGGAAACGAAACCGTGAAGAACGCGGAGCATGCATAGGGTGCCGGGGGAACGCGGGGAACCTTAGGAACGTGGGCCCGAGCGGTCAACGCAGATGGACTGACATCCTGAATACAAATTTGATTCGAGGTTCCACGCTTGACAGCAATGGGAAGCCAAAATATATCGATTGGGACTGCGCTCGACAAAGCACAATCGGATGGTCCAAATTGCAGATTTCAAAACACTTATCTGCAATGTGCAATTTCCATCTGCACTATTTCCGACTCTTCCCACTCTCCTGACCTGTCCCTAGACTGCGCAGGACATGACGAGTCGCCCGGACCCAAAGACCCTCCTCGGCAAACCCGTAACCGAAGTGCCGATGTCCGTGCAGCGGATTTTGGGCCAGTTGCCGGCTCCGAAAAGCATCTGGATCGGGCCCAAGGACGTCGCCAAGCTTTCCAAGGAAGATACGCAGGCCTACGAATCCGCGCAGACGATCATGCGGCATCTCTGCGTTCGTGCTCCCACTGCCCACGCTTCCGGACATCCGGGCGGTCCTCTCTCTGCATTCACATTCGCCTACTTCTTAAGCAAGCGTCGCGATCCGGGCGCGGATGAAGCATTGCGGTACAGCGCCGGCCATCTTTCACTTCTTGCCTACGGCCTTCAGTGGATGTTTGGACGCGAAGGAAAAGATAAAAGACTGCAAACCCCCCAAAGCATCATCGATACGTTCCGAACGCCTTCAGGCCTCCCAGGCCACGTGGAAGCCGGCATCGGCGATATCCCGTTCGGCACCGGACCTCTCGGAAAGGGGGTCAGCAATGCTTTAGGAGTTGCCTATGGGCACCAATATTCGCGCAAATCGCAAATCGCAAATGGCAAATGGCCAATCCCGAAGGTCGACGTTCTCCTCGCTGACGGCGATTCTCAGGAAGGCCAGGTCATGGAAGCGTTCCGCCTTGCGGCGCATCTGAAGGTGGATAACCTCGTTGTCCACGGCGACTGGAATGACATCCAATTGAGCGGGCTTCCGAGCAAAACCGTCGCCGCAGACTTTGCAAGGATCGCGGAGGCTGCCGGCTGGCAAGTCATCGAAGTCCAGAACGGAAATGATCCCGCGCAGGTGATTGCGGCGCTCGATGCAGCGGACCAATGCATTGGCAAAGGCGCGCCGATTTTCATCTGCTACTACACGACCATGGGCCACGGCATCACGATGATGGAGGAAGGGAGCAACACGGGAAAAAAGAACTTCCATGGCTCCCCTCTTTCGAAAGACGATGCGGCGGCAGTACTGAAGACACTTCCGGATTTTGAGGAAGCGATCAGCACCTATGAAAAATATCGGAAGGAAGAGAAGAAGAGGTACGAAATGCGGAATTCGGAATTCGGAATTCGGAATTCTGCCTTGGAATGGAATGTGAAGGCATTGGAGAAAAAGGGATATGCGCGTGCTATCACTTCCGAAAAAGGCGCAGCCCGGAAAGATTTCGGCGCGACGCATCTTCTGAACCTGATGAAAGCTGATCCGCGGATTGTCGTCCTCCATGCCGACCTCGCGGCATCCGGAGGATTTGATACAGTGGAGAAGTCTTTTCCGGACCGTGTGATCAATGTGGGGGTCGCCGAAGGCAACATGGCGATGATGGCGGCCGGGATGCGCCAAGCCGGATTACTTCCGGTCACCTATACCTTCGCAGCCTTCGGCACCAACGAAGCGCGCGCATCCGCGAGGCTCATCGATGTGAACTGCGGCCACACACGCTGCAGCGTGCTCCATGACTGCACCCATTCGGGCTTGAGCGTCGGCGAAGATGGCGAGACGCATCAGGAGCGCCACTACCTCAATATTCCATTTGATAACACGCAGGTCTGGAGCCTGGCCGACAGTAACCAGGCTGCTGCTGCTGCGGAAAAAGCAATGGAGCTGATCGCTGAAGGACACACGAACGTCTACGCCTTTTCGCCGCGCAGCAACCATCCGCAGATCCTCAAGCCAGACGGCTCCCCGTTCTACGGACCCGATTACATTTTTGACGGGAAGGCCGACATCGTTGCGGGCCACGGCGACCTGCGCGATACCGTCACTGTCATTGCCACGGGCATCACGATCCATGCCGCCATTGCAGCTGCGGATCAATTGCAAATCGCAAATACAGAAATCGCCAATCATTCCATCCGCGTGCTGCATGTTGCCTCTGTCCGCCCGCTCGATGCCTCGGCAATTATCCAATCGGCGCTGGAAACCCGTCATTTGATCGTCGTTGAAGATCATTCCTCCGAAGGAGGGCTCGCGACCCAGGTGGCGGACGTGATCGCGGATTTCGCGCTTCCCTGCACGCTGCGGCGCCTGGGAGTAAACCGATACTACCCTTCCGCGACCGATACCGCACTCTTTCTCATGGCAGGACTGGACACGGACAGCATCATCGATGCGATCGAGGATGAAGTCCGCACTGAAATCGCCGGCGGCGAAGATGCGTTTGTCAGCGCCATCTACGAAATGACCCATCATCTGAAAACCACGCGCTTTGCTGCAACAGCGCGCGCCTACGTGGAGCGACTTGCTGCGGATACCGGCTATCTGGATACCGTACGCGATGACTGGAAGAAGCGGTCCGTGAGTGGCGAAAAGCTTCCGGAAAATGAGCAACTCATTGAACGGTTGCAGGAAGCAGTACGTGAATAATCATCACAAAAGCCGTACGCCGCTCAATGGAATACAATAACCAGCAGCACCCCTCCGTGGGTGCTGTGCCCCGGGCGCGGCGATATCATTTTTGCTATGATTGTTCTGGAAGCGTGCCAGAGTGGTCGATCGGGCCTGACTTGAAATCAGGTAGACCCGCAAGGGTCTCAGAGGTTCGAATCCTCTCGCTTCCGCCATACACCAAAGCGGCATTCGCTATACTGCAGCAATGCTTGAAGCTGTACTCATAGCGCTGTCCCTTTCTGTTATCCAATGGTGGTCTTCACCGTGGTCCTACGCTATCGCAGGCATCTTGCTGCTGCTCTGCCTTCCGGGAGTGCTGGTGATGCGGGGGGCCGCGCCCTTTGTCACGACTCCCAAAAAAACCGTACGTGCCATGATCGCTCTCGCGGCGATACGCCCCGGAGAAATCGTCATGGATCTCGGCTGCGGTGATGGAAGACTCGTCTTCGCAGCTGCGAAGAAGGGAGCCATTGCAACAGGCTTTGAAATGTCCGTACCGGCATATCTGATCGCAAAGATCCGCTCCTTTTTCCATCCGCAGTGCAGCATCCGTTTCGGGAATCTCTGGCATCAGCAGTACAGTCATGCCGATGTGCTTTTCTGTTATTTTCTGAAAGATACCATGCAGGATTTCAAAACACACATCTGGTCGACACTGAAGCCCGGCTGCAGGGTGGTGTCGCATGCATTCACCATGAACGATGTGCAACCACAGCAGCGAACCGAATCTGCAGTGATGTATGTGAAACCGTAACACTCTGTTCTTTCCCCCTGCTTCGGGAATATGTTACGCAAATAGAATAGCGCAATTTGTGCATTCATCGGGCATTTGATAGGATTCCGTACTGTTCATGCTGCGAGGGCACAAGACATCGGCGATGACGGTAGGGTTCTTCACTCTGGGGACGCTCTTCACGCTTCCGGGTCTTGCATACGCGCAATCATTTACAGACGTACCGGCGGACCACCCGGTGTACGCCGCTGCAGAGTTCTTGAAAGCAAAAGGCATCATTGCGGGATACGCGGACGGCACCTTCAAGCCCGATAAGGGCGTCATCCGCGCCGAGGCAATCAAGATCATCATCGCGCCGCTCACGGATCCCGTAGAGGTCGCGAAGGTGCTTTCGTCGCCGTACTCCGACGTGAAACCTGCCGACTGGTTCATCGGGTACGTGGAGGTCGCGCGGCAAAATGCGATTATCGACGGACCTCCGAATAAAACCGCGTTCAACGGAGGCAGCCCCGTCCTCAAGGCCGAATTCATCAAGATGCTCGAGGTCGCCAACGGCGCAAATCCGCTCGAGACCTTAAGTGAAATCCGCCTCCCCCTTTCTCCCGACGTCGCAGACCCCGAGCAGTGGTTCTATCCCTATATGCGCTACGCCATCGCTTCGTCGATGACGATGATCGGCGGCGACGGAATGCTCCACCCCGACCGCCAGCTCACGCGCGGCGACTGTGCGCTCATTCTCCACCGCTACCTTATGTACAAGGAGGGCCGCCGCACACAGGCACTGCTTTCGGAAGCCGAAAACGAGATCATCATCATTCTCGGAGCACTGGAGGGAAATGACATCGTCAACGCAGAACTCGCATCCGCCCGCGGTCTCCTTGCAGCCCGTGGTGCTCACCTGAGCAAGCCCGACGAACCCATCGTCCAGGGCGCCCTCAAGATCTCCGAAGCGTTCCGCGCGCTGGTCCGCGCCTACCGCAGCGGCCTTTCGCAGGATTACGAGTCGGTCGCCAAGCTCGCCGGAGACGCCTGGAACCTCTCCGCCAGAGCCAAAGAACTCGCCCCGAACCTCGCCGGCATCGCCGATCAGGTCCAGAAGATTGCCAAGGGAATGGCGGATAGCGCCCGGCAATTGATGGAGCAGCCGGCGCAATAAGTGCAAAGCGCATACAGCAAAAAGGATAAACCGAGTGCTCTTTCTCCTTTTTGCTTTATGCTTTATGCATTCTCTTCCAGGCACATGTCATCCCCGGCTCCGGCCTTGCCAAAAAGCAGCGCGTCCCTACGCTGAATCTTTCCCTTGGTGATGTTCCCACTGATCTCGCAGAAGGCATCTACGCATGTCGTGTTTCATTCGAGCAACCCAGCCAACCAGCCAACCAGCAAACCCATAACGCCGTCATGCACTTCGGTCCTCGCCCCGTTCATGATCTCCCCCGTTCGTGCGAAGTACATCTCCTGGATCAGACAGTGGATGCTCCTCCAATATCCATCGACGTAGAGATTATTGAGCGCATTCGAGATGTTCGAAGTTTTGAGAATGCCGAGGCGCTAAAGGCCGCAATTGAGAGCGATATCGCACAGGCCCGTGCTATCCTGAATTGCTAATTGCTCATTCCTCATTGCTAATTTTTCTCTCGACATGATCGGCACGCTGAAATCTCTCATCGGCCAGCGCAGCTCAATTCGTCTTGGCTACCACGCCCTCAAAGCTTTCGTCGCAGCCCTGCGCTACGGGTTTCCCGCACGATCCTTGAAAGTGATCGGTATCACGGGGACAGACGGAAAAACGACAACTGCCTCGATGGTCGCGCACATTCTCAGTAAAAGTGGTCGTAAAACAGGCATTGCCTCCACGGCATTTTTTGATGATGGCACGGGAGCGAAAGAAAATCCCTCACACCTCACATCCATCAGCCCATTCGTGCTTCAGAAACTTCTCCGGACGATGATCCGAAACGGCTGCACCCATGCAGTGCTCGAGGCCTCCAGCCACGGACTCGTCCAACACCGTCTCGACTGGACGTTCCCGGATGTTGCTGCGGTCACAAATACCGCCCTCGAACACCTCGACTACCACGGCACGATGGAGCAGTACCGCAGGGACAAAGGAAAGTTATTTGAAATGCTTCACGGAAAGGGGACGAAAGTTCTCAATGCGAACGATGAAACCTACGCTCTGTATTCCGCAATTCCCTCCAGCAACACTCTTGTATGGAGTCCAACCCACCAAACCCAAAAAACCCACCCAACCCAAGAAACCCATCTCTGGCTTTCTGATATTCATTCCACCGCAACTTCCAGTGAAGCAGCCGTCCATCTGCAATCTGCAATCTGCAATCTGCAACTTTGCATTCCGGGAACATACAACTTGGAAAACGCCCTCTGCGCCACCAGCATCTGCCTTGCTCTGGGCATTCCCGTGGAGAAATCCGTCAATGCATTGAAGAACTTCTCCGGCATCCCCGGCCGCCTCGAGAGAATCGACTGCGGTCAGCCGTTCTCCGCATACGTCGATTTCTCCGTCTCTCCGCAATCGTATGAGAAGGCACTGGAAACATTACGAAGCATTGTCGGTGATAGCGGCCGCGTAATGGTGATGTGTAGCAGCTGTGGCAACCGCATGCGGGAGAAACGGCCGCAGATCGGCGCAATCTGTTCAAAACTTGCGGATGTCGTCATCGCGACAGAGGATGAAACATACGGCGAAGATCCGCATGCCGTCCTCGATGAAGTCTGGGCGGGTATCGATCAGAAAGCCTGTGAAGCTCACAAAATCTTCGACCGCCGCGACGCTATCCGCTTCGCGCTTACAGAAGCCAAGCCCGGTGATGCCGTTGTCTTCTGCGGCATGGGGCCATTCACGACGATGACAAAGCTCGAGGGACGCATCCCGTGGGATGAGAGGAAGATTGTGCGGGAGGAATTGAGGAAATTGGGGTACCACAAATAAACAGGCGCTTCGTCAGAGACAAAGCGCCTGTTCGTCTTTCATTCCTCTCGTAGCCAGCGGCGACAGTTTCGATCCTGCCGCCAGAGGAATAGTCCGAACAGTGCGATGATCAGAATGTAGATGACAATGATCACCGGCGGGAAGCCGGTACTATCAAGCATCCACTCAATCCAATCACCGTCTGCAGGGCGATGTGTCAATGTGTCCCACCAAGAACGCAATGACATTTCCATAGTCTCTCCTCCATGAAAGACAACGAAGTCCCCAGACCAACGGCCCCGCCGTCGAATGTCTGAAGACAGTCATTGCCTCGCTTCCTGTACAGTTAAGAAAGGATCAATCGGGTTATGTGATAATGACACTATTATTTTTTATTGTCAATCTCTAAGGACAGCTCTATGGAGCCAAAATCTGTCACCGCAGGCATAGATGAAGCAGGCCGCGGCCCCTTGGCCGGCCCCGTGGTTGCAGCAGCCTGCATTCTTCCTACGCTCAAGCGTTTTCCGCGCTTCATCTGCGACAGCAAAGCCCTCGATGAAGACGCCCGGGAAGAAGCCTACGGATGGATCACGAAGCACTGCATCATCGGTGTGGGACTTTCGGGTTCACGCTACGTCGATGAACGCGGAATCCTCGCCGCCACCGAACGCGCGATGCAGCAGGCCGTTGCGATGCTCGCACACACGGTGAAGCCCACGCACCTGCTTGTGGATGGCCGCGACAAGTTCTGGTTCGATTACCCGCACACCTCGATCATCGATGGCGACGCATTGGAGAAATGCATCTCAGCCGCTTCCATCGTCGCAAAAGTCAGCCGTGACCACATGATGCGACAGATGGACCTGCAATTCCCCGGCTACGGTTTTGCGCAGCACAAGGGATATGGGACGGAAATGCATTACGCGATGATCAGGAAATTAGGGATGTGTGGGATACATCGGAGGAGTTATTTATAGGTACGAAGTTTGAGATAGATCTTTAAAAAATAAATTTAGCTGCGGTGCTTTTCACGATTATGATTACCAATCCAAAAAGCAAAACTTGCCCACTGTAATCGATACTGACCTTTTACTCCATCACGAGGAATTATTATTCCCTTATCAATTAACGCACGTATTCCGTTATTCAATGAATATTCTTTTCCAGTAAATTTTTTTTTGATCTGTTCACGTGATACCCAGTTATTCCATTTTTCTGACATTATCGTCAAAATTTCTCTTTGTAGGTCTGTAGCAATGTCCGTATAGAAGGATCTAACATAGTATCTTTGCCCAATTTGCTCAAGAGCACCATGTTTCCCAAAAAACCCAGTATCAACATCTGTCTCATTAATGAGTTGATCATCATTTACTTCAAAGGCAGAGAAGCCAATTTGTTGGACAAAATGTGGATACCCTTCTGAGTACAGGAAGAATAACTTTTTTGCTTGTTCATCAACAAGAATCTTAATACCGGATTCCTTTTCTGATTTATCAAGTCCCCTTTGAATGACGTTTACCGTATCTTCTTGTGAAAGTGGTTTTAAATTTAATTCCTGAAATAATCTCAGTGAAGACTCGTGGCTCTCAATTAAAACATTCCTCACATTGGGCAGACCTGAAAGAATAAAAAGAATATTATTTTGATTTTCGGATATAAGTGCTTCCGAAAGATTTTTTAAGAATGTTCCAAGATTCAAATTTTTTGAAGCTTTGTCGGCTTCATCAATTAGGATTACTAGTCCATCTTTCTTCTGGCCAACAAAAGTAGGATCTTTTAGAGATTTTATAGTATCAATTAGTGAATATATAAACTCCTGAATTAACTGTGAACTGTTATTTGCAGATTCCTCTTTCCTGTACGCAACTCCGGCCGCTTCAAATCTTGATAAAAATTCCCATGATTTTTTCAGCCATGCGATTTCCGGATTTTCCTTTGATATTTCCCTTTCAATTGCTCTTCGTAAATTTAGAGCAAGATCTGCGATGCATATGTTTTCATCAAGTGAAATGCGAACTGTCAAAAAGTTATGCTTTTCATCCTTCCAAGGAAATTCTCCGCATGCGAACATTTGGGCTAAATTGAGTAATGACGTCTTTCCAATCCCCCTCTCCCCCAAAATTAATAAATGAGTCGGATTAGAATTCTTAGCTTGGATTAAAGATTTATCTAATGCCTCAATTTCAAAATATCTACCAACAAACATCCCTGTATGAACAGGACTATGCGGAGTGAATGGATTTGCTTTAGACATTTCATTTGAAGTAGAAATTTATCAATAGATTCGGATCTTATCATTTTGCCTTCCTGCTAACATCAAAATTGCAATTCCCCCAACAACAATCGGCAACGAATACCACTGCCCTCTTGAAAGCTCTAGGCCGACAATATCCACCATGCTGTGCGTATTTTCCCGAACGAATTCCAGAAGAAACCGCAGCACCCCGTAGAGCATCAGAAAGATTCCCGCGGTCTGGCCGAGCGGCAGCTTCACATTCCGCAGATGCCAGAGGCATACACCGGTGATGAAGAGATCCTTGGCGACCGCATAGAGCTGCGTGGGGTGCCGTAATCCTTCTGCACCGGGAAATGCCATGCCCCACGGAAGCGTAGTGACCGTTCCGTAGAGTTCCTGATTGATGAAGTTCCCGAAGCGCCCAAGCGCCAAACCTATCGCGACGGGGATCACAGCGATGTCGGCCAGCACGAGAAGGGAAATTTTGTGTTTTCGTGACATGTAAAGAAGCGCGAGCATCACGCCGAGGAATCCGCCGTGGCTGGCCATCCCCCCTTGCCACACAGCAAAGATCTCCAGCGGGTGGCTCAGGAAGTACCGTGGATCGTAGAGAAGCACATAGCCGAGACGCCCACCAACGAGGACGCCGATGACAGACCAGGTAAGGATGTCACCCCATTGGTCTTTCGTAAGCGATAGGCCCCGGTACTTCTGCAATCGAGGAACAAGAAAATATGCGAGAACGAAGGAGATGAGGTAGAGAATGCCGTACCAGTGCACGTCGAAGCCCAGTACAGAGATCGCGATGGCGCGGGAGGGAAAAAGGGAAAACATGACGATTGCAAATTGCAGATTACATTGTACAGAATTTCTGCTGTGCAAATTGCAATTTGCAATTTTCCGTCTATTTCCCGCACACCGACTCCAACACCCACTCCCCTTTCTTCGTAAAGCACACATCCGCCAGGAAGCTCTTTACATGCTCGCCGTAGTATTCCTCAAAGAGCGGCGTAAGGACAAAAAGCGTGCCCTGGGGAAGCTGCTCCAGATACGGCAGGCGTTCTGCATCGGTTCCATACAAAAACTTCGCCCACTCCTCTTCCTTCCACCCGGGAAGATCAAAAATGCCGGGGCCGCCAACCTCGCGATCGGGCAAGGCGCCAAGCAGCCACGGCGAGGCGGCGTTATCGAGTGCAATGACGGGCGTATTACCCGCAGGAGCTTTCAGTGCCGCCGATTGAACGGCCCGATAGGAATCCATATCGATCGTCGGAACGCGTTCCCAGGCCACCCATAGCGAGATCGCAGCCTGCGCAGCGATGATCACGATGAGAGCAGTCTGGAGTGGCACCGAGCGCACACGCGTCCAGAGATCTCGAATAGCGAGTGCGGCAAACGGCAGCAGGAAGAAATCACACTGCAGGAAGAAGCGGCGGTAGAAGACGAGGCGGAGAATGATGAAGGGAAGCGTCCAGAGTACCGCAAGCTGCCACAGCGACCCACGTTCTTTTTTGAAGGAAAGGATCAGCCCCCAAGCGCCGAGCGCCAGCAGGATGCCGGAGGTCCGAAGGTAGAAGCTGGGATCGGGGAATGATCCACCGGGCGCCAGATCGCCGCGAAGCTTGTAGATACTCGTAAAGGGATCGCGGACGGCTGCGGTCCAGTGCGGAAGGTAGAAGAGAAGGCTCAGAAGCGCGACGGCAGCGAGCATCCCGCCCGTCATCCATACGCGCTTGTCATGGAGCCTGCCTTTCAGGGAAAGCGCCCACCATGTGGCGATGGTGAGGCCGAGGAGAAGGCCGGTCTGGTGGTGAATGATCAGTGCAAGGAACGCGAAGAGCGCAGCACTGTAGGATTTCTTTTCAAGCGCCCTGAATGTGAACACCGTGAAGAGGAGCGCCGCATAGGTCTTCCAGTACATGCCCACGAATCCGTCGTAGTACGCCACCGAAAGCAGAGCGGTCAGCAAGACGAGAATGCCAACAGCCTTGCCTTCCTTGCCGCGCCAGCTGAGCGCAAGAGCAATGGCGAGAAAGACCGGAAACAGATTCCAGATCCACCCGAGAAGCCACTCGACGGGCATCCCAACGCGCAAAAATGGCGCAGTGAGGAGAAGGAGCCCCGGAGGATGCTCCCCCGCCCAACGCGGCAAATCCGGAAGGAGCGGAAAGCTCGCCGCGTACTTGAGGAAAAGAAAACGATAGATCCCGGGGTCGTACCCGAGCGGGATCGGGAAACGGAAGAGTGGCAGGAAAAATTTAAGAAGCAGCAATGCAACAAGCACCGCCGTGACGCCAATGATGTATTGCTTCGTTTTCGGAAGAACCATGCCTTTCATTGGGCATAAGAATACGTCGAGAGAGGTCCAAATGCACGATCTTCCCCCTCTCCCCGAAGGCCAGTAGGATCGCCCTATGCTCATTCTCGGAATCGAAACCTCCTGTGACGAGACTGCGGTAGCGGTTGTCCGGGACGGCACACATGTGCTTTCGTGCGTGATCTCCTCCCAACGGGCCCGCTTCGAAAACACCGGCGGCGTGATTCCGGAAGACGCTGCTCGGCAGCAGGTCCTCTGCATGCTTCCCGTTCTTCATGCATGTCTCAAAGAAGCAAAGATCGATCCCCGCGAACTCGATGCAATTGCGGTGACGAAAGGCCCGGGGCTTTTAGGATCGCTTCTTGTGGGAACGACGACCGCCCGTACGCTTGCAACACTTTGGAAAAAACCTCTCATCGGCGTTCATCACACGCTCGGACATCTCAGTTCCACATGGCTCGACCCAATTCAAGACTCACCATCCACCATTCACCATCCACCATTTCCTGTCCTCACCCTCTCCGCCTCCGGCGGCCACACCGATCTCTGGCTGCGGACGAGCCACACGAAAGGAAAGCTGCTCGGATCCACCCGGGACGATGCAGCAGGCGAAGCATTCGACAAAGGCGCTGCACAGCTCGGTCTTCCCTACCCCGGCGGTCCATCGATCGCGAAAGCTGCAGAAACCGGCGACCCCCATGCATACAAGTTCCCGCTTCCATTGCATGATGACCCCTCGCTCGACTTCAGCTTCTCGGGGCTCAAGACATCACTACGCTATCTGCTGCGCGATCTCACGGCTCACGATTCACCATCCACCATCCACGATATTGCCGCCTCCTATCAGCACGCCCTCTGCGCCCACCTCATGGACCGCATCATGCGCGCAGTTCATCGTCATCCTGAGATCAAAGAGATCCACCTTGTCGGCGGTGTCTCCGCCAATACCTCTCTCCGCGAGATGCTTCAAAAAAGTGTGCACGGAAAAACGATCCGCTGGCCAACGAAACTCATCTACTGCACCGACAACGCAGCGATGATCGCCGCAGCGGGAGAATTCCTGGTGCGGGAACATGGAGGACGAGCGTACGAGCAGTTCGAAACCACGGCGTCGCTTCCGCTGGCAATGGCCGTTAGCTGAACGCCGGCAGCATCGCCCCAAGAACAATCGCGATGAGGCCGAAGACGGCGAGGATGCGAACGGGGGTGGATTTCTTCATAGAAAGAAAGGTTAGGGGTCAATGGAAATCTGATGCGTCGTCGTACTCTTTGTCCCCGTAGAATCCTCCACCGTGAGTGAGACATCGTAGAGTCCTGGTTCTTCAAAGACGTGGACGACCTTCAGCGCGTCATCGTCACTCTCGGAGCCGTCATCGAAGTTCCACCGGATCTTTTCGATGATCCCCGTGGTGCAGGTGCGGTCGAAGGAGACGCCGAAGGGCTTGCCATCCATGCGGCCCGACGTACGGCTCGGAAGGAAGCAGGCATCCAGGCGTGGCGGAAGGACCACGATCGTGCTCGTGGCCTCGTACGTGTCGCTCGCTGTAGTGTAGACCACCAGGCGCACGGGATACTTTCCCGGCTTTTCGAACGTGTGCTCCTCAATAGCGATGCCCTGCTTGCGTATGACCCCCGTGCTCTCGTCGCCGAAGATCCACTCGAATCCGGAGATCGTCTTTCCGGGAATCACCGTCTGCGATGCGTCGAAGCGGACCCTGAGGGGTGCGACCCCGCTCTTCTTATCCATCTGGAATGAGACCACGGAAGACGGCGGCTTCACCTCCACGGTGATCAGCTGCCGCATCGCCTTTCCTTCCGGGTCGCTCGCCAAAAGCGTCAGCTTGTAGGTACCGGGATGGCGGTAGCTGGCCTGCAGCATGGTTTCCGTGGAACCCACGCTCGTCGCATCCGGTGCTTCCCAGGAGAACTCGATGAGCGGCAGATTGGTCTTCGGAGTCATGGTAATCGAGAGCGGTGCCTCGCCCGTGATGCGGTTGCTCATCACCTGCGGGCTTCCCTCGAAAAGGAGATCGGGAATCCGGAGGACCTCGACCACCTGCACCAGCGTGATCACCTCGGCAATCTCGCCCGTCTTCGAGCGTGCCTCAGCGACAACCCGGAAATTCCCCTTGCGCTCGAACGTGTGGCCCACGCGGTGTTGGTCGAGGGTTTTTACCTTTTCGGACCCATCACCGAAGTCCCATTCCACTTCCCGGAGCTCTTCATCGGTGACAAGCGTGAAGATCGTGCCAAAGGGCGGCGGGCTCAGAAGCTTCTTCGGTTCTGTCGTGACGTTGACGTTGAAGGGCTGTGGCGCCGGTTCGCGCACTTCGATCTGGCGCGTGAAGGTCTGCTGCGTCTGGTTCTGCAGGAGAATCACCGCCGTGATGGTGTGCACACCGAGACGGACGAACACGTGCGGGACGGTGGGCTCGGTGCGGGTCTCGTCGGCTTTGCCGTCACCGTCAAAATCCCACTGCACTTCGCGAATCTGGCCGCGGTCAGCCACGAGCTGTTCCACACTGAAGGTTACCGGCACGTCGATGATGGCCTCCGGAGGAGTCATGGTAAAGACGGCCTTCGTGATGACCATGCGGCGACCGACGCGCCGCACCGTACCGTCCGAAAGCTGCATATGGAGGACGACGTTATAAGCGCCCGTGCGCTCGTAGACAGCCGTCACCTGCGGCACCACGGTCTCCTCATTTATTTCACCGTTGCCGTCGAAATCCCAGCGGAAGGTGACAGGGCGAAGGTTCCTGCGCGCGAGAATCTCGATGGCGCTGTCGGCGCTGAAGGTGACCGCAACCGGAGCCACGAGCTCCGTACCGGGCTCCGGCGAAACAAGATCGAGCGGGAGCGCAGGCTCGCGGATGATCATCAGCGGCATGGCGATGCTTGCGACGATGCCCGGAAGAACGAAGGCAAAGATGCGTGTCCCGGCATTGAACTTGCCGCGTCCGGTGACTCCTTTCTCTTTGAACGTGTGATGCAATGCGATACCGGCGATGAGCAGAAGAGCCACCGCAGCGACGCCGGCCGAAAGCGTGGCGACGGGAATCAAGGACTCAAACGCCCCGATGGTATTGGGAAGTACGGTGGTAAGGAACATGCACCACCCGAGATAGACGAGATACGGAATAGTGATCAGTACGAGGATCGTGCGCCGTGCGCGCGCCCGTAGCTGGGGCGCGATAGCCTGGGGTGCGGGTCCTGTGGCCGGAGCCGTCGAGCTGATGCCGTCGACATTGGGTGGTGCGTCGCTCATTCCTGGGGAGGGAGGATGACGGTATCGGAATACTCTTCAATCGCATTGCGGAGCTCCCCTTCCGGAATACCGGGAACGGGCGCAGCGGCCTCCAGGGCGGCATCCGAGGGCAGGAGCTGCATGGCACTGAAGGGCTGAACGTTTTCGGGAATCACGATGGGCGTCTGTCCGTCATGATCCTTCCAGAGGAGGGTAAAGTTGAGGCGGAGATCGGAGCCGTCGGGCATCGGCAGCGCCGGGATCTCCCACGCGATCTTGCGGACGGTGAAGTCCGAGGCGCGGATCCAGAGTTCACCCGTGGCCTGTAAAGCGTTTACGGCTTCCCGTGCTTCTTCGGGGTTGAACTCCTCGCCGGACTCCCGCGCCGCCTCTTCGGCGTACGCAAGGAACTTCTCGGGATCAATCGCCACGGCGTAGTGGTAGACGGTTTCGCCGTCGAGCCGTGCCGTGCCGAGATCGCGGGTGACCAGCACCACGCTCGCTTGGGACTTGAGCAGATTCGCACTGGGCGTCACGGACGCCGAAGAATGCTCCTCCGGCGCATCGAACGTCCACCAGGTGCCGATGAGCTTTCCTACAAGCGTTTCATCGAGGATGCCGAGGTTTCCCGGAGCTTCGAGGGCGTGGACCTTCAGAAAGAGCCGCTGCCCCTGCACAAGGATGATATCGAACACCGAAACGACCCGCTGGTTTTCGCCTTCGATGCCCGAAAGCACCGCCGAGAGATCCACGGTACTAGCGACCGTCTGGCCGCCGTTTTCAAACGCGCCGTCGAGACGCACCGTCGCCTTGCCGCTGCCAAACGCCCCTCCCGCAAAGGTCATCGTGCCGTCCACTGTAAAAGATGCGCTGGACATCGACTGCGCTGCCACCGTCGCGCGCCGCAGCACTTCCTCCGCCGGAAGATCCGGCGCTTTGGGAGCGCAGGCGGCAAGCAGAAGGATAAACGGAAGCGAGATCGCCCGGGGACGGACCATGGATCTAAGCATAGCAAACGTATTTGCCATTGGCCATTTGCGATTTGTCATTTGAAATGGAAAATCGCAAATGGCCAATCGACAATCGTCCTGCCCGATCTATCTTCTCCCTCTCACTTCCTTTGTGATGATATCTCCTGGTTCATCGATGAGGAATCGCAGCGTCTTGCGCACACTTGCCATCACGTCCGCCGTGAGTTCCACGGTCCTGGTTCCCCCGCGTTCGATACGCAGCGGCGGGTCGAGAAGAATCGCAACGCGGTCGCCCTGAAGGTGATCGACGGTCGTCGAGAGCCGCTGCCCTCGCGAATCGCGCAGGGAAATGTTCCGGAGATCCATGTTCTTGGCGGATCCCGCGTTGGTGAACACGATGCGGCAGACTTCCTGCGCGCGGTTTCCGGAGACGCTCAGTTTCAAGCGCACAACCACCCGTTGCGTTCCGTAGCGCACGGGCTTCAAAAGCCGGAGATACTCGACAGAAACACTGCCCGTGGTATCGCCCGCCGTGCGCACGTTCCTTGCAGATGCAGGCACCGACATAAGCTTCACCGCTACCCCCGGCGCGGTGACCGCGTCCTGGCCCCGCAGCTCAATGCGGTGCTCGGAAGCGACATTGGCTTCTGCAGAAAGATCCATGAAGACCGTGAGATCCATGCTTCCGCAGGCATCGACCACGACATCCGAAAGGCGCAAGTCGATCGACCCATCGCGCGCAACCGTGGCCGAGTTACTCACCCGAAGTCCGTGCATTTCCGCATAGACCGCGGCGATGTCCGTCGCAAATCCGAGTCCTCTCCTCCGCAGACGTAGTTCTTCCACTGCGATGTCCCCCGTGCAGTCGGCCTTCAGGGAAAGACTCAGCATTTCCACGTGCTGCGCCCCGCGCGGAGCCGAAAGCATCATGCTCGGTTCTACCACTACAGAAAGCGTTGAAACGGCAGCAAGCAGCGATGCAAAAGCAGATCCGATCATCAGATAGTTATTGTAACGCACGACGCCTTGCACAGACGAAAACCGGTCAGAAAATTCTTCGAAAATCTGGTATAATAATTGGAACACAAACATCTATGCCCCCTCATGAAGTCTTCGGCACTGCACACGAAGCTCTGGCTCCCGGCTTCAATGTCGGTGAAGCAGTGAACAGCCGCATCGCGATGATGAACAATGCCGTCCTGGGCACCGCGATCAACCTGCTCCCGGCTGCAGTGGGAATAGGAGTGCTGATCTACGGATTTCGGAAGGTGTATGAGAAGACGCTCGGGAACATCATCTGATAAAGCACCAAGCACCAATGACCAAACAATGAACAATTCAAAATGACCATTGGTTATTGCCTGGTCATCGGTGCTTGGTCATTCCCATTGTCTGGTCATTGGTGCTTGGTTATTGGCTCAACTTTCACCACTTGCCACCACCGCCCCCACCCCCAAACGACCCTCCACTGAATCCTCCAAATCCTCCACCTCCCCCCTGTCCTCCCGGTCCTCCGAACCAGATACCACCGCGGCGTCCCTTCCGGGGCCCCATCTTGGAAACAATAAAATCAAACAATAAGCCGAGTCCTGCGAGCAGCGGAACACTCCACCACCAAACATACATTGCCCCAAGACCGATGCCGATGACCGCACCAACGACTCCCCCGAGCCACCACGACTTGCTTCTGCCGAAAATCGCGACGAGGAAATCAAATCCGATGAAGACCAGGAAGAAGATGAACTGGCCGAAACCAAAATCACCACTCGATCCTGAGTTATAGCGCTCCGCGGTGTATTCCCCGCCGATGTGTTTCTGGAGCGCTTCGATTCCCGCGCGGATCCCTCCGTAGTAATCCCCTTCCCGAAACAGCGGCGCTATATCCGTCTCGACAATGCCGGCTGCAACGATATCGGGCACTGCTCCTTCAAGCCCGTACCCCGTGGCGATAAACATCCGACGGTCCTCGTAGCTAATGAGTATCAGGATGCCGTTATCGTTTTCCCCTGTTCCGATTTCCCACTTGCGCCCGACTTCGACGGCCACGTCCGCGATCTCTTCACCTTCGAGGCTCCGGACAACGAGGACGGCGATCTCGTTGCTCGTCTGTGATTGATACTCTTGAAGCATCTGCTCGAGACCCATGTCCTGCTGCGCATCAAGAATCGGGATGGTATCGGTGATAAAGCCGTCATTCGGGGGGACTTCAAAGGCGAACGCGGCAACGGGCAGGAGCAACGCCAAACATCCCAAGCTGAGCGAACGAACTTTCATAGCTGCATATTACTCGAAGTCCACCGTCGGCGCATTCTCTGCACCCTCGGTCGCTTCGAAGAACTCTTCAGCGTCAAAACCGAAAGCTCCGGCGAGCAGGTTGCCCGGGAAGCGCTTCACGCGGACGTTATAGGCGCGGACTTCTTCGTTGTAGTCGCGGCGTGCCGTGCCGATGCGGTTTTCCGTGCCTTCCAGCTGGGTCATCAGGTCGCGAAATGCTTGGGTCGCCTGGAGTTGCGGGTAATTTTCCACGGAAACGAGGAGCCGCGAGAGCGCGGATTCCATCTGTCCCGCCGCGGCGATCTGATCGCTGCGTGTGGGAGCAGTCTGCCAGCGGCTGCGAGCTTCGGTGATAGCGGTGAAGGTCTCCTGCTCAAAGTCCGCGGCACCTTTCACGGTGTTCACAAGATTCGGAACGAGGTCGACCCTGCGCTGATACTGTGTCTCCACCTGCGCCCACGAGGCAACCACCGATTCCTGCGCGGTTACAAGTCCGTTGTAACCCGACCAGAGCCAGAGTCCGAAAACGGCAACGACGCCGAGGACAATCCAGAGTGTTTTGTTCTTCATGGGACAACTATAGGAGTGCATTGCAGCGCGATCAAGAAAGATATGGTACGCTTTTCATTAATGATCGATGCAACTGCTGAAGCAGTAGAAACTCGCACCGTAGAAAGAGCGGATGATTGTATCATCACCGTGGAAGACGTACGAGCACGAGCCACTGAGGGTATCGACTTCCATTTACATCTTATCTATGAATTGATGGGGCGCGTTCAGGGGGGTTTGCAGCAAGGGAAACCGTTTTCTGCTGCCGATCTCGACGGTATTGACGAGCACCTGATCATCCTCGAAGGAAGCCATCAGGAACAGAAAAGACATATGCCGAAGCCTCCCGAAAACGCATGGACTCTAGAGCAACGCGCGCGTCAGAGAGCTGCCGCACAATTTACCAACGTTCTTCGCACGCGATATCGAGGTTGCTATCAAGTAAAAATCGATGGGGTTTCTTCGCCCAGCTCCCCGCATACTCCACCCCCACGCGCGAAGTCTGCTTGATGCGCAAAGGAACGTGGCTTGCCATGAGGAGGCCCCGCAGGGCCGACGAATGGTCGGGACGAGAGGACTTGAACCTCCGGCCTCACGGTCCCGAACCGTGCGCTCTAGCCAACTGAGCTACGTCCCGATCGGGGGGATGGTACTCATCTTTCAGCGGGATCGCCAGATAAGAACAATGGGAGATATGGAACGAGATTCTTGACACAGCGCCAAAGCGGATTACGATCGGCCCAGATGCGCACTCTGCGCTCCATGATCAGCATCATTATTATTCCGACGCCAGGCGCCCGGAGATGATCTGAACCATGAACTTTTCATCCCGTCCGCGCCAAGAAGGCGCGGTTTTTGTATCTATTCCCCGCTCTCTATGCGTATGCAAAGTGCACACCGCGGATCCCGAAATCAGGCTTCTATCCCTTCTCTGAACAAGCAAGAGTCCGATCCCCCCCATCTACGCTTTGGAAATGACAGCCAAGCGCATTACGGCGTCCCCGTCGGGGATCGAGAAGCATATGTGCTCCTCGGGTGCCCGAAGGAATTGCGTCCCGAAGACCATGAAGCATTCGCAAGCGCCTTAGAGCAGCTGCGGGGAAAATTGCAGAGAACAATAGAAATGCTTCCAGGGTACGAAGACCAGCCGCACGTTAAGCCCGATCTACGCGTGTATCAGCCCGGAACCTATGCGGACTATGGAAGCGGCAACATGCTTTCTCATGGCCCGGCACCGAAGGACTACTATCAGTTATATTTTCATTACGGCTCGCACAGCGTGGAAATGCAATTCCCCAGTGATGTTCGCAATACGAGAACCACGCAAAGAGCCATAAACCGATTACTGGAAGCTATGCAAGCCAAAGCCCAAGGAGTACTAAAGGGGAACTTCTCTATGACCGTCTCCTCTGCGGGAGAGGGCAAATGAGTATCTGCAGAATACTTTTAAATTTTCGCAACATCTCTTGATCAAATTATGTATTCAATAATCACCGTCCCTCGCAGGTAAAAAGTCGGGCATTTCATATAGAGGAGAAAATCCCTATACACCATAAATAGCTTCATAAAGGGCTAAACCTGTATTCGCTATGCCATATTGAACACAAATTGTAGTCAAGTATTACTGGACACCAAAACGCCCATCCGTACACTGCCGCACTCCCTACGGGGAGTCTATTATGAAGATAGTGGAGCACATGCTTCGCAGCGCTTCACTCCAGCCCGTGGCGACCCACGTGCTGCTCATCACCTTCCTGACTGTTGTGATGGTGGTGACTCTCCCGGTCCATCCGTAAGGGAGACGAGTGCGGCTAACGGCAAAGACCTCCGCTGGAGCGGAGAAACCATCTCTCTTCCTTCCTCCGCCTCGGCGGAGACCCCAAAGGACAGCAGGGACTTTGAACGTTGCGTTTGGTATAGGACCTCTTAAACAGGCAAAAGGGGTGGTAGAGATAGTATCCAACAATGATTTTTTTAGGATGCAATGATCAGAAAAATTGCAGTATGAAGAGACATTTGCGGAATGCATCTGATCTATAAAACGAAAATGGACATCGTCCCCCTGCTGTCGTAGTCTCTCCACGTGATCGGCGCCTACGTCCTTTCCTGCTCTCCCTCCTCTTCCTGCTCCTCCTGGAGCCAGCGGGTGGGATTGTGCTGATCCATTAGAGAATGAAAGCACTCCACCCGCAACGAAGCGGGTGTTTTTATATGTATTCCCCATCCACCACAATGACTACTCCCTTTGAAATCATCGATCAGCGAACGATCGGCAACAATGTCTTCACTCTTCAGGGCATTGCGGGGGTCTACGAACAAGCTGGGAGTCCGCAAACATTTTTCTACATTGAAGTTCTTCGCAATGAAACACGGATAGATGCTTCGAAAAACAGCATAAATACCTTGGGTGAAGGAGCAGCTGCAGCAATACGTAAAGGCATAGACGGGGGTAGAAGCAGACTCGAACGATGTATTGCACGCTCACGGCAAGACGTTTCATCCCAAGAGGTATCAGAATTCTCTGATCTGCCGATGCTTGTTGGGCTAGCAAGACAAAGTGGCAGAGAGCGGGTTCGCACACTCATGGGCTTACCATCGCTTACGGCTGATCCTGAAGAAACTTCTGAACCTACCGCCGCTTCGTCGGCTTGAGCGTTCCCGTCGCAATGACCGTCGTTGATGCCCCGGCGTTGCCATCATCCTGCTCGAGCGTGACCCACACCTCCGTATACGCCCGTTGATCCTCCGGGGATTCGTACCGCAGCCCGTGGCGCGCATCGCCCTGGCCGTTGATGAGCTGCCCCATGGAGATGCTGTGTCCCGTCTTGGGATTTTTGATCCACGCTTCGTAGTAGGTGCCGTCTTTCGCAGGCGCGACGTTGAACTGCATGGTGATGACCGTCGTGTCATCGGTAAAGACGTGCCCTGTCACCACTCCATTAGCCGGAGTCCATTCATTCCCCGTCATCGCCCCATACGCAAACCATTCCTCTTTACCGTGCCCCGGAAGTTCCACTTTTCCGTTGATTGGCATCGGCTGCTGCAGGACCTGTATGCCGATGTTCTGCTCGACGGTTATTCCCGTTCCGGTTTCCGTATCGGTCTCGGTAGGAGAATCCTTGCCGCAGGCGGGAAGGAGGGTGAGGGCAAGAAGAGCCAAGAATCGCAGGCGGGAAGTCATAGAGATATGGAAAAGGGGTGGAAGTGTAGCAGAGCAATTGCTCATTGCTAACTTCTCACTGCTCATTTTTCTTTATCCTCTACCAAAGGTAACCGGACGGCCTACTTTTGACCTTCGCCCGCTCCGTCTTCATCGCAAAGTCCGCGCGCGCGGCAAGAACTTCGTACCGAGGCGCAGTGTCGGAGAAGACTTCGGCAAAAAGCGTACTGAGAGCAATCGCGTCTTCGGCATTGTGTGAGAGCGCGACAAAATGCGCGTTTTGGACGATCGCGTCCACGAAGGATCCAAGGAGGAGATCGATCTCGGGTTTCATCTCCGTCAGTTTCGCAGTCTCTTCCTGCTCCACAAGCGTCTCTGTGAGTGCCAGCGTGATACTCAGATCATTCCATCGGCCGAGTTCGTAGGCTTTGCTGTAGGCCTCAAGCGCCGCTGGAATATCACCTTCTGTCCGTGCAATGTCTCCTTTGAGCCTCCACCCGCGCGGGTCCTCGGTATTCCCCCTGAGAAATGTGTCGATCGCTTCCTGTGCGGTGCCGGTGCGATTACTGAGTGTCGCCAAAAGCGCGCGGCTTAAGTGCATGTCTCTGGAGAACCACTCGGAAGAACTCCGGTTGTACCACCAGAGCGCAGCATCATTGTCTCCCGCCGCTTCGGCGTGCCGGCCGAGAGAAGACGTGACCAGGAATCCGCCTTCCCGGAGGGCCACAGCAAGAAGAAGAACGGCAATGCCAAGCTCTATTTTATGAACTAATTTTTTGATCAATATTTTCCTTGGCGGTTGAAGCGTCGAAGACGTTTCACTTGCAAGAATGCCGAGGATCATCCAAAACGGCAGCGCTATTCCCACGAACTGCAGGTTGTAATCGATGAGGTTGTGGGCGAGGACGCCAAGGACCGCAACGGTAAGAAAAAGTTGCGGGTTGCGGGTTGCGGGTTGCGGCGATGTATCTAACCAGAAACCCGTAACCAGTAACCGAATGTGGCGAATAAGTATGCATAACAATAACGCCACAAAAAGAATGACCGCCGGGACTCCCCTTTCCGCAGCAATCTTCAGAAAAATGTTATGCGCATGGTCGGAGGTCTGGAGCACGCCTGTCTGGAGGCGCTGCTGCACGAAACGGAAGCTGTACGGCCCCCAGCCGAACAGCGGCCGGTCCAGCGTGAGTGAAAATGCCTGCGTCCAGAACTGCTTTCTCTCATCCACCGAAGATCCGCCTTCATCGGCCGTGAACGTGACTTTCTCGCCGACGCTTTGCACGGGGTGGAAACCACTGCGCACGGCGTTCGCTGCAAAAAAGACTACGACGGCAATACATCCGATGCATGCGATTTGCATGATGCGCTTTGTGGGCAGAAGCGGCCCTGCTCCCGGCTGCACGTTTTTCATTCTCCACTCCACCAGCCCCAGAAGCAGAAGCTGACCGCCAAACGCAATGAGCGCGCCGCGGGAATAACTGAGAAGAAGTGTTCCAACAATAAACGCCAGTAACCCGTAACCCGTAACCCATAACCTTCCGTGTTGGCTTCGAATCCAGAGAACAATGATCGGCCACGCAAGGAGCAGGAACTGGGCCCACGCATTGGGCCAGTAATCGGTGTGGAAGCGATAATCGAAAAATGTCCCAACGAAGCGGTTCACGGGCTGGAGCACATAAACGAGGACGCCAAAGAGCGCCGCGAGCGCAGCAGCGACGACCATGGTTTGCACAAAGCGATGGAGGAGCAGCGCCCCCTGTTCGCCGCGCGCATGGCGCATCGTCCAGAAGAAAATAAGAACGAGCGCACCATCGCGGAGGACTTCATCGAGCCCGTAGTTTTTCGTTGTTGAAAAGAAATAAGACAACGTCGTCCATGCGAAGAAGCCCACAGCCAACATCCAGAGTCCGCGCGGGAAATTTTCCATTTTCCATTTTCCATTTTCCATTTTTTCAGACGGACGAATAGCATCCGTAATAATCAACACTCCTGCAACTCCCACCAGCATCCACGTCGCCTCCAGGCTTTTCCCTCCGCGCCAGAGCACGGAGAAGAGAAGGAAGCCAAGGAGCAACCATTCGATCTGGGGCACGCGCGAAAACGCAGGACGTTGCATTGAACACAGTATGCACGATCTTTACGCGGCCGACACCCGGCGATGGATATCGATCTTCATTTCAGAGCGCTTTTCTGCTAGAATGTAAGGAAATATGCACACCTATTTCGACCACAAAACCGACACACACTGCGTCTTTGAACTCAAGATGCTCTTTCTTGGGCTCTGCGTCCTTCTTGGGATGCTGCTTGTGATCCGCTTTAGCTCCCCCAGTCGCCGCATGAACGCAGAAGGAATCTACTCCCCAGCGCCGATGTACGGCGTGCAGCGCTACCCGCGCCCGATCACGGAATTCCTCCACAGCAGCGCTGCATCAGCGGGAGGCCGATCATCCTCGAAGTCTCTGAGCTCCGAAGCCCGAAGTTCCGTTCGCGCACGGTCCTCTTCCTCGCGTCAGACCGAAAACCGCGTTCAGCGCAGGTTCGAGCGTTCGCGCCAGGAAAGACGCGCCTCCGTACAAACGCAATCTTCAGAGAGGAGGGACAACCGCTTCGCGCCGGGCTGGTTCTGGCGCTAGAAAAGACGGGAAAGCATGAGCGCTGATAGGGAGCGGGTGATTACAGAGATGCGCTATACAGATAGATCGCGCCTACGGAGAGAATCACGATGCTGAGTCCTAATAGAAGATACAATGTGGCAGCATCCTCTTGGGAATGCTCGATAGGACCGATGTTTGGAGGGGAGAAATGCCAGTGGGGAAGATGAAGTGTGAGTCGCATGATACTTATGGAGACGAAGTGCACTCCGGTTTCTTACCAAGTTATTGATCTTCGGGAACGCGGTAGGAAGCCACCGGTCTTCCGCGGGCGCCGCGGGAAAGGACGACGCGGGGGTCCATGAACTGTTCGAGCTCCATGGGTTCCTGGACGTAGCCGCGCAGGTCGGGCACCTCTCCTTTATGAATGCCGAGGTGGAGATGCTTGCGGTTCTCGCCGCTCCAGAAGCTACGGGCCGGCGCGAGTTTGCCGAGCTGCTCTCCCGCGGAGAGGATCGCCCCTTCCGGCGTGAGCCCTTCGCCGTCGAGGTGTCCGTAGATCACCGTGACCTGCTCGCCGTTGATTTCACAGCGCTGCGTAAGCACGCCGCCGTAGCCTTCTGCGAATCCGCTGTAGAGCACGCTCCCTCCACAGATGGCGGAGATGGGGATCCCTTCGTTGAGCTCGGAAGCGAACACTTCGTAATCCATGCCGACGTGGTATCCCTCGAAGCGTTCGGGTGGAACGATGGGGTTACTATCAGCATCTGGAGTGACATGCATGCCAAATGCGAGCGCCACCGGGCGGTTACGGCTTCCGGAAATCGGTGCGGGGGCGCGTTCAATAAGGCACCCGGAGAGAAAGACCGATAGGCCGAACATGAGAGCAAAGAAGCGGAGAGAGTACGACATATAGCTCAAAGACGGTCGAATCGTGGGATCCTTACGTCCCGTCATACGTGCCGTGCTGTTTCGTCTGTATGTGTATTCCCCCCCCGTCCCATGGCAGACAACACCATCGTCCAACAGAGGAAAGAAGCTCAGGAACACCTCAGAGCAGTCGATGAGACCGCACGCCGACAAAGGGAAATCCTGCGCAGGCAGCTGACAGATCTGGATAAGCAGCTCGCCGACCTGCGCCGCATGCGCGACCAGGCGCAGAGCGATCTCTCGAAGCTGGGATAAGAACGAGGCTTGCCATGAGCGAGTCCGTCTCAGCGACGAGTCGAATGGTGCCGATGGAGAGACTCGAACTCTCACAGGATTGCTCCTACACGCTCCTGAAGCGTGCGCGTCTACCAATTCCGCCACATCGGCAAGATGTGTGGAGAAATCCTATCAGAGCGAGAACATTCGTACACGTGAGAAATCTCTACTTCTTCGCATCCTCCCACAACCCGATCACGTTACCCTCAGTGTCTTTCACATACGCGTAAAACCCCATCCCCATCATGTCCATCTTGGGCTTCACGACGTTGCCCCCCGCTTTTTCGATCTGCTTCACCCGCTCGTCGATCGATGCAACATTGATCGCGAACACCGGAGCCTTCACATCCTTGTTCCTCTTCATCATGCCTCCGTTGATCGCGCCCGGCTTCAGCGGCTGCCGCGTCTTCTCATCGATCGGTGTCGTGTGCACGCCAATGTACGTGGACCCGTCCGGCATCGGCCAGTCCTGAAGATTCCAGCCGAAAATACTATAAAACCCCCGGGCGCGGTCGAGGTCATCGACCGGGATTTCGAAGTGCACGATGCCGTCCATAGAATTGAGGGGAAAGAGACCAAAATGTACCGCACAGGGGACGATAGGACACCGGAACAATGAGCGCAAATTCGTTGACAGTTAGCCAAAATTAAGCAGAATGCTTTGGTCAAGATTTCTGCTTTCAGGAATGAGAGTGGAGCTTGGCAATGTTCTTTCAGAGCATCGCGGTTAAGGTTCTTTCGGCTCGCCGATGGCTGTGTGTGCAGATGCTTTCTGCCTACTCTGCCGTTGGTTGAGACCGAGAGAAAAATTTTCCATGCATGGTTCTGCGAGCGTTCGCAGACCTCTCTTTGGCTTCGATTCAAGCCGCTCAGCTCCTGCGTTAAGGAGGAAAGGTTGTTTATATGTCCGAGAATCCTAGTGAAACCACTATTGTGGATCCTCCCAAGTACGTGTGGCAGAGGCATGTGCCCGATTGGGCAGCACACGTCAAACGTGTCTTAGAGTTCCGCGCTATTCATGGTGCGGACTGGGACAATGTCTGGGTGGCAGATGCTGGTTGTGGCAGTCTCGATGACTTGCCACACTTCATGCATCCGACATTCACCATCGCCCGGCGGGACTCCTTTGTTGGTGGCAATCTTCTGGCGTCGTTGCACAACAACAACGCCGGCCACACCAAGCTCTTGATTGTCCACAACCCTGGATGCGCTACGGCCATTCCTGCGGTGATGGACAACGAAGTCACCATCGAGAAGAGGAAGCAAATTGCTCCCGTATTTGGTGCCTGCCAGAAAGGCTGTGCCACGGCGATTGACTTCGCGATTCACTTAGGAATCCTCCCTCGTGACTTCGCGACGCGCAAAAAGCTCGTGTGTGGCGTGGAAGTGTATGTCGATGCCACAGCGACCGTGTTGGAAAGGGTGTATGACAATAGCGTCGCCGCAGTTGCCCAAGCAATTGTCTTAGCGGTCACGGGAGGAACTTCTCCCGAAGCCGCCCTCGAAGGCAGTCAAGCGAAACACGTCTTCAGCGATGTCGTTTCGCAAAGCATCCCCAGGTTGGGCTAAGGTCAACCATCTTGCAATCCGCAGCTCTGAAAGAAGTCCGGCCAGTTACCCATACTGGCCGGATTTCGCTGTGCCCAGATTTGCCTGATTGCATTTCCGTCCTACCATATCCCCCGTCATGCACGTGAAACATCTCCGCCGCAAACTCACTATCTTAGGCATTGTCGCCGCCGTGATGCTTGGTGTAGGCATCGGCATGGGCATGCGTGGAAAGTCTGCCGATACGCCGCGCATTGAATATTTTGATGTGGACAAGAAAAATTTCGTCGCAGAAAGCTACAAGATCAAACGCATGGAAGTATGGACCGTGCCCGAAGGCGCAAAGAGCGAGAATCAATGGAACTCACTGGGCCTCATGAAGCGCAGTTCGCACTGGTTCTCCTGGGCGGCATGGGAGCTTCCGATCCCGGAGAAACCGGTTGCTGTGTATCAGATCATGGTACGGGGATACGATGAAAGCGGCACCGAAATGGATCGCGTCACACTCCCATGGATCGGGGAAGCGACACTAAAAAAGGAAGTCTGGAAACTTGAGAATTAATTTTTTGAGTTTCTTAGTTCTTCCAGCGCACGCTTCGCATCTATTTCCAGCGAGCTGCTTTCCACTGCTTTCTCATAGGCGCGGATCGCCAGATCAATCTTTCCTTGCGCCCGCAGAATCTGACCAACGTTATACCAAGTAGTGGCATCATTGCGGATCGCAAGCGCTTTGCCATAGGCCTGCAGCCCCTCATTCAATTTTCCCTGATGCACGTACTCTGTACCGATATTGTTCCATGCTACGTACGCATTCGGCTGAACCTCGCTTACATGGGTAAAGAGCGTCAGTGTATTTTTCCAAACCAAGGATTGACGATAGGAGAGGACGGAAAAGACCAAGAGCACGAAAAGGACTCCTGAAGAAACCACCTTCGGATATCGCTGGATTCCTTTAGCAACAAGGAACGAGCAAACGAGTAAACCAGCAACCGATGGAAGGTATGCATACCGGTCCGACGTGACATAGATATCCAGCAGCTCATTATGTCCCTTGAGAATGTTCGTCATACTCGGCGCCAGAAAGAGAAGGAACCACATCCAGGCGAAGAGCGGGAGACGCATATTCTTTTTCCATGCAAGCCAGAGAACGAGGAGTGAAACGAAAATGACAAACAACACGGAAAGGCTGAGCTCGGGCGTTGTAATGCTGATCGGTTTTGTAAACGGATACAGAGCGGAGAGATGCGAAGGCCAGAAGAATTTCTGCAACAGCAATGTGATCGCCCGGCAGCCGATCAGCATTTTTTCGTACAGGAATCCGGTATTCGCAATTTTTCCGCCAAGCGCGATGATGCCGAAGAGGATGCTCAGGCCGAAGTACGGTGCCGCGCGCATAGCCGCGCCCCTCCGCGGGTGCGGCCCGGCGAGATCACCGCGATACCAATCCAAAAGAGGGATCAACAGCGGCCATGTGATCACCGAAACCTTCGAAAGCAACGCCAGCGCAAAAACCGCTACAGAAAGCCAATATTTCTTGGTGCTGTTTTTTGATACGCAATACAGCCAAACGGTCATCAACATAAAGAATGTACTGAGAACATCCTTGCGTGCGGCGGCCCAGACGACGGCTTCGGTGTGGAGGGGATGCACTGCAAACAGCAGTGCAGCGCATAACGGATAAAGCATAAAGGAAAAATTATTTTTTGCTTTATCCTTTATGCTTTTTGCATTCAGCAACTGCGCAACAATGGCACTGACCAGGATCGCATTCCCGATGTGCAGCAAGAGGTTGCTGAGATGATATCCAAACGGCTGCAACCCTCCGACCAGATAATTGATCTGATAACTCAGAAGCGTCAGCGGGATATACAGCTCCGGATCATAGGTGGTAAACGCAGCAAGGATATTCGCCCAACTGAGTCCGTGCACGATCGGATTATCGACAATAAGGAGACGGTCGTCCCAGGTGACGAAATCATTACCAAGGGATTGGGCGTAGACAACACATATCAGGATGATCATGCCGATCCAGGGAATCACTCGACGCATATAAGAATGATGAATGGATAATTTTCAATTGTCATCCTGAGCTTGTCGAATGACCAATTTCCATTTGGCTTCTTGACTACTTAGCACTCGATAATGCAGACTGCTAACGAAGGATGCAGGAATCCCCTCCATCCCCTATTTCTTCTCTTCCCTTTTAGTTTTATGGCAAAAGACGAAGTTCAACTCGCAATCCACCTCCAGCCGATCGGCGACCGCGTCGTCGTTCGTCCTTTGGAAAAAGAACAGGTGACGGCCTCCGGCATCCTTATTCCCGATACTGCCTCCGGTGAAAAGCCTCAGGAAGGTGTTGTCGTAGCGCTCGGCAAGGGCGGCATCGGCAAAGATACGGCCAATCCCACGGAGTTCCTCAAAGTCGGCGACAAAGTTCTCTTCGGCAAGTACGCCGGTGATGATGTGAAGCTCAAGGACAAAGCCGGCAAAGACGTTGAAGTGAAGATACTTCACCTCGACTCTGTCCTCGCCATCGTTAAATAAAGCACTTTCCATTTTCCTTTTTCCACTTTCCACTTATCTCTCATGGCTAAACAACTCCTCTTCGGCACCGACGCCCGTCAAAAGATTTTCTCGGGTGTCACGCAGCTCGCTGCAGCCGTTCGCGCAACGATGGGCCCCAAGGGCCGCAACGTCGTCATTGAAAAGAAATACGGCGGACCGACCGTTACCAAAGACGGCGTCACCGTCGCCCGGGAAATCGAGCTCGAGAACGCCTGGGAGAACATGGGCGCGCAGCTCGTGAAGGAAGCGGCAACGAAGACGAATGACGCCGCCGGAGACGGAACGACGACCGCTACGGTCCTCGCACACGCGATCATGGAGGAAGGACTCAAGCACTTGAGCTCGGGCAGCAATGCCATCTCCATCAAGCGCGGTATCGACAAAGCCGTGAAGGGGGTGACGGAGTTCCTCGAGAAGATCAAAAAGAACGTCAGTAAGAAGGAGGAGTACGCCGCGGTCGCCACGATCTCGGCTCAGGATGAAGAGATCGGCAAAGTAATCGCCGAAGTCATTGATGAAGTCGGCAAGGATGGCGTTGTCACGGTCGAAGCCGGCCAGACGCTCGGACTCGAGAAGGAGTACGTGGAAGGCATGCAGTTCGATCAGGGCTTCATCTCACCGTATTTCGTCACGGACACGGGCCGTATGGAGGCCGCCTTTGAGAACCCGTATATCCTCATTACCGATAAGAAAATCAGCTCCATCCAGGAGATTCTTCCTGTCCTTGAGGCTCTCGCCCAGCGCGGCCGCAAGGAACTCGTCATCATCGCCGAAAGCGTCGATGGCGAAGCACTTGCGACTCTCGTCGTGAACAAACTCCGTGGAACATTCTCCACACTTGCGATCAAGGCTCCCGCCTTCGGCGACCGGCGCAAGGAGATCCTCAAGGACATCGCCCTCCTCACGGGAGGCCGCGTCATCTCCGAGGAAGTAGGACTCAAGCTGGAGAATGCGACGATCGATGACCTCGGCAAGTGCCGTAAAGTCGTTGCTGATAAGGATAACTGCACCGTCATCGGCGGCGCAGGAAAGAAGAAAGACATCGAAGACCGCGTGAACGAAATCAAAGTCCAGATTGATTCCACGAAGTCCGACTTCGACCGCGAGAAGCTCCAGGAGCGCCTCGCCAAGCTCTCCGGAGGTGTGGCGGTGATCAAAGTCGGCGCAGCTACGGAAGTCGAACAGAAAGAGAAGCAGCACCGTGTGGAGGACGCGCTCTCTGCCACCCGCGCCGCAGCCGAGGAAGGCATCGTCGCCGGCGGAGGGACAGCCTACATCCGTGCGCTTCCCTCTCTCGCAAAACTCCTGAAGGAAACGAAGAGCGAAGACGAAAAGCTGGGTATCGAGATCGTCATGAACGCCCTCATCGCTCCGGCCCACCACATTGCACAGAATGGTGGAGTCTCCGGTGAAGTCGTCGTCTCGAAGATCAAGGACCTTGAAGGAGACTTCGGCTACAACGCCCTCACGGAGAAATACGAAGACCTCGTGAAAGGCATGGTCATCGACCCGAAGAAGGTCACGCGCTCCGCTCTCGAGAACGCCGCCTCCGTCGCTTCCATGTTCCTCACGCTCGAAGTGGGGATTACCGATATCCCGAAGCCCGAGCCTGCAGCCCCGGCAATGCCGGGAGGCGGAGGAATGGGTGATTTCTAAAGCAAAATTCAGCATCGGGGCGGAAATTTGTAACCTTCCGCTCCGATGTTCGTACTACAGAGTGTCAGGGTGTAAGACTCCCCCCTCCCGCTCGTCATCTTCTGTATCAAGTCCCCCTGACACTACTCTTTTTATTAAGAGCAAGACGGGGGACTTGTACAATATGTCCTGTGCTTAGTTTCTTCTCCTCTCTCTATGGTTTCTGCTTCTCTCAAGTTTGCGGCCGTCACGGCATTGGGAATTGTGCTCAATGCGGTAGCGCCGGCATTCGCGGCGTTCACCGACGTTTCTCCCCAAACCTCCTATAGCAAGGCGATCAACGCTTTGCAGGAAGCAGGAGTCGTCGAGGGATACGCCGACGGATCCTTCAAAGCGACCGCCCGCATCAACCGCGCGGAATTTCTGAAGATCATCCTCGAGAGCAGAGGTGACATCGCTGATCTGAAGAACTGTTTCCCGGACGTGGAGGATGAATGGTTTGCCAACTATGTCTGTACGGCAAAATCCGAGGGCATCGTCGCGGGATATCCGGATGGCTCGTTCAAACCTGAACAGGAAATCAACTTCGTCGAAGCGAGCAAGATCCTTGCGCTCGCCTACGGCCAGAAGATCGATCAGAACTCTCCCGATTGGTACGAACCCTACGCGAGAGCGATTGAAGCATCTTCGGCGATTCCCCCGTCGATCAACGGACTCGATCAGCGCCTCAGCCGCGGAGAAATGGCGGAGATGATGTGGAGACTCAGCGCCAATATCACTGATCAGCCAACGAAAGGCTACCTCAACGTGAAATACCCGGGGATGCAGGTGAATATGGCAAGCAATACACCGCAAGTCGCAAAGTCTTGCGTGGATCTGCAGGCGTTTACGCAAGAAGCCGGGCGCTCCTATGGGGGAGGATACGGGATGGAGGGAGACGTCATGATGCGCGAGACGACGAACTCGATGGCGCCCCAAATGGGCGCGCCAGCATCGGGACTTGCAAAAGACAGTTCTGCGGATTATTCCGAAACCAATGTGCAAGTCGAAGGCGTGGATGAAGGAGACATCGTGAAGACCGACGGCGAATACCTCTTTGTCGTCCGCAATCAGGAAATCCGGATCGTCGATGCGACGCCGGCAAGCAGTCTCCGCAATGTCGCGACGATTTCTGTGGATGACGCGTCCTTCTCCCCCACCGACCTCTACATCGACGGCGACCGCCTCGTCGTCATCGGTTCCACGTGGGAAAACGGCGGTGATCCTGTAAGGATTATGGACACGCAAAGCAAGATGGCCCCGATGATCTGGCCGGGCCCGTGGTACAACCGTTCGTATACGACGGTGAAGATCTACGACGTGAGTGACGCAGCCAATCCGAAGCTTTCCCGCACAGTTTCCTTTGAGGGCTCCTCCGTAAGCACCCGCCGCATCGGCGACAAGCTCTACGTGGTCGTGAACCAAAATCCCCGCTACTGGGGCGGCCCGATTCCGCTCGGGGCAGCGGTAAAGGAGACAGATCTCGTTCCCACGATCAAAGATTCTCTAAAAGGAGAAACGGCAATGGCCGCAGTTCCGTGCAACGATGTCATGATTCTTCCCCGTGTCCCCTCTCCGAGTTACCTGATCGTAGGCGTTGTTCCTTTGAACAATGATTCTGACGTCCAGCGCACCGCGATCCTTGGCAACGGAGAGAACGTATACGCATCACTGGAGAATCTCTATGTCGCAGCAACGGACTGGCAGTACGCATGGAATAACGCAGCGGAGAACGTGTCGCAGCAGCGCACCCGCCTGTACCGGTTCGACTTCACGAATGACGGAGCGACCTTCCAGGCGCAGGGAGAAGTCCCCGGCCGCATCCTCAACCAGTTCTCCATGGACGAGCACGAGAATAATTTCCGCATCGCGACGACCATCGACGAGCAATGGATGGCCAATAATACGACGCGGGCCTCGAGCAACAACCTCTACATCCTGAACCGCAGTATGGAAACGGTGGGCTCGCTCACAGACCTTGCTCCCGGCGAGAAGATCTACTCCACGCGCTTCCTCGGCGACCGTGCGTACATGGTCACCTTCCGCCAGATCGATCCGCTGTTTGTGATCGACACATCCGACCCAAGGAATCCCGAAATTCTCGGGAAGCTCAAAATCCCAGGCTATAGCGACTATCTCCATCCGTATGACGAAAACCACATCATCGGCTTCGGAAAAGACGCGGAAGTTTCGAAAGACGGAACCTTCGCATGGTACCAGGGCATGAAAGTCGCGCTGTTCGATGTCACCGACGTCGCAAATCCAAAGGAGCTCCACAAAATCGCCATCGGCGACCGCGGAACCGAAAGTCCCATCCTCCACAATCACAAAGCACTGCTCTTCGACCGCGAAAGAGATCTCCTCGCGTTCCCGGTGAATATCTACAAGATCTCTGATGCCCAGAAGCAGACGAGCGAGCCGGGAATGGCGTACGGCGAACCTGTCTTCCAGGGTGCGCAGGTCTACAGCCTCACGTTGGATGACGGCTTCAAACTTCGCGGCCAGATCACGCATTACTCCGATACGGACTGGCAGAAGGCCGGCAGCTACGTCTACGGCAAGGACATCGAAAGGATCATCCGCATCGGTGACTCGCTCTATACCACGTCCCAGTGGGGAGTCGTGAGTGCCACCGAAGACACCGTGAAAAAAGAAGGATCCGTCGCGTTCGATGTTCCTTCACCGATCACGGGCGGCTCTTGCCCTGATGACTCAGATCCGGATGTGCACTACGTCAGCACTGATCCCGATGAATGCTCACGCGTGCGATTTTCGTGCGTGCCGGGAACGGAGGCGTTCAGTGATATGTGCGGATGCGGATGTAAGTAATGCATAAAGCAAAAAGCATAAAGGATAAAGACGGGCTTTATCCTTTATGCTTTATGCATTCAACCGCAATTAGATCTTCAAATCCGCTCGTGCAACCATTATGACCTCCCCCCGCTTCGGTGGTTGCCTGAGGAACCTGTCCGCGAGATATGACTCGAGGGTATCTTGGACAGCCCTGCGCATGGCACGTGCGCCGAATTCCGCGCTGTAACCTTTGGTGGCAATCGCTTCGAGCGCGTCCGGCGCAATCGTGAGCGTGACGCCTTTGTCCCTCTGCATCGCTGAAACAATGGACGCAATCATCTGCGCGGCAACCTGAACAGCATCGGGAAGGGAAAGCGGACGATAGACGACGACTTCATCGAAACGGTTGAGAAGCTCCGGCGTGTAGACGCCCGAAGCGACAATGCTTGCGAGAAGCTCCTTGCGGAAATCCGCTGCAGAGATCGATGGATTACTGCCGACGATCTTTTGGACCGCCACCGAACCGGCGTTGCTCGTCGCGAGAATGATGCTCGAGCGGAAGTCCGTCTTCACGCCGTCGCTGTCGATGAGATGGCCTTCGTCGAGGATCTGGAGGAAAAGGTTGAGGACGTGCGGGTGCGCTTTCTCGAGCTCATCAAGGAGAATGAGGGAAGACGGACGCTCCTGGATTCTTCGCGTGAGCACGCCTTTGTCCCCCGTGCCTCCCGTAATCTGAGCGACGGAAGACGGCTCAGAAAACTCGTTCATGTCGAGCCGAATCATGTGATCGGAAGCCCCGAAGACGATGGCCGCGATCGCCTTGGCGGTTTCTGTTTTTCCGACACCGGTAGGGCCCAGAAGCAAGAAAGTCCCGATCGGTCGGTTGCGCGATCCAAGCTGCACCTTTCCGCGCTTCAGGGCATCGGCAAGCGTATGGATTCCTTCGTCTTGTCCAATAATGCATTGCTTCAGGCGCTCTTCGAGATGCAGATACGCCTCACGCTCGCTTGCGCCGACCGCAGTAACATCCTGATGTGCGCGAACGGAAACGGCCTTCAAGACCATCACTTCCGAGACGACTGCGGGCTTCATGGAGCTTGCCTGCGCAACGACTTCACGAAGGACATCGATCGCCTTTCCAGGAAATGCTGCCGAGCCAAGATAACGGCTGGTGCCTTCGAGGATTGCTTTGAGCGCACGGTAGGGAACGATGACCCGGGAGGAACGTTCCAGTGTGAAATATTCCTCCATCAGGACCTGCATCATTTTCTCTTCGGATGGCTCTTCCAGAAGAATTTTTTCCAGAAGCGTATCGACACCCGGATGCTTCTCAATCGCCTTGTGGAACTCCTCCGGTTCGGCGATCGCGATCACAGAGACATTCGGGCTTTCGAGAAGTTTCATGAGAACGCCGAGCAGCCTGCTGTCACCTCCGCCCAAAAGCAGGCCCAGGTCGCGAATGACCAAGACATAGCGCCCCTTATCCCTGCGCTCGAGCGCATTGAGGAAATCGCGGTCGGGATGCTCAGTCCCTGAAAGCAAGCGCTGGGTTTTCAGAAGCAGCAAGCGCGTGAGCGGAGATCCCGACTGGAGCTCATGCTGGCGGAGCTTTGCCGCATAGGAAAGCACCGTGGTCCACCGTCCGCTTCCCTTGCGCCCGAGCAGGAGCGCGTTGTGATTCGCGGAACGCGTGAGCACGGCACCGAGGGTTTCCGTCTCTTTCGCATGCACCAGAGTCCGGATTTCAGCGGTCGTTTCCGCCTGATGTGTGAGATCTTCCGTAAGTGAATCAAGTACTTTGTTATAGCCCATCACCCAGCTTCGTCCCATGCCGCCGAAGGATTTCTTGAGCCCTTCAGGAGACATTCCCGAGAGCTTGTGAGAGGCATCGTGCAAGCTTCCCCAGCGCACGACATGCGCGAGATCCTCGGTAGAAAGATCGGCACGATTCAGCGTGTCGCGGAAAGGCCCTGCGTTTTGCGTGAGCAGAGCAGCAAGGATGTGCGCTCCTGTGATGCACGCATTGGACGTTGTTCTGCGTGCTTGTTCTCCTGCCGTTATGAGCTCGCGTGGCTCCGTGTTCGCAAGCGCACTGTGGCCGGTCTCAAGGATCGACTGCGGATCGATACGAGCTCGGCTAGAACAAATGCGCCGTGACGGGATCGCACTGCAGCCGTGAAAAGATCGAAGGCAGTTGCGGCAGCAGGCTTTCGCACGTGGCTCAGAAGATCGGCATCGAGCAGTTCGCGGAGATCGTCAGTTTTTGTAACAGGGTCCGAGAAAAGCACTTCATACAAGAATCGGTGCGCCACTCCAAGCGAAAAAATGTAGAGAAGGGCAGCTTCGACAAACGCGACTTCATGCTCCACGGAAATAATTCCCAGCACAAAGACGCCAAGGGCAGCGGCGTGGATCAGCATAGCAACGGGTCCGAAGAACGCCTTACGGTATGCCACCGCAATGTCGCTTCTGGTGCCGGAGAGTGAAACGGTCGAGGACATCAGGAGACGAGTGCGAAGATGACGTGGGCGATGACGAAGAGGAGAACGACGGGATACAGAATCCACAGCGCGAGGTAACACAGGGTGAATGCAACAAGCCCAACCTGGAGCGCAAGCGAAAGAATGATGGCTCCCGTACGGATCACGAGGCCTACGCCCCGTGACACCAATGCCATTGCGGCGACTTCCATGAACCGCGCAATCGGCGAACCCTTTCTTTCCTCCACAATGTTCTTCCATGGGGAAAGAAGTGTGCGAAGCAGGAACGGAATCGAGAGAATCGCATTGAATGCTTTCGCATACGCCGCAGCCTTTTTCAGGATCTGCACGGGCTCGCGGATGTACCAGGCAAAGAACCTTCCTATGAGGGGAATGGCGACCTCCGGCCGGAGCAGCGTCAGGGAACGCATAATCTCATGATTATAGCATAAAATGGCCCTTTTTAGGAGATGGTTTAATGATGACGATTCAGACGATTCAGAAGATTCAAAGGATTCAAAAGAGTTGTCCTCTGAATCTTTTCAATCCTTTAAATCTTTTCGATATTCCGCCGCAAACATCTCCCCGCTATCCTCCTGCCATGCCATTAATTGTCCTCGAAGGCCCCGACGGCGCCGGCACCACCAAGCACAGCAAGCTCCTTGCGGAACGGCTTTCCAGGGAAGGCCACGACGTTGTTCTCACGGCTGAGCCTACGGACGGGCCGATCGGTTTGCAGATCCGCTCGATGCTCAAGGGAGACCATCTTCCTGATGCGGCAACCGTGCAGCTTCTCTTCTGCGCCGACCGCGCCGACCACGTTGCGCGCGTCATAGCGCCCGCGCTCGCAGCAGGAAAGACGGTGATTACCGACCGTTACGCGCTTTCGACGATTGTCTACGGAGCGGCGCAGGGCTTGGATCGTGATTGGCTGCAATCGATCAATGATGCGTTCCCGAAACCCGATGTGATATTCCTGCTGCTGCCTCCGTACGAAGTCTGCGCCGAGCGTGTGGGAAGACGCGCGACCAAGGACCAGTTCGAAGTGGATGCGTTCCAGAGGAAGGTGTATGCGGAATATGAAAAGGCGCGGTCGAAGGGAATGATTATGGTGGATACGTCGGGAGATATGGAAGAAGTTTCCGAAGGAATCTGGAAACAAAGCAAAAATCGATGATCAGCTCAGAGCACCCTTAATATGAAGGCGGATCTCGTCGCTTCCTCCCGTAATATCAGAATCACGAGCGTCTTCTTTCGGCTTCCAATTGAGGATTTCTTTGATATCAGGCGGCATCAGCTGATGCCTGCGCATCACCTGGAACCACGCCGGAAGCTCCTCATCGGGAGGGGCGCAATCTTCAAGGATAGCATGTAAAGCAGCAACATCTTTTCCAGCAGAATTTTGCGCCAATCTTTCTTGTGCGAATTCAATGCCAAGTGTTCCGATCCGATCAGTGCGTGTCTCGTACTGGATCCCAAGACGCTCTGATTCGCTGATCAATCTCTCAATAAATTTTACAGGGTCGCACTTTGCCTCTGCCTGCCACCGCTCTACAAACAGGAAAAGCTCTTCACGCCCGGTATCCGAGTGCACAAGGGATGCAAGCGGCGCCTCCGGTAAAAGAACGTGCCTCGGGACATCATATCCCACTTTAGGAGAATCGGACGACCGCTCAAAGAATCCAAGCGCACCGCCGACTGCGACAAACCTTCGAACCTGTTCCGAGGACTCTTGAAGGCATCTCACATCGCTTGCAGACATCCTTGTCTCAAGCATTGTGAGGCGTTCAGCCGACGATGACAGGGTTTCTTTCATGCTGCTGCGCGACGGGAAGGTGTTCTCGCTGCCGGGGACACAGGGGCATCGCTTCCGGCGCTTCTATATATTCTATCACAGAACTCGGCCCATTTCTTGGCGATTTCGGCTGCGGGTCGGTCTTGCTGCTGCATGGCTTCCGTCTCCCGAAGCATCTGCAAATGCGCAAGTTTCGCAGGCACATACGACCCGTCGGACTGCTCGATGACGTAGTTGGTCGGCAATTCCGTGATGAGGGAACGTACGGCATCCTTCGCATGCGCCGTGTAGTTCACCGCATCCGTAATCTCATGTTCCGTCCCCTGCAGGGTAAGCGGCTCTCCTTTCATAATCTTATCGAGATTCTGCCTGGAAAAATCGCGGATCGCGTTAATGCGTAGGTTGGTTTCGACGACATTCGCCACCTTCTCGTACTGGTCATCTTGACCGACATCGAATTCCATAACGAGACCCTTGGACGTTCGAAGAGGAGGAAGAACACCGGGGTCCTGACCACTCCGGACTTTGGCAACAAAATCTTTCAGCGCTGCTTCGTCATCTTTGCTTAAACCGCCGAAATCCTCTGCGGCTTTCAGGAGGGGTTCCACGCCTAATTTCGCAGCTTTTTCCGGACCCAGAACTTTTTCGATCAGTTGCTGACCGCGCGGGTCAATAGTATATTGCACATGCACCATTCCCTCGCTATCAACGCGAAGTTGCGGCGAGACACTCGCACACAGCATCGACACGTTCAGATTAATGGCAAAATCCCCTTGTACTTTGGATTCCCATTCCATGGTGCTATTCAAGGCATCGTGATATGCCTTCGCCGTTTTCGAATCTATTTCTTCACGTGCTGCCATGCCGTCGATGCGCTGGATAAGAGAAGCCCGTAGATTCCCCACTTCCTTGAGCAACGGATCCGCCTGGTCTATGCGGTCATCTTTTGACAATGCTGTGTCAGCTCGGATTGTATTGATTTGCTGGTAAATCTCACCGCACCGCGAGAGCGATGCAAAAATTTCCGGATTATCTCTGAAAAGCGGCGATGTTTTGAGGTTATTGACGGTTGCCAGACAGTCCACCAGGGCAACGGCAGCCCCTACGCGCTCAAAAGGATTGATCTTCTGATCCGTCAGACGGTCGATCTTGGATCTGCCATCAGCAAACTGCCCGTTTCCAACCGCATCCGAATGGTCGAGGACGGCGTTGCGAAGAGCTGTATAGCCGTCATTTCCGAATACCGACCGATAGAATTTCCTCCGGGATTCCACGTAGAGAGTGCTCTCCAGCGGATGATCCTTCGAGGCATCAAATACGCCTTCCTTCGGTGTACTACCGACAAGAGTGCGCTTCGTGTAGCCCATGTCATGGTCGAAGGTTGCCTGCAGTGCCAAAATTCTCTGTTCAGGCGTGAAACCCAGCTGATCAAACAGATTGACGAGCATTTGGGAATTGCCCCGAAGCACATGGAGTGCTCCGTGACTTGAGCCCACGAGGGTCATGTAATCCATCGTATCCTGGTGCGCAAGATTCACGGCGTTATCGGTCACCAGCTTCAACAGCTGCTCGGGTGTCGCCGTGAAATTCTGTGCAGCACGGAACTCTTGCAGATAGCGTGCAGAGAATTCCAGAATCACCCAGCGGTCGGCGTCCTTGAGGGTTTCGGCACCCGCTGTCGGAACGATGGCTTCCAAAATTCTTGCTGTTTCCGTGAGTATTGCCCGATCAATGGGATCGGGTAATGCGTCCACAATTTCTGCTGCATGTTTCGCGGTATAGGCGATTCCGTCACGCTCCTGACCGCACTTCGCAAGCGCATCGATGGCGGTGGTCAGTCGCTTTCCGACATCAGAATCCTGCGGGAACATCTGTCCCCCTTCCGCGATATTGATCGGACGTACTGCCGGACGTCCTCCTTCAATCGTCGTATCCGGGCTCAGCAACCATTCCACATACTGATCAACATTGCGCGGATCGATAGATTTGTTCTCCGCATAAGTGCGCCATGCGGGATTCTTCTCCGCAGCGGCAGTATGTAATCTGCGTGCGAGCGCCTGCTTCACTTCCATATCCATGCCTGGAGCAAACTTTTGTAAATCACGGATGGATTTACCGATGTAATTCTGCCCCGTCCCCAAACCGATCCTGCCCGCATCGATATTTTCCAAAACCGAAAGAAACTTCGGAACAAGCTTCTGTGAAACAAAATCTTCGACGGAAGCGAATTCCTTCTTTCCTTCTTCTCGCAGTTCCTGATTTTCCTTGGCGCGGGCTTTCTCCAGCCCGCCTCGTCCCATCTGCTCGATGTATGTCGCAAGGGCCTGCGGATCACCACCTTTAACCTCCTTCGCAAGTTGCTCCACTTCATGAGACACCTTTTCCGCCAGAACTTGCGTCACTTCTACGCCTGCTCCAGAGCGATTTCGAGCGGCAAGAACGCCGAGAGAGCGGGCATCGGGAAGGAGCGCATCCGCGACCTTGTCATGAATGATCTTCATGGAATTGGGATTGCTCTGAATCGACTTCAGCGTTCCAAGGAGATAACCGCATGCATCACGACGTACATCATCGGGTTGCATCTTTCTGTACGCGCCTTCAACGATAGAGATATCTGCATCAATGTTGTTGAGGTGTCCGGAGAACCCTTCAATCGAAGCAGAAAATTCCAATGCTGCGCTTTGTATGTCTGCAGTCCGTGCTATTTCAACACTCGATCGAGACTGAATAATCGCATCGAGACCCTGTACCCCCATCGTCCGCGCCGTTTCCACAGCGGCATCTTCTTCGCGCTGCACATTGACGATGGTGTCGCCGTAAATCTTCGCCAAGGTAAAATCCCCTGTTGATTTTTGGTTCGTGACGATCAACGGATACTTTTTCGAAGTTTCTCCACCTGTCCAGCTGTAACTTCCGTCATCGTTCAGGGTAAATGTTTCCATGCGTCTCGCCGGTGTGATTCGATCGAGCGCGTATCCGACTGCAGCAATTTTTTTTGCTTCTTCAGGACTGATCCCCAGAAGCTCACCGCCGCGCTCCGCGATCTTTGCACGCAGCCCGTCGGGGTCTCCTCCTTCTTTTGTATCGATGAGAAGAATAGGCCGCAACTCCGCGGGAATCTGGTCTTTCAGCACGAAGGACTGCACCATGGAGATCGGGTATCCGGGATGGTGCGCGGCAAAGAGCATGGCAAATCCCTGGGCTTGTTCTGCCGTCATCCCTGCTTCCTGCAATCTCCGTGCCGTCGGGACAACGCTTCCGGAGCCATGGAGAATCACTTTCCGGATGAGATAGTTCTTCTGGTTATCGGGCTGAGAAACAAATTCCAGTGCTTGCTCCGCAAGTCGGGCGGCTGCAGAGTCCGTCATGTTCGGATCGGAGGCCAATGCATTTTCCTTAAACGCGGAAAGCAGCTGAGTGCGATGCTCAGCATTACCAAGATCGAGTTCCGCATCACTGTATGCAAGATCGTGATGTTCCACGAAAGCATGGGCAATCACTCCTATTTCCGGCGAAAGTTCGCCGCTTTTTACGAGAGATTCGACAAGCGCATGATGGGAATCGAGGTGCAGATCCACTCCTTGCGGATAATCCTTCGGTCGTTCAACGGAAGATCCCACGGATTCCAATGCAGCTACCACTGTTCTCGGAAGCGCAGGGGCTTCGAGAGCGGTAGTGGATGCACTGTCGGAAACATTGTCTATGAGGACATCGCTTTCTGGAGCCAGTGGCGGCTTTGGTGGCTGTCTGTTTACATTTCGCGATGCAGGATTGTTCTGAGGAGTGCCACGGGGTGACACCGGAGGTCTGGATAGTGTTGCGGCTCCGCAAATACCAGCTTCAATGAGCAGCCGCTGCTCGGCGGGATCGGTAATGCCCTTGCTCAGTTCCTCTGTTTTGGCGCGGAGCTCTGCCGAGGAAAGCTCGTCGATATTGCCGGGTAAATTATGAGCGTTAAGAATTGCTTCGCGTTCATTTTTTTCTAATGTTCTCAAAAGCAGTGTCTCTGCAATCTGAATGCGAGCATCCGAATCGACATTGTTTGTTTTCATGAATTCTTTTAGAGCATGCCTTGTTTGCTGTTCGCCTATCCCCTGAGCTGTAGCAGCGAAGAATGCCAAAGTTTTTGCTTGATCCATTGGTAGCTCAACTTCCTGCACATTCGTTGCATTCTCAGTAATCTCCGGCTCCATCTGCACCGTCTCCCACGTCACATTGCCGTCCGCTCCGGATACCGGATGCCGGATCGTAAGGACACCCTGCCCAAGGTCCGTAACAATCGCACCGTTCCCCTCCGCTTCGGCACGAATCGCTTGCGTACGTGCCGCGAGCGCTTCCGGGCTCCTGCCGCGGACATGATAATTGATCGTCGTCCTGCCGATTTTGACGTTCTTGGCAATTGCCAGCAGGACTCCCGTGAGTGTTCCGAGTCCCAGCTTCCCATCGACGGCATCTGCCGCGGCAAGGCTGACATCAAGCTGGTTCAAAAAAGTCTCCAGCACGTGCTCCTGTGCTTCATCACCGAATTCTTCCCCGATTTCTTTCGGCAAAGACTTCAACGCGCGCGCAACGGCCTCTTTGAGATTCGCCGCTTTTCCCAAGGCCTCTTTGCTGCCATTGAGCTGGGATAGCCTTCGTACAACGGATTGCATTACATCGCTACGCGCCGCAAGCCGTTCGACGATTTTAGAGTTCTGGAGAAGCTTGCTCAGCTGTCCGCCGACGACATTGCCGATGCCCATCGTGCCGAGCGTGACGATGAATGCCTGCGAAAATTCTTGTGCAAGAGGATTGAGGACATCACCGAATAATTCTCTGTCCCTGTAGGTTCCGGTCTTCTCGTCAATTTCTTTTTGTCCTTCGGCATATTTTCCGAAACGCGATCGCTCGGTGAACGTGGCTTCACCGGATCGCACACGACTGTCGAGGTATTTGTGTCCTGCATGTACCGCTTCTTTGCCGAGTTCCGCTCCAGCTACGGTTCCCAAGGCCGTCGCTCCGGCACTCGTCAAAAAGAACGTGCTTGCCGAAACGGCGATCAGCGGAGTTGCTCCGCCCATCGTCAATACCACCGCTGCGGCCAGGAGGCACGCCACCGTGATGGAAGCGACGATGACCGGAAGTTCGTTCATACAGAAATTCGCCCATGTATCCGCGGAAAATCTGGATTCGTCCGTGATCGTCTTGAAAAGATCTATCGTCCCTGCATCGTTTAGCATCGCCGTAAATCCGTCGAGTGCTTTGAGCTGCTCATCGATCTTCTGTTCCAGTCCTCCGAGTGCAACGCCGTTCACGCCCTTCAGAGCGCGCAGTGCGACTTTGGCTTCCTCCACATCCCGCTTGAGTCGCGGGTCTTGCAGCATCTCCAGCGTCGGCCTCGCTTCCTCGCGGGCAAACTTCACGAAGGAATCGCGCGCGGATCCGATCTGACCCGCTTCAAGGAATTTCTGCAAATGTCCCACCGTCTGCTGGATCGTGGAGGCGGAACGCTTCACGCCGAGGATGGCAGGGTTCCGATCGAGCACGCGCTCGATGTCGCGTGTCTTCTCTTCCTGCTCTTTCTCAATCTCTGCAACGGGCTTTCTCACTTCCGTGCTCTCTTCTTTTGGTGGAGAAACAGATACATCGGTTTCCTTTTTCGGCAGATCGCGAGTGACAAGGCTGTCTCCATCGATCTTCGCGTACGCGAGATCTTCTTTAGAGACGATGTCCGTTTGCAACACGCGCTGATAGAGCCGCGACCCCCTGCCATACTGCTCGCTGTCGGGGGCGCGAAGAACAATCGGGCGGGGAATGCGCTTGAGAACGAGCATCTGGCCCTCTGGAGGCTCGGCATTCACAAAATCAATCGCATGTCTGTCTACGGTAACGCCTTCGACGGAAAGTCCTGACTGCGTTTTGATCGTATAAAGCCCATTGGGATACGACTTGTTCTCCGCTGTGCGCAGGGGCAACTTCGGCTGATATCTTTCCAAGTGAAATCCTTTTTGATTCTGTATCTGGGCTTCGATCATTGCGCGGTTCTCGCTGTTGCCGAGATCCACGGGCGTTACGCCATCATCCCGGACGATATTTCCCTTTCCATCCACGAAACCGATATCCGTATGGGCAATGATACATTCGCTAGGGGGACAACGCAGAACGGACTGCATGCCGCGTCCAACACCCTGCGTACCGATCACCATGGAAGTCACGGGACGCAGTAAGACGGGCTCCCTGTCTCCAGGAATAGATTCTAAAACCTTCTGTGCCTGTGGAGTCGCGATGACCGTCATGGAGCGTCCATTGGAATAGGTAAGGATTGTCTTTGATCCGATACCAAGCGCTCCGCTCACATCCTTCCCGTCGAAATAAATACCTTTCTTGTCGAACGGTTCAAATGTTCCTGCCCGGAACGTCTGCTTTGCGCGCACCTGATCAAGAACGTCCGCTGCCGTGGATTCGGAAAGTTTCTGCTCAATCGCTTTCTTCAAAGTCTGAGGTGACCGCGGGTCATCGAAGAGCATTGCTTCCTCGATGGGGGATAATTTCTTCTGATCGCGCAGCCGCATCGCAGACTGCATTGCACGCGTAGCATCCGTGCCCCTGAGGCCTGTGCCGTACTTCTCCAGAAGCTGCGTCATACGCCGGTCCGATTCCTCTGTGCGGCCTGCAAGCCGGGCACCATCCGCAGCCCCCACGGCAAGCGTGATATCGAGGGCCGCAGCGATGCCGTCGATCACCTGCTGCTGCTCCGAAAGTGTTTGTATCTCCGGACGTACGCGTTTGATCTCGTCGACGAGCGCCTGAATCCCTTTGTCGGCAACCGAGAATCTGTCGGGAAGAACATTGTCGATTGCTCCGGAAGCGATTCCCACTGTCTGCATGTTCGCACTGAGACGTAGCAGATCCTTGAGGTTATCCCTCCATCCGTACTGCAGTCCTTTCGTTTCATCCACAATGCGCTGCATGAGCGTGATCACGTTGCCGTTCAGCGCATCGATCTGCGTTTGCACCCGCCCGCTCCTGTCTCTGACGGATTCCCGTACGGCGCGGATCCCGCCTTCTTCGCCGTACTGCGCAATCGCCTCATCCAGCATTGCGTTCTGTGCTTCCGAGGGAAGTCCCAGCGTGGTAAGCAACGTGCGTGCATGCTCCGCCATGCCCACCGACGTCTGTTCCTTCTGCTCAGGATGCACGGTGGAAAATTTCTCCAGCAACTGTGCAACATCTGCATCAAAGGCATTCACTGTTTCATGCATTGTCTTTGGATCGACCGTCGCCAACTTCTCCAGAAGGCCTGTCTCCGCTTCCGTACACGCACGCTCCAGCTCCTGCCAGTGCGGAGACTGCGCATTCTTCCCGATCTCCACCGTGCGCTTGGCATCAGCTATCCGTCCCTGCATGTCATTCACCTTGCCGATGTAGATCGCCGTGAGCTTCTCACGGTCAGCATCGCTTTGCGGAGCGCCGTGATCGATTTTCCCATCGGCATTTCCGTCATGGGCATCGAGCTCGCGCTGCGCGGCATCAATCGCGCGCTGCGGATCGGCCTGCTCTGGAATATCAGGACTCATGCGGCGGCATCAAAGAAGTGATCGAGTTGATTCGCTTCGTCGTTGTCCGTCGCACCCTCGCTTGCGCGCCGCAGAGAACGTGCCGCATCACGCAGATACCCCTCCAGATTTTTCAGCCATTCCGTATTCCCGTCGGCAATCGCATGACCAACCACTCTCTCCATGGCAGCGGCGATGCGCGTGGGCTCTTGGAGGAGAAGATTTCCAAGCGCCGTCAGTCCTTCCGGAGTCAGATCCGCGAGCAGTGCTCTCAGGGACTTTTTGCGCTCAGGACTGAGCAGCAGAGACTCTTCGATGCCCTTTTTGACGGTATCGATGTTTGTGTGCATAAATCCTAATAGTATAGCGTATTTGAGCCTCTTTCGGTAGTCTCTTCGCATGTCCGCCCTCCTCCTCTCCGGCCGTGACGCAGCAGCGAAGATTCTTGGCGAATTGAAGCCAAAAATCACGAAAATCGACCCGAAGCTTGTGGTGGTGCAGGTGGGCGATGACCCGGGAAGCGCCAGTTACATCAAGCAGAAGATCAAAAGCTGCGGTGAAGTGGGGATGCGAAGCGAGCACCGGCATCTGAAGGCTGATACCACGCTTTCGGAGCTTTTGAAGACCGTGGCCGAACTCAATAGCGACACTGATGTCACCGGGTTCATCGTCCAACTTCCTCTCCCTGACCATCTCCAAGATCATGTCCCCGAAGTGATCCGCGCGATCGACCCGAAAAAAGATGTCGACGGCTTCGGCGCCTATAACCTCGGTAAAGTATTTCTCAGTAAAGAATTTGAGCACCTTCCACCGGCGACTCCCGCAGGCATCATCATGCTTCTCGAACACTACAAGATTTCTGTCGCGGGCAAGCACGCGGTCATCGTGGGCAGGAGCAACATCGTGGGAAAACCCCTCTCAGTGATGCTCCTCAACCGCGATGCGACGGTGACCGTGTGCCACAGCAAAACAAAAGATCTTCCCGCAATCACGAAGCAGGCCGATATCCTGATCGCCGCCGTCGGCAAACCAAAGATGATCACGGCAGACATGGTAAAGAAAGGCGCGGTCGTGATTGATGTCGGCACGAGCCGCGTCGACGGAAAACTGACGGGCGATGTGGACTTCGATGCCGTCTCAACAATCGCCTCGGCCATCACGCCTGTTCCGGGAGGTGTCGGTCCGATGACGGTCTGCTCGCTTATCAGAAATTGTGTGCGGGCCAAGGAGCGACAGACGGAGAAAAGTTAAGGACGGTTACCCTTGCGACATCCCTGAATTTCCGTAGAATTTACCCATGGGAGACAGTTTCATGACTCTTCCGGCACTGCGCATCCGTTTTCGCAGGGCCTTCTTGACCGATCCCTACCCCCTACCCCCTACGCCCTAACGTGTGTGGCATCATCGCCGTCTCCGGCTTCCGTAACGTCATCGAGGATCTCTATGACGGTCTCATTGTGCTCCAGCACCGCGGGCAGGACGCCGCAGGGATCGTCACCTATAACGATCAGTTCCACCTGAAAAAGAGCAACGGAATGGTCCGCGACGTTTTCCACAACAAATCGCTCGAGCGCCTGCAGGGCCCCATGGGCATCGGCCATGTTCGTTACCCGACGGCAGGATGCAGCAGTGAATTCGAAGCGCAACCGTTTTTTATCTCGACGCCGTTCGGGATCGCGCTGGCACATAACGGCAACCTCACCAACTCCAATGAACTTCGCAAGAAACTCATGGAGAAGGAGTATCACCACCTCAATACCAATTCCGATTCCGAAGTTCTCCTCAATGTCTTCGCCGTCGCGCTTCGGCATCAGCACCCCAAAAAGCTCACACCCGAGCACGTCTTCGGAGCGGTAAAAACCGTCATGGGAAAGTGCAAAGGGGCCTACTCGGCAGTCGCACTCATCGGTGGCCAGGGAATCCTGGGATTCCGGGACCCGCACGGTATCCGCCCCTTGCAGCTGGGGAAGCGCCGCTTCGGGATGAAGGAGGAATATATGATCGCTTCGGAAAACACCGTCTTCCATGCGCTCGAATTCGAATTCGTCCGCGATATCCGCCCGGGTGAAGCGGTCTTCATCGACCGCAAGAACCGCCTCCACTCCCGCCAGGTCGTAAAAGGCCAACTCAACCCGTGCCTCTTTGAATGGGTCTACTTAGCGGCTCCAGATTCCACCATCGACGGCGTGAACGTCTATAAGGCACGCGTCCGCATGGGCGAGTCACTCGCTAAGCAGATCAAGAAGGCAGGCATCAAGATCGATTCGGTCATTCCCGTGCCGGACACCGGCCGCCCTGCTGCCGCAGGTCTCGCAGACAAGCTGAAAGTGCGTTACCGCGAAGCCTTCGTAAAGAACCGCTACATCGGCCGCACGTTCATCATGCCGGGTCAGGGCATGCGCAAGCGCTCGCTCAAATTCAAGCTGCATCCTATCGAACTGGAATTTAAAAATCGCAACGTGCTGATCGTGGACGACTCCATCGTCCGCGGCAATACGAGCAAGAAAATCGTCGAGATCGCACGCGAGGCCGGAGCCAAAAAAGTCTACTTTGCATCGGCCTCTCCTCCGATCATCAGTCCCGATCCGTACGGTATCGACTTACCGACGACGAACGAACTTATCGCGGCCGACATGAGCATCGAACAGATCCGCAAATTTATAGGCGCGGATGGTCTTTTCTATAACACCATCGAAGACCTTCGCTCCACCATCAAGTACGGCAACCGCAATATCGAGAAGTTCTCGGAAGGCTGCTTCACGGGAAAATATCCCACGCCGGAGGTGACGCCGAAGTTACTCAAGGAGATGGGATCAGGCCGCAATGAAACGCGCGATGCGTTTGAGGAAGAACAGGCGGGAGATGACGCAAACGAAAATAAGATGATGGCCCTGGTATAAATGCATCCTGTTATATTCCCTATCCGATGCATCCGTACGGATGCTGTTACAATAGAATCATGAAGATTCTCCTTGTTTCCTCTTCCGCACGCGGCCACGCAATCGCCGAGGCTCTTTCCAGAAGCCATCACAATCCGCAACTGATTTGCTTAAGCCCGAATAAAAATCCGGGATTGATCGCTCTAGCACACCGCCACGAGGCGATGGATATCATGAACTTCGACGCGGTGCTCAAGATCGCAAAAGAGGAGCAGCCGGAATTCGCCTTCATCGGTCCGGATGATCCGATTGCCGGAGGACTGGCTGATCTTCTGGAAGAGCAGGGAATCCCGTGCATTGCGCCGCGAAAATCGCTCGCAAGGATAGAAAGTTCCAAGGCCTTCGCGCGCGAGCTGATGCAGAAGCATGGCATCAACTCCTACCCGAAGTTTATGGCTTACCAAAGGGCTGATGCCAAATCGATGGATCGATTCATCCGGGGCGATTGTGGTGGAGAATTCGTCGTAAAATACGACGCGCTCAAAGGAGGAAAGGGCGTGAAGGTCAGCGGCGAGCACATCCACTCTGTGGAGGAAGGAATACGCTACGCGGAAGAATGCATCGCGGAATGCGGCAAGGTGGTGATTGAAGAAAAACTTATCGGCGTGGAGTTCAGCTTGATGAGCTTCGCCTCTGGTACGGAGGTCGCTGATATGCCTGCGGTTCAGGATCACAAGCGCGCCTACGAGGGCGACACCGGTCCGAATACCGGAGGCATGGGAACATATTCCTGCCCCGACCACTCGCTCCCGTTTCTGACCCCGTCCGATCTGGAGGAAGCAAAGAAGATAAACCGGCAGATCGCAGCCGCACTCCTGAAAGAATGCGGCCATCCCTATCGCGGCATCCTCTACGGTGGTTTCATCGCGGTCCGTGACGGCGTACGCGTGATCGAATACAACGCACGCTTCGGCGATCCGGAGGCCCTGAATGTGTTGCCCATTCTCTCATCCGATTTTGTGGAACTCTGTCAGTCGATGATCGAAGGAACGTTTAACGAAAACTTTGTGCGCTTCGCGCATCAGGCCACGGTCTGTAAATACATCACGCCGAAGAGTTACCCGGACGGAAAGATGGAGAAAGGGCAGGAGGTAATATTTCCGAAATCCACGGAAACAGGACGGATCTACTACGGCGACATTTCACAAGAAGGTTCGGGAAAATTACTCTTAGGTGGCTCCCGGTCTTCCGGAATCGTTGGTATGGGATCTTCTCTAGAAGAAGCTGAAAAAATTGCACAAAAAATGTGTTCAGAAGTGAAAGGGCCGGTGCGGTTCCGTGCCGACATTGGAACAGAGGAATTAGTGCAGCAACGTGTAGAGATGATGAAGAAATTAAGAAGTTAAATGGCTAAATGGTTAAATGGCTAGGATTATCCCTTCGCTTGCGAAGCATTTAGCCATTTAACCATTCAACAATCGGCTCTAGGATAGCCCTCATGAAGCGTCCCGATCTGACAACTCTCCTGATCCCCTTCGTCTACTTCATCGCGGGTGCCTCGAGCCTCGCTGGAGTCGCAACGACATTTTTCTATAAAGACGAACTCCATCTCACACTGGAACAGCTGGGAATTCTCGGATCGGTCGCGATCATTCCGTGGAGCATCAAACCGATCTACGGAATCATCTCGGACCGCGTACCGCTCAAGGGGCTTCGCAGGAAACCCTATTTGATCCTCAGCGGATTCCTCGGAAGCTTCGGTTACCTCCTGCTTGCGACCTGGGTCCAGGGCTTCTGGGGAGTTTTGATAGCCGAACTGATCTCCGCTCTCGGATTTGCGATGGCCGACGTGATCGTCGACGGCGTCGTTGCAGAACGAAGTTCCTCACACAAAGCAGCAGGGAAACTTCAAAGTATCTGCCGGGCCGCCATCATGACCGGCGCGCTGGTCGTCGCGTATTCCTCGGGAATACTGACGGAATCCATCGGTGCGCGACGCGTCTTCCTGCTCACGGCGACGCTCCCCCTCTTCACCTCCTTGATTGCTATCTTCCTAAAAGAACTCCCAATGGAAGTCGCCGCATGGGACTGGCGGCAGACATGGGCAAACTTTAAGAAAGCACTGCAGCCTGCGATTCTTTGGTCAGCCCTCTTCCTCTTTATCTGGCGAAGCACTCCCACAAGCGGCGGCGCATTTTCGTACTATCTGATTGATGAACTCCATTTCGATCCGGAGTTCTTTGGCACACTCGCCGTCATCAGCCGCTTCATGGGAATCGCTGGCGTGCTGATCTTCCGCAAGTGGCTCATTATGATTCCGCTCAAGCGCCTACTCTTCGGCGTCGTCATTGCGAGTATCGTCTTGAGCCTCCCCTCACTCGGACTCGTCTACGGCTGGTATGCGGTCCTTGGTGTGAGCCCTAAGTTCTTCGCTATGGCCGATACCCTCATCTCCGCGCCGCTCTCGGAGATCGGTTTCCTGCCGCTCCTTGTTCTTGTCGCCCGCATCTGTCCGAAAGGCATCGAGGCGACCGTGTTTGCCGTGCTCGCGAGCATCATGAATATCGGACTGGCGATCAGTGATATGGGCGGCGCGATGCTCGTACACTTGTTTGATGTGCACCAAGCAACAGAGACGCTTGCTGCGAACTATACGAATCTCGATAAAGTCCTCTGGATCGCGATCTTGAGCAGTGTACTTCCGTTGCCGCTGCTTCCGTTCCTTCCGGAAACGCGGGCGATCGAAGAGAAGAATCCGACCGAGGTGATTCCATCGCAAGAAGGATCCCAGCTACAACCCGCTCCTGTAGCATAACTTGTGGTACGCTGGTGCCATGATTGCAGATCCAGAGGACATGGTGATGCTTCTCATCGCTTGCGCGCCATTTGTTGCGCTCTTGTACTGGTTGCTTAAACCAAAAAGCAAAAAACGCATTGCGTTTGTTGTGATCTCCCTGGCCCTATTTGTTATTCTGCTTCCGTATACTACCCTCTACATCGGAGCACCGGTTGCTGAATCGATGCCATGGATTGCCACTTCTCCTCTTGCAGGAAAAACAGCTCAGATAATTCTTCCGATTGCATTTGTGGCAAGCATCATCCTTATTGGCTTTCTATGCTTTAAAGCACTGAAAAACGCGAGGAACCACTTATGAGCGTAGTCCCAATTTTGCCTTACGTTCCTCTTCCTTCATCGCCTTCACAATATCTTCCATATCCCCTTCCATTACCGCCGGGATATTGCTGAAGTTCTGATTGATGCGATGATCGGTGATGCGGTCTTGGGGGAAATTGTATGTACGGATTTTCTCGCTGCGGTCTCCCGAGCCGATCTGGGTGCTACGCATGTCTGTGCGCTCCCTGTTCTTGCGTTCCTGTTCCGCGGCATAGAGGCGGCTTCTGAGCATCGCCATGGCGTTCTGGCGATTCTGGAGCTGCGAACGCTCCGTCTGGCAGGCAACGACGACACCTGAAGGAAGATGTGTAATGCGGATCGCCGATTCCACTTTGTTCACGTTCTGTCCTCCCGCGCCGCCGCTGCGGAACGTATCGATTTTGAGATCCTCCGTGCGGATGACAATATCCACTTCCTCCACTTCGGGAAGGATAGCCACAGTGCAGGTAGATGTGTGGACGCGCCCCTTTGCCTCGGTCTCGGGAATGCGTTGCACGCGATGGACTCCCGATTCGAATTTCAGTTCTCCGTACGCGCCGTCTCCTTCAATGCGCGCAGTCGCCTGCTTGATGCCGCCGGCATCTCCATGGGAGATATCGAGCAATTCCGGTTTCCAATGCTTCGCTTCAGCGTAGCGCAGATACATCTTCAGAAGCTCTGCCGCAAAAAGCGCAGCCTCCTCTCCTCCCGCGCCGGCGCGCACTTCCATAATCACGGATCGGTCGTCATCAGGATCCTTCGGGAGCATCTTCTCCTCCATCTCTGCTTCGATATTGGGAAGACGCTCTTTGGCTTCCGCCGCTTCGGCAAGCGCGATCTCTTTGAGTTCCGCGTCACCCTCAAAATCCTCCGCTGAAGCGATGGCCCGCAGTGCCGCATCACGCTCGTCTGCAAGCTTCAGGATTGGATCAAGCTGCTTGCGACGCCTGCTCAGAGTCTTCACCTTTGCAATATCGCCGAACACGGAAGGATCCTCCAGAGAGCGGCTGATCTCGGAGAATTCTTTGCGGAGAGCGGAGATACGGTCGTTCATAGAGCCATGGTAAGGGCACAAGAGCCAAGGGCCAAGAGACAAAAAGGGCGCAATGGAGTTTGCGCCCTTGGCCCTTGCGCCCTTTACCTTAAGGCAAGTTCATCTCCGCCGTATCAAACGTATAGCAGTGGCTTCCCGCCGGATGGTTCCAGAACGGCGCGTACTGCTCCATATCTTCGTAGTTGAATGTCGTGCAGACGGAGAAGTGTGTGCGGTCATCCACAATGTACTCATAGGGAATACCTTCGGGATCCGTCGTCGGCACGCGCTGATTTACCGTTTCCTTGGCGATGACACCCAAGCTTGCAGGCAGCGGCTGCATGGAATCCGGTGTCGGCGGAATCGGGCGCGACCAGCGGTCCTGGCCGTAGACGATATTCAGGGTGGCATCGGCAATCACGCGGATGTCCGAAAGACGCTGCCCGTCGATGCGGCGGTCGCGCTCCGTTCCGGGAGACCCGGCCATGAAGAGTCCGTAGACAATCGTAAGGGCGACGACAATGATCGAACCCAGAGCGTACGCGCGATGCATATTGCCCTGTTCGAGCACGGGCTTACGAAGGGCGTAGAAGTAATAGGTGAAGACGCCGCCGGCAACGAGGAACACGACAACCACCTTGAGCAAGAAGCGCACGGTAATGTCTCCGCTGAGAAGCGAGAAGACGAGTGTGATGAGATCGCCCATAAGAACGGACGCGGCGACAAAGAGCGTGAGATAGGTGAGCCACCGCCGCACGCCGCTACTCTGCTTTTCACTGTGCATGCGCATTTCCTTCAGAAGCAGCCGCGACATCCAGAGGAAAATCGGGAAGGAGACGATGAGGGCGGCCAGCGGCCAACGGATGCCGGCGCGGAAACTTTCGTCGGTCACGTAGCGCTCAAGCGCGGCATCCGGAAACCAGCGGTTGACGTAGGCAAACGCCAGGATGGTAAAACTGATGACGGACGTATAGAGCCCGGCGAACGCCAGGAGATGAAAGAATGCATCGCGCGCTCCACCGGCGTCCGGCGGAACCGGCACGGCCACATCGAGCCCTTCGGCACCGATGGCGATCGCGACGTCGTGTTCTTTCCAACCCGCGCTGAGCAGGAGCATACGGATCGTCTGGTGATCCATGTCTTTGCTTCTCGCATGGGCGATGAAGGATTCTAACGAGGACTGTGGGGTGGATTTGGGCATAGGGGGAGTATAACAGTGGTAGGGAGTACAAGGTATAGAACGTATGAGAGGCCGCCATGTAACAAAAACGTCCGAGAGAGTTTTCATGTGCGGCTCGCACCTCTCGGACTAAGCTGACCTGTAA
>MFXS01000040.1:65722-79521 GCA_001788925.1 Candidatus Peribacteria bacterium RIFCSPHIGHO2_01_FULL_55_13
ACCTGTAAGGGTTTTTTCAGGGAGGGAAGACCCCTCCTTTCGGGTTAAGTTCCGCTGCGACGCCCTAGATCAACTTCTTCTGAGCCGTGATCGACCAAAATGATCGAATCATAGACATCACCTCCTTTCCGAAGAAAAATGGGATGTATACTTACAGTAGGATAAAATAGAATATTGTCCATGAAGATTCTTGTCGCATTATCCGGCGGTATCGACTCCTCTGTGGTTGCCCACATGCTCCACGCGGCAGGCCACGAACTGATCGGCGTGCGCTTTCTTCTCTGGACCGATCCGCTCGCGCCGGCGATAGCCGAGATCCTTCCAAGCAAATGCTGCACAGCCCAAAACGCGGCGCGCGCGGGGCGAATCGCGAAAGATCTGGGAATCCCCTACCACGTCGTTGATCTCAGTGAGGAATTCAAACGCATGGTCGTCGATCCGTATCTGCAGGGACACCGCAAAGGAGTCACTCCGAATCCCTGTATCGGTTGTAACCGCACGATCAAGTTCGGAAAATTGATCGAACTGATGGAGGAGTATGGATGCGAGAAGATGGCGACGGGGCATTACGCGCGGGTTGCGATTGAAAATTCGGAATTCGGAATTCGGAATGCAGAATTGAATTCCGAATTCCGAATTCCGCATTCCGCATTACCACGTCATCTTCTCTTAGAAGCCATCGATAAATCCAAAGACCAAAGCTATTACCTCTACGGCCTCTCACAAGAGCAATTATCGAAATGCCTTTTCCCACTCGGCACCATGCGCAAAGCCGAAGTCTATGCGCTCGCCAAGAAATTCGGCGTGCCGTTCGACGACGACACCTACCGCGAAAGCCAGGACCTCTGCTTCTTCCCTGAAAAATCTCCGGAGGAATTTCTCAAGCGCCATCTGCAGGATGCCCTGCAGCCCGGACCGATTGTCCGGCGCGATGGCATGGTCGTGGGCAGTCACGAAGGCTTACCGTTGTATACCATCGGCCAGAGGCGTGGGCTCGGCATCGGTGGGCTCAAGATTCCTCTCGAGGTGGTATCAAAAGACATCCGGAGCAATGCGCTGATCGTCGAAGAGCAGGGCAAAGAACAGTCGCAGGAAATAAGAGTCACCGATCTCGCCTGGGTCTCGTGGAACCCGGAGGAAAATGTCCCCACGCCGTTTGAGTACCGCAGCCGTTCGCTCTCGCCGCGAAAGCGCGGAACGCTGACATTTTCGCAAGGGCAAGGGCTTTTTCGTTTTCAGGATCCTTCGGCGCCGGCGACCCCCGGGCAATCGCTGGTTCTGTATCGCGGAGAGGAGATTGTGGGGGGAGGAACTATCGCTTAACGAGAGAAAAGTGGAAAACGGAAAGTGGAAAACAGCCGTAATAGACGGAATTACAGAGAAACTTTCCACTTTCCCCTTTCCTCTTTCCACTCCTCTACAATAGTGCGCTACAAGGCCATTTCCGCTATACTGTCTTGATACCCCTCAACCCCCACCAGCACCGCGCAGAGATCCTTCCGGACGGGACGATTATTCTCCCCGAAGAATCCTTGAAGCCGCCGATGCAACGTATCGAGAAAGAGCCCGTGAAACCGGAGCCCGAAATGCTTTGGATGGACACGGAGCCCGGCTTGCAGGAAACACCGCCGGTGCCGAAACGCGACCCGGGAAAGAGCCCCAAAGTGAGGGCAAGCGAAGCAATCGCGTACCTGAAAGCCGGACAACTTTCGGCATATCAGGCCACGATCGGAGTGATCACGGAAAGCAAGGATCAATACGCGGCCAGCGCCCGTGATCTCACATCGGCCTGGACGCAGGGCCGCGGAAAACTCCGCAATGCCGGAAGCGTGACATGGACCTTCCTCACGCAACCCGTGTGGATCGTCACCAAGAATAAGGCGCCCAAGCAGTACAGCCGCGGCACGCTCTTCGTTCTGGATACCGTGCGGTTCGGCGGGACCTTCGCCGCTCTCTTTGCCGCGCTCTTCCTCACACTCAACTACCAGAGCTTCTGGGCAATCGTCGGAAGCCAGATCCGCCCGATCCAGGCAGCCCAAAGCACGAACGCACTTGTCACGAGTGTGGATGAAGCGCTCCGGGAAAAACTCATGAAAAGCCCCTCGCTCGCGGTCTCTGGAAACATTGCGGGAGATCTTCTGAGCTACCTTCCGGATGTCGGTCCTCCGGAAAACCGCATCATCATCCCGAAGCTGAATCTCAATATTCCCCTCGTCACTCCCTCGTACCAGAATCTCCTCTCCGAAAACTGGGAGGGCGTAGAGTCGGATATTCAGGATGCGTTGCAGCAAGGCGTGGTCCACTACCCCGGCACCGCGCGCCCGGGGCAAGCGGGAAACTTCTTCGTCACCGGCCATAGCTCCTACTACCCGTGGGCACCGGGCAAATACAAAAACGTCTTCGCCCGTCTGCATGATCTCGATGTCGGCGACGAATACTGGGTCTACTACGGCGGCGACAAGCACCGCTACATCGTCCGCGAGAAGCAGGAAGTAAAACCGAGCAACGTCCGTGTGCTCGACCAGCCGCTCGATAAACGCATAGCGACGCTGATGACCTGCACGCCGGTGGGAACCACGCTCCGCCGCCTCATCGTCACCTCCGAAGAAATCGACGCCATCACGGGCATGCCGCTCGAAGTCGGAGAAAAGGGCACGCATGGAGGGCAAAAGCTGAATGTGGAGCAACTGCCGATTTAAAAGGTTTCCTAAAAATTGACAAAAATTAATTATTTTGGTATTATATTAACGATGATCAACGTTGCTATTGATGATGGAAGTTCGTCGGCTGAAAGAGCTGAAACAGCCAAGCGGCATGTAGAGGAGTTCTTCCGAAAAAATGACGATGGCACATGGTCATGTTACGACCTTTATAATTTATCAGAGCTTCTGAACAAGGTTTTATATCTTGGTGACCCAGCTGATTTTGGTAAAGGAATACATCAAGAAATACCGGCTCTTTCCGCAAAAATTAGCCAATTGGTCGACCGAATTATGAGCACGTATGGCATAACCTATGATCAGGCATATACACGGAACTTAAGCCAATTAACAGAAGCTCAAATAGCCGGAATAATCAAAGAGATCGCTGAATGTGGTCTACCCATGCAGCTCCAAGTTGCACCGCGCTTTAGAAGTTGGTTGCAAGAGCATGCATTACCACCGGACATCACTCGAAGTGAACTCGAAAAAGTTCTTAAGGAAAGACAAAAGGGGAAGTAAGGCGACATCATCTGATCTCGATGGGTGGTGCCGCCGGATGGATTCGAACCATCACGTCCCTTTCGGGACAAGGGATTTTAAGTCCCTCGCGTCTGCCTTTCCGCCACGGCGGCAACGCAAATATTGTACATGGAAATGTGCTTCAGCTCGTTATCCCTGATTTTTACATAACCTGAAAGTATGCTATAATATTTGATCAACATGAACACTCAAACAATCTCATTCACTCTCCCCTGGCGCAGGCAAACGACATCCTCCAATGCCCTCGGCTGGATCGCATTGTCTGTCGCCATCCTCGCCGGCTCCACCTCCGTTACCTTCGCCTCAGCCCTCGCAGGTTCGCTCTCGCCACTTTCGATGTTGTTCATCTCAGAAGCGCTGACCATGCTCTTCACCGTGCTTTCGTTCGGGCTCTTTCCGATTCTGAAACGGATCACGCGGCTCAAGAAGAAGAATGCTTTGCCGATCCTGCTTGTGGGACTCAGTAACAGCGTCATCGCGCCGCTGCTTGCGTTCACGGGACTCCGGATGACTGGGCCGATCAATGCAGAACTCTTCATCCGTGCGGAAGACATCTTTCTCGTACTCCTCGCTGTAGCGTTTCTTGGAGAGCGACTGAAGAAGCAACACATCGTGGGAGCAATCTGTGTGTTCTTCGGCGTTGCGATCGTAACACTCCGGGGATTTTCGGAATCACTCGTTCTTTCCCGGGGCGACGGCTACATCCTGCTTGCGGCAGCGTTCTACGCCTGCGGCGGTATCCTTTACAAAAAGAAACTTCACAAAGTCGAACCAGAACTGATGATCTTCTGCCGCACGTGCGTGGCACTTGCCGTCTTCTTCCTCTCCGCCCCGTTCATGCATCACACGCTTATTGAGGAGCTGCAACACTTCCCCACCGAACTGATCGTCGCGCTGCTCGGCTACGGTTTCCTCGCGCGCTTCGTGAACCTCTTCAGTTTCTATGAATCCATCGAGCGGCTTCCGGTACGCACGGTGTCGCTGCTGCTCAATCTCGGTCTGATCGGAAGCATCGGATTTGCGAGCGTCTATCTCAATGCCGCGATTCTCCCCTACCACATCGCTGGCGCGGGATTCATTCTCATTGGTTCGGTGTTGATGGAGATCGAAAGCCTGACGGGAGGAAAGTGGCACTTCGCGGCGCATTTGAAGCATAAACACAGAAGCCATGTGTAGCCAGATACAGCCAAAATATGCTTGCTAGATGCATAAAAAGGTATAATTTTTCCAGGTGTCAAATCTCTTCCCATCGCAGCAGGAAACAGCGGATGCCGTCAGCGCGTCGTTTGCGGAGAAACCCGATTCGGTGGTGATGCTCCGAGGCCCGTCCGGCCTCGGAAAAAGCACGGTCGTTTCGGCAGTGGCAGAGAGAGAGGAGAGGAGCCTCACCGAAGTTTCCGCTTGGAGAGATCTTTCTGAGTACTCGAATGCCATTGGGGTTGCGGAGGAGAACCGCTGGAGCGGGTCTCTTGTCGAAAGTATCACGCGTGTTCGAGACTCTGCATGGCGTGTGATGGCGACGACACCCCCAGGCAGCACTCTTACTGAGGACTTAGGGAACGCCAATATCCCGGTGACAGAAATCACACTGCGCCCTCTGGAAGAATCGGAAATTGACGATTGGATTGATGCGCGTAGGCCGAAGACGACGGATGAGGAACGTGGACTTTTACATCGTTATAGCCTGGGCGTTCCGTTACTCCTCGAACGCATACTGGAAACAGCGCCCGTCACACATGAAACCGCAAAGACCGCGTTGAGTGCCTACATACGCGGCCTTTCTCAGGCGCATCATATTTTTGCGGATACCCCCGTCGCATTCCAGCAGGTTATGTCCGAATTTTTAGGAACCCATCTGAGGAAACCACCGGATGACCTCTCATGGGAGAAGCTGCAGGCAGACCTCTGGAAAGACGTTGATCCACTGTCTGCTATCCACGAAGCCAGCGTAGACCATGCGCTTCCCTTGTGTCCGGACACGGTGGAACGATACCGGGAGTGGCTCACACAAAACGATGGAACATTCGTATCGATCTATCTGCCAAAGACAGAGGGCCGGACACAGGAAATAATGGAAGAACTGGGACTGGATGATCGCGACATCGTCGACCCTTTCGGCGGGCGCCTGAAGAACTACAAGGGTACAGGCCGAAAAGTTTCTTTTTTTAGAACCGCCGCGAGCCCCTACCAGACCAAACCCGTCATACGGGGCTTCGAAGGAATTTCTTTGAACGCACAAATGCTCAATAGGTTCCTGCGCTCGCAAGGCACCGGCTCGTGTAATCCGTATGAATTCGATTCCTGCGGAAAATCCGGAGAAATCTCTCTCGCGGAGGGGGCGGACCCCTTCCTGCTTGTATCGTATGACCATGAAGGGATGCACCGAAATCCCCTCCGCATCGGATTGGGAACAGAGACGTATCTGCAACACAAAGCGATCCCCTACCAGGTGCGCTATGGGAATGGAGGCATTTGGCACTATGATCCAGCAACGCGTTCCGTCACAAACGTGATGTCAGCCGAAGAGTTTGATGCATTCAATGTCATCGAATACGACGAGGATTCCGGAGAGGAACCTCCTGATTTCCTCGACGAAGAATAATTCTTATTCCCCGTACACATCCATCGCCAATACCACGATCTTCGCCACTTCCGCGCGATTCACCGAATCCTCCGGGCCAAATTTCCCTGTGGAATTGCCTTCAGCGTCGGTATATCCCCCGATGACGTGATCCTCGTAGGCGGTAACGATCGCGGCGCGGAACTCGGAGCTGTCGAGATCGGTGAAGGGGGTGGCTTCCGAATCACGGATCATAACCTTGAAGGCCTGGAGCATCGTCACGACAACCTCATCACGCGTGGCAGGACGCAGCGGGTCGACCGTGCCATCGGAAAACACAGCCCACTGCAGCTTTTCCGCGCAACGGAAGTATTCCTCGGACCAGCGCTCTTCCACAGCGACGTTCAAAAGTTCCGATCCGCAATCGGACAGAGGAGCTCCTGATGCGAGGAAGGCAATCTTTGCTACCTGCTCGATCGTCACGGGATCGGCCGGCCCGTAGAGTCCGAGCGGCAGACCATTTTCACCACGGTAGCCGGAGACGATGCCGGCATCCGCTGCAGAGCGCACATACGGCGCGAACCAGATGTCCTTGGGAACATCCGTGAGATCCACCGGAACGCCGTCAATCTTGATCCGCACGTACATTCCCTCCTTCAAAGCTTCTCCCGCGCGACCGGCATCCTCCGTGGCAAGTCCGGGGTCAGGAATCAAATCTGCAGATTCCATATCCGCAGCATCTGACGCATCCCACGCTTGTTCGGTCTCCATGCGATCGAGCTCTTCCTTAAGCCGATCAGCGTCATCGATCAGGTATTCAAGGGAATCGGCAGCGATAGCAAGAACCGGGAGGACAACCAGGCTGGAAATCAGAACAAATCGGCGCATAGCAAAAAGTATAGAATTTTTTCACTCTAGAAACCATGGATTAGAACCCTTAACAACATACACTAACTATCTTGAGCTGCTTTCTTTACAATACCTTGAAGATCATTACGGACATTTCTAAAAATGGATAAGGCAGCATTTGCGGTAGCAGGATCTACACCATGGATAACTGTATACTCTCTTGCTCTCTTGCCAAATTCAGATGGGTCATCGTTGTACTGTAAATACAAAGCTATGATATCTACCAGCACCGGTTTTCTATCGTGAGGAACTTTGTACTTATCCAATAAACCATTCACAGTGTCAGCGGTGATGATTTCACGTAAATCCATATTGATATAATAAATTATTTATATTTATTGTCAATTTAAACACCGTACGAATACGTCTCACATTTTGCATTTTTCCGTTCCTCCATTACCCTGCCGTGGACATGATCGAGAGAACGGACGTCGGCTCCTCCGGCGCCCATACGGGCGGGAGGGACGATTTTTCCAAAATTAAAACGATTCTGCTTCTCGGTTCCGGCGCTTTGAAGATCGGCGAAGCGGGCGAATTCGACTATTCCGGAAGCCAGGCGATCAAGGCATTCAAGGAGGAAGGACTGCGCGTCGTTCTGGTGAATCCCAATATCGCCACGAACCAGACCAGCTGGGGGCTGGCCGACCGCGTCTACTTCGAGCCAGTGACGCCGGATTTCGTCGAACGAATCATTGAGAGGGAAAAGCCGGAGGCAATCGCGCTGAGTTTCGGCGGCCAGACCGCGCTCAACTGCGGCGTCGCACTCGATACGGACGGTATCTTGAAGAAGCACAATATCGCCGTGCTCGGGACGCCGGTCGAGAGCATCCGCAAGACCGAGGACCGCGCGCTCTTTAATGCGGAACTGAATTCCATCGGCGTGCATGTTCCCCGGTCGTTTGCGTGCAACACGATGGACGAAGTCATGAAAGCCGGGGACAAGATCGGGTTCCCGGTCATCATCCGCGCGGCGTATGCGCTCGGCGGCAAAGGGAGCGGACGTGCGATGAAAGCCGATGAACTTGCCGAGCTTTGCCGCGTCGCCTTCGTGGAATCGCCGCAGGTGCTCGTGGAGGAGGACCTCACAGGATGGAAGGAGATCGAATACGAAGTCGTCCGCGACAGAGCGGATAACTGCATCACCGTATGTAACATGGAAAACGTCGATCCGCTCGGAATTCATACCGGGGAATCCATCGTTGTGGCACCAAGCCAGACGCTGGATAACGAGGATTACCAGATGCTCAGGAGTATCGCCCTCAAAGTGATCCGCCACCTCGGCATCGTCGGCGAATGCAACATTCAGTACGCGCTTGATCCCCGCTCCCGTGACTATCGCGTCATCGAAGTAAACGCACGTCTCAGCCGCAGTTCCGCCCTTGCTTCAAAGGCGACGGGGTACCCGCTCGCATTCGTCGCCGCGAAGCTTGGCCTCGGCTATACGCTCCCGGAACTCAAAAACGCGATCACGAAAGTCACCTGTGCCGATTTCGAGCCGTCTCTCGACTACGTCGCCGTAAAGATGCCGCGCTGGGACCTGCAGAAATTCCGTTTTGTTTCGGACCAGGTGACCAGCGAAATGAAATCTGTCGGCGAGGTGATGGCGCTCGGTCGCAGTTTCGAGGAAGCGCTGCAGAAAGCGGTGCGCATGCTTCGTATCGGCGCGGAAGGACTGACCAATACCCTCTTTACCTTTCCGGACCTCACTGCTGAGATAAAGCGCCCGTCGCCGCGCCGCATCTTCGCCGTCGCCGAAGCGCTCAGCGGCGAATGGACACCGGAGGAGGTCTCCATTGCCACGGGCATCGACCGGTGGTTTTTGGAGCGGATCCAGCGCTGCGGCACCATCAGCAAACAGCTGCGGAAGCTTGGAAGCGATGCGCTCCCCGATGAGCTCCTGCGCCACGCGAAACGGGCAGGATTCTCCGACCGCGCTATCGGCGAACTTGTGGATAGAAGCGCGGAGGAAATCCGCACGGCCCGGAAGACCGCGGGGATCCTGCCTGTCGTAAAGCAGATCGATACGCTCGCCGGGGAATTCCCCGCGCAAACCAACTACCTGTATCTCACCTATCACGGAACCGAACACGATGTGCAGTTTGACGATTCCTCTGAGGAAAATCGCAAATCGCAAATCGCAAATCGCAAATCCGTTATTGTCTTGGGTGGCGGCCCGTACTCCATCGGTTCCTCCGTGGAATTCGACTGGTGCTGCGTGCAGGCCGGGCGCGAGCTGCAGAAGCAAGGCAAGCGCGTCGCGATGATCAACAGTAACCCCGAGACTGTGAGCACCGACTACGACGAATGTGACATTCTCTTCTTCGACGAACTCACGGATGAACGCGTCCGCGATATTGTTGATCTCCTGAATCCCGAAGGCGTGGTCGTCTCGATGGGAGGCCAGGTGCCGAACTCGCTCGCGCCGAAGCTCGCGGCCGCAGGAATTCCGATTCTTGGCACAGCTCCGGAGGACATTGACCGCGCCGAAGATCGCCACAAATTCAGCTCGCTGCTCGATACGCTCGGGGTCGACCAGCCGGCCTGGAAAGAATTCACCGATCTCTCGGGAGCGATCGCCTTTGCCGCTTCCGTCGGGTATCCCGTCATCGTCCGCCCCAGCTACGTCCTCTCCGGCGCTTCGATGGCGGTGGTCCATACCGATGCAGACCTGGAGGAGTATGTGAGTCTCTCCGCGTATGTGAACAAGGAGACGCCGATTGTCGTCTCGAAATTCGAAGTGGGCGCCAAGGAGATCGAGCTTGATGGCGTCGCCCAGAATGGAAAACTCCTCCTCTATGCCGTCGCCGAGCATATCGAGAATGCGGGCGTGCATTCCGGCGACGCGACGATCGTGCTTCCGCCGCAGCGCGTGAACCTCGAAACCCTCCGCCAGATCAAGATGATCGGGAAGCAGGTCGCCGCAGGACTCAGGATTTCGGGTCCGTTCAACATCCAGTTCCTCGCAGCCCATAACCGACTGAAGGTGATCGAATGCAATCTGCGCGCAAGTCGCAGTTTCCCGTTTGCCAGCAAGGTGACGGGCGTGAACTTCGCGGTGCTCGCGACCCAGGCGCTTCTTGGAAAGGCGCCGACCGACAAGCAGTATCAGACGCTCGATCTCGACCACGTCGGCGTGAAGGCAGCGCAGTTCAGCTTCAGCCGCCTGAAAGGCGCAGATCCCCGTTTGGGAGTCGAGATGGCGAGCACCGGAGAAGTGGCATGCTTCGGAGAGAACGCCGAGCAGGCGCTCCTCACAGCCCTCCTCGCCGTGGGGTTCAAGATGCCGAAGAAAAATATCCTCGTGACCGTGGGAAAACTCGAAGACAAGGTGGAGATCCTTCCCGCGCTCCAGGCACTGCAGGAACGTGGATTCTCATTTTTAGCGACGGCCCGCACGCACGAATTCCTCGAATCGCGCGGCATCAATTCCGGCCTGCTCTATAAAGTAAGCGAGCCTCGGTCGCCGAACATCCGCGAGTACCTCGAAAGCAGGCGTCTTGATCTCGTCATCAATATCCCCACGCACTCCTCCTCCACCGAGCGCACGGACGGCTATTTCATTCGACGACTTTCCACAGATCACGGCATCCCGCTGATCACCAATGTCCAGCTCCTCAAGAGATTTGTGGAAGCGTTGACCCGCGAGGACGTGGATAATCTGCCCATTCTGGCATGGCCGGATCTCCTGATAGCTTCTTAGCTACTTAGCTGATTAGCTTCTTAGGGCTGTCCGTTATTCGTTAACGTGCATTACTAAGAAGCTAATGAAGCTAAGAAGCTTTTTTATTGTTTTACCCTCAAAATGTCCTACAATTCCTCCACCTAACCTCAACTCCATGCCCAACGACGACGATCTGCTCAATGACGATGAAGTGTCCGATGAAGGAAGGAAGGACGAAGACGGCGAAGCCAGCGAGGACAAGGATATCCTTTCGTCCTCCGGTTCCAGAGGCTCTACCGGCGACGACGAAGACCAGACCCTCGTCACGAAGGAAGGCTTGAAGAAGCTCAAGGAAGAACTCGACCACTTGAAAACGGTCCGAAGGACCGAATTGGCGCAGCGCCTGAAGGAAGCTATCTCCTACGGAGACCTTTCGGAGAACTCCGAATACGAGGAGGCCAAAAACGAGCAGGCCTTCGTCGAAGGACGCGTTCTGGAGCTCGAGCAGAAGATCAAGAACGCCAAAATCATTTCCGAGAAGAAGCTCGATACGAAGAGCGGCAAGGATATCGATATAGGAACGACCGTCACGGTCCGCAACCGTTCGGAAAACGAGGATCCCGAGACCTACATCATCGTGGGATCCACGGAAGCCGACCCGCTCGAACACAAGATCAGCAACGAATCCCCCATCGGACGTGCGCTTCTGGGAAGGAAAAAGGGTGATATCGTCGAAGTGCCGACCCCTGCCGGAAAGTTTAAGTATGAAGTGCTGAAGGTCGCCTGATAGCTGCTCAGCTTCTCGGCTTCTCAGCTGCTCAGAAGCATTTCTAGTACGCCCACTCGCAAAAGCTGAGAAGCTGAGCAGCCGAGAAGCTTCATGGTATTCTGTGAATATGACGAACCCGCCCGCCCAAGGGACAGCACTGGTCATCCCCCCCGAAACCCAAACAACGTTTCCCGAGATCCTCGCCCTGATTCAGGGCTCGGAGAGCATGAACGACGAGGAACGGCAGTACTGGATCAATATCCTGCCGATCATGACGCCCGAGCAGGTGGCGAACTTGAAGCAGATTCTGGCTAATGAAAAATCGCAACTCGCGGCGATCGATAAGAAGTACAGCAAGGAAATCTCCGCGCTCGGCCAAGAGGACCTCCTGCGGCGCGCGGACGACCAGCGCAGGTCGCGCAGGGAAGAACTTAAGAGCGCTGAGCGGAAAGATGAAGAAACGGAAGATGTAAAAGCGGAGGATCTGCTAAAGAAAATAGAGGCGGACGGAATAGGGGGTGGGGTGTAGAGCCCTACGCCCTATTTCTTGCAAAGTTCAGCAATGCATACATCAAGAATTGCTTCCGCTTCCTGCGGTGCCTCGGCAGTTGAACGCAACACTCCCGTCTTAAGGTCGATATCGGCTTGTGCGAACTTCTGAAGGATCCGACGCAGCGCAGCGCGGTCCAGCCTGCGGGCGGCTGGAAGGAGGCTCCGTGCGGAACCGAATTTCACGCCGGCTTTTTTCATGACGTCCTGGGGAGAGCGGGCCCCCAGCTCGGCTGCCCCCGCAACTGCAGTGAGTTGCGACACGGTCCAGAGAAGCATGGGCCAGAGGCCTGCAGCGGTTTCGCCACGAGAAAGAAGATCGTGCACAAACGTAAGCGCCCGACGCTGATCGCCTTCAGAGAGGAGATCCATCAGATGCCATGCATTGCGCTCCCCCGTGGGAAGTACGAGCAACTCGATATCCCGAGCGGTGACCGGCCGAGTTCCGGCATAGAGCGCGAGCTTGCGGATTTCCTCGGCAAGCAGGATCTGCTCGGTGCCGGCATTGCTCAGAAGCATCCGGAGTGCATTAGGCTCAATCGTCGTCCCTTCTTTTGTAAAACTGTCGCGGATCCACGCATCCAGCGCCGCACCGGAAGGCAGCGTGCAGTCGCGGACATCCGCAATGGTAAGCAACGCCTTCGTGCCGCTTTTGCGTTTGTCCGGAGATCCGTCGATGAACAGAAGTAGTACATCGGGATGGATATCCTTCGGGAGCCGCTCCATCTCTTCTTTGGAAAATGCGGGAACGCCTTCGACGACAACAAGACGCTTCTGTGCGGTAAACGGAAGGACGGCCACTTCATCGAGAAGCTTTCCATAGCTCAGACCCACTCCTTCGATGCGGCTGCAGTTCTCTTCTCCGTGCTTCTCGGCAAACCCCCGGATCCAGCGGCGACGCTCCAAGACGATCTGGTAATCGTTGTCGCCTGTTATGAGGTATATCTGGCTTTGCATCTGCTTCACTATAAATGATTGTTAAATGGCTCAATGGCTAAATGGTTACATTATAGTAATTCTTATCGATCTGAAGTATAGCCATATAACCATTTAGCCATTTAGCCATTCCGCATCTATAGAGCAAAATCTCGTTTCGTCGTATAATAGTCTGATGCCTCGCAAAACTCTGCGTCCCACTCCTCGCTTCTCGGTGCTCATGATGGGTGCCGCGACGATCGTGACCGCATTCATCATCGGCATCGAGACCGCCGGCGACGTCCGCCCGATCACGCTCATTGAAGCAGAGAGCGGCGAGATCAAAGGCGACGTCAACGGCAGCGGCTCCATAGACCTCGGAGACGCGATCGCCATCCTGGAAATCGTCCAGGGTTACCGCGATCCGACTCCCGAGGAATTGAAAGCCGATCCCAGCGGCGACGGCCTCCTCACGGTGGACGACGCTCTGCGGATCCTTGCGACGCTCGACGCACGTTAAATCCAAACACACCCCATGCAGACAAACATTTGTCATAGGCTGACGGCACGCACGCTGATCCTGGCGGTGCTCCTCACCATCTCCGGAACCGTCCACGCCATCGGCACCGAAACCACGATCACGCTTCGCCCGCACTGTCTCCTCGGATACGAGGAGGACAATACCGTCCTCAAGGACGGCGGCGACCCGGAGCAGATCCGCTGTCCGAGCTTTTCCGTGGAGGATCCGCAGACACTGAAGACTCCCGATCTGCGCGTGGGAGATATTCTCGACCTTGATATCGTGGTGGAGAACCCAGAGGAGAAAGACATCGCCCGCATCCGGGCCTGGCTCGCCTATGACCCGAATATCCTGCAGGGAGACGTGATAGAGATCTCGGAGGAATATTCCGTCGTCACCCCCGGCGAAAGCGATTTCGATACGACCGAAGGCTATGCCAAGATCGAAGCTTCTTCGGAAGGTTCGGGTGCCGATGACCTCCAACTCTTTGTCGCCCGTGTCCAGTTCACGGTCCTCAAGACAACGCCCGGAGGTACGGTCGTCAATTTCTTCGATGTCCAGACAGGAGGCCACACGAGTGTCGCCACCGGTAAGGACGAAGAGGAAGAGCATCTCATCACACGGGAACCGGGTGCACTGCATGTGGTATCTGCGGAAGAGGAAGTCGCCGCTCC
>MFXS01000040.1:79561-79904 GCA_001788925.1 Candidatus Peribacteria bacterium RIFCSPHIGHO2_01_FULL_55_13
GTATCGTCGGCTCCGGCTCAAGTGTCATCTGCTTCAGCGGCATCCGTGCCGGCCGAGCTGCTCACAGACGGCGAAGCCTGCATCACCAATGAACAATGCCGCTCCTCCCGCTGTCTCTCGGGCATTTGCCAGGGGGCCACGCCGCTTGCCGCGGGTGCGGCCTGCGGCAGCAACGAGCAGTGTCTCAGCGGCAGCTGCGTCAATAATGCCTGTGTCGGAGGGATTCCCGCCGTGTCATCGGCGGCTTCGGTTGCATCAGTTGCTTCTTCGCAGTCGACGTTCACCGCCGTCGGCGGCGTATGCCAAAGCAACGGCGAATGCCAGAGCGGACTCTGCATCTCCA
>MFXS01000040.1:79940-92496 GCA_001788925.1 Candidatus Peribacteria bacterium RIFCSPHIGHO2_01_FULL_55_13
AAAATCCGTCTTCGGTTGCGCCGGTCCCCACGGCCGCCGACAACTCCGCCTTCTCGCTCCTGCAGGTGCAAAACGTCCGCGTCACGACGGAAGGAAGCGCCATATACCTCGGCTGGGAAGCGCTCAATTCCTCGCAGCTCAAGGCCTATAACGTCTACTACGGAACAACCACAGGTCGCTATATCCAAAGAAAAACCGTGGAATCCTCGGTCAAAAGCCTCGCCATCCGCTCGCTGCCGCTCGGCACCACGTACTACTTTGCAGTCCGCGCAGTGAATATGGTCGACCAGGAAAGCGCATTCAGCCAGGAAATAGCAGTGACCGTTGGTGATCCGAAAACCTCCACGGCGCCGCTCGCCGCGGGGTCGATCCCCACGGACGGCCCGGGCAAAAACCCCGTTCAGGGAAGCGTCACCGGTGACGGTGGCACGGTACCCGGAGCAACGGGAATTCCTTCAATCGCACTAACACTCGCGCTTCTTTCCGCCGTCATCGGCACGGGATTTGCGTCCCGCCGCCAGATGGTGGCTCTTACGGATACGCCTCAAGCATGAGCACCATCCACCCGCACTGGCAGTCCACCGATGACACGCCCGTGCCGGTGCGCGTCGCCGCCCCCAAAAATGTGCCCGTGATACCGACCGGAGCAAAGACCGTCTCGCGCCGCCCCGCTGCGGTGGTCGGCATTCTCCTCACACTTTCCATCGGTGCTGTCGCCTACGGAACGCTCGATGACGGCACGTCTCCGCTTTCGGGAGAACTGATGGGCATGGAAAACCCCACGACCTACTTCGACGTTCTCGCCGAGCAGATGGTGCGCGACCAGATCGAGCAGGATTTCGGCGCGCCCGCCAGTGACCAGGAAGTAGAGCGGGAGCTTGCGCATCAGGGATTTTCGGACGAAGAAGTCCCCCGGGAAGCGTTGGAAACGAATGTTCCGGTGCATACCGCGGCAACGACAACGGCACTGTCCGCTTCTGTTCCGGTAAATCACAACACCATCGGTTCGCCTTCCACCGAGACCTTCCACAGCGGCGCTCCGCGCCCCATCGAGCAGCCACAAACGGGAGCAGAAATGCTGTGGATAACGCTCTTTGGCGCGATGGCAGGACTTGCATGGAAATCGAGGGAGATGCTGAGGGTTCCGTGACTCGTGAATCGTGATTGGTGATTCGATAACGCCAGTAACAGAGCGAATCACAAATCACGAGTCACGAATCACAATTGAGGTATACTCTCCTCATGCCCGAATCATTTGCTGAGCGTTACAAAAAACATCGCGCCGAAGAGCTCCACGGACACCGCCTCGGAAATGTGATCCAGGACATCGTCTACGGAGGAAACGACGGAATCGTAACGACCTTCGCCGTGGTCGCAGGAACGATGGGCGCCGGGCTGCCGCGCTACATCGTGATTATTCTCGGCCTCGCCAATCTTCTCGCTGACGGCATCTCGATGGCGACGGGCGCATACCTGTCGCTTCGGTCTGAACGCGACCAGTTCAAAAGGATCCGTCGCGAAGAACTCGAGGAGATTGAGGACCACCCGGATCTCGAGCGCGAGGAAATCCGCGAGTTCTTTTCGAAAAAAGGATTTTCCGGAGAGGACCTTGAGCGCGTCACGGCAGTGATCACCAAAGACAAAACCGTCTGGGCAGACACGATGATGCACGCCGAGCACGGCCTTACAACGGAGTCCACAGACCGTCCCATCTTGCATGCCCTCATGACCTTCTTGAGCTTTCAGATCTTCGGCATCATTCCCCTTCTCCCGTATCTTTTCTCGCCTGTTCCGGATCAGCGCTTCAGCGTCGCGGTGATCTCGACAGCTATCGCCCTTGCGCTGCTCGGCCTCACTAAAAGCTGGGTGACCAAGGAGAACCTGCTCCGGGGCCCCATCGAGATTGTCAGTGTGGGAGCGGCAGGGGCGTTTGTGGCGTATGGAATGGGGGTGCTGTTGAAGAGCACGGTGGGGGTGGCGTTGTAGCGCAAAAAGCATAAAGGAGAACGTAAAAAATTTTTGCTTTATCCTTTTTGCATTATGCTTTCGACGTGTTTGTGAAAATAACCAAAGGCCAAGCTCTCATAATCATCGGGATTCTTTGTGCTCTAGCCTTCCTCCTCTTCGGCCGCACGATCGACTACCCCTTCGTCCGCTTCGATGACGGGCTTCTCATTTACGACAACCCCGCCATCCGTGGCATCAGCCTCACCAATATCAAGACGGCTTTCTCCACCTACGACCCCGAGCTCTATATCCCGCTGACACTGATTTCCTACCAGGTCGATTTTCTGATCGGTGGCATCAAGCCGGCGATCTATCACCTGCAAAATATTCTCTGGCATGCGGCCAACGGCGTACTCGTCACATGGCTTATGTATGCTCTGCTAAAAGCACGGGATCAATGGCAAATTGCAAATGGCAAATTGCAAATCGTCTCGCTGTTTCTAGGGATGCTCTTCATTGCTCATCCCCTCAATGTGGAAGCGGTGGCCTGGGCCAGCGCCCGCAAGGATCTCCTCTCCACGTTCTTCGCTCTTGCTTCGATCCTGTCGTATCTCCAATGGCGCTCGAGCGATACGAAACGATATTTCTACGGAAGCCTGGCGCTCTTCACGCTCGGACTGCTCTGCAAAGTCACCATCCTGACGCTTCCTGTTCTCCTTTTGCTGGTCGATCTCTGGGCAAAGAGAAAGATCGATAAAGCGATGTTCCTCGAGAAAATTCCGTTTTTCGCACTGAGCGGCGTCTTCGCCGTCATCGCGATCATCGGCAAAGCCGGCCAGATCGGGAGCGTCACGCCGATGGAAACGATCCTTGTAACAAGTAAAGCGACTGCCTTCACATTGCAGCAATATTTCCTGCCCTTCGGGTTCTCAGTGCTCTATCCGTTCAATGAAACAATCGCCGTCAGCGATCCTCGGTTTGTGATTCCCCTCCTTGGTCTCCTTGGTCTCATCGGCCTCCTTTGTTTCCTTGCCCTCAAAAAAAGAATTCTGCCGCCGATCCTCGCCCTCGGCTTTTTCCTCATTGCCCTCTCCCCGAGTCTTCTGAACTTCGCCAAAGGCGGAACGGTGTATATCACTTCCGACCGCTACGCGTATTTCGCGCAGGTGGGGATACTGCTGGGTTTGGGGATGGGCATACTCCATTTCCTTCGGGGAGACGTCCGCCTAGGCGGACGTCTCTACCGCAAGCGACTTCCGATGATGGTTGCCGTTCTTCTGATCGGAATCCTTGCGACCCTTTCCATCCGCCAAACCAAAACGTGGGCAAGCAGCGAAGCGCTCTTCGCGCACGCGGTGAAAGTCTCCCCTGATTCTCATGTCGCCCACACCAACCTGGGAAATGTCTTCACGGAGCGCAAAGCAGAGGGAAATCTTGCGGAGGCGATCATCCATTACGAAGAAGCTCTCCAGATCGCCCAGTCACTTCCCTACAATGCAGGACCGACGGATCCGGTGACCTCGAAGATTCTCAGTAACCTCGGCTCCGCGCTCCGTCAGTCGGGGGGCGTTTCGAAAGCAGTACGACGCTACGAAGAGGCGATCGAAAAAAATCCGCAAAACCCGTACGCGTTCCTTGGCCTCGGCATCATTGCGGCAACGGAAGGGAGGATGGGTGAAGCCGAAACACAGTATCGCACTGCGCTGGAGATCGCACCGAAGTTTTCGCCGGCATATCTGAACCTCGGCGCGCTTTTTTCCGCAACAGGACGGTACGAGGAAGCTCTTGCGTCATTTGACGAGGGCATCGTGATCGACCCGTTTGCACCGCAGGCGCACTTCAACCGCGGCGTAGTGCTGCAGAAATTGAACAGGCTTGCAGAGGCGCGCAACGCCTACGCATATGCCGTGGAACTTGCGCCGTCCTTCGTCGCCGCGAGGATCAATCTGGGAATTCTCGAAGCGAACCGCGGCAAGCACGAGGAAGCGATCCAACAGTTCCGGGAAGTGCTCCGCTACGATCCGGGGAACACCAAAGCACTCGAGGCTTTGCGGCAACTACAATAGTTGATCACATTTTTTGTTCGTCTTTTTAATGAATTTCTCGCCATTCAGATCCGCATCCTGCCTCTCGCATAACCACGGCTCCTTGCACATACTGTCATGATGCCGTAATCCTACTGACCATATGCAAAACCTCCGCCCTTACGCTGCCGAGCTTCTCGGCACATTCCTGCTTACGCTCGCCGTAAGTCTTTCCATCGTGCTGCCGTCGGTGATCCCGACTCCCGCGATCGCCGGCCTCACGCTGATGATTCTCGTCTACGTTCTCGGTCCTGTTTCCGGCGCCCAGGTGAACCCTGCCGTCACCGTGGGACTCTGGTGCGTCGGCAAGATGAAGGCTAAGACCGCGCTCGGCTACGTGGTAGCCCAGGTGATCGGAGCGTTCCTCGTCGCCCCGTTCCTCACGCTTCTGCAGATCGTTCCCGTGGATGCGGGAGCAAGCGACAGCCTCGCTATCGGCGTCGGTGAAGCGCTCGGCGCCGGACTCCTCGTCGCAGGCGTCTGTTCGGTCGTCTACGGCAAGGCATCCGGAGGTCAGTCGGGCGTCACGGTCGGCGGCTCGCTTTTTCTAGGAGCCACTATCGCTTCCGCATTTGGCAACGGTATTGTGAACCCTGCCGTCGCGATCGGCCTCCGCAGTATCAGCCTCACATACCTCCTCGCTCCGTTTGTGGGAGCGCTGATCTTCGCGGAGTTGTATAGGTGGTTGGTGAAGGCGAAATAACCCGGACGTTTTCTTCACGATTTTCTTCTATGTCGAGAACTGAATTTCGATACTATAGCGCCGTGGGTCGGTAGCGAAGTGGTCAAACGCGCCTGACTGTAAATCAGGTGGCTTACGCCTTCGAAGGTTCGAGTCCTTCCCGGCCCACCATCGAATCTGGTCTACCCCCCTCTGTGGGGAAGTTTTTGGCTTCATTCTCTACAATATCGGTTCTACCCACTGGGAGAGCAGCCATCACAGCCTTGGGGTCAAATCGAAACCACACTTTGGCTCTCCTTTCGGTCTCTGTTTCATAAATCTCCAATCCTCTCCACTAGTAACTGCACCAAGCGTTGCTTCTGTACATATGTGAGCCTACTCACGTTCTCCTTGAGTCAGTAGCATGGCAGCAGCCTTGGTTTTGTATTGCGGTGAGCAACGTGAAACAACATATTCCAATTCTTCATTAGAAGGATTCTGTTGCGTGAAAAGCTCCCATGCTTCTGTTTCCATTTTGGTATTTTTAGCGAACATTGCACAATACATAACTTGGCTTAGGTGGCTGCTACTTGCATTTCTCTTTTTTAAAATATCCCAAGCTTGTTCAGCGTATCGTTTGTCATATTCAATAACGGTCAGGAGGTCATCGTTGCTACCGCTTTTGATGATCATCTCAGCAGCTTTTCTTTTTGAGTCCTGAGAGTCAGAACTTGTGAGGATGCTTCTCGCATCATGAATGGGTGGTGACACGCCCATATTCAATAGCATTGCTCCTGCTTGCTCTCGAAATTGAGATGAGGAATGAAAAATATTTCTTAAGTCTTCAGCAGGTCGTCCCTCATGTGGAACCTCGAATGACCAGTCAGTAGGCTTTTGTGGATTTGATTGGTGTATCATATGAATTATTTTAACACAGTTTGTAATAAATTACAAATGAACAGACGTAGAATTAATGTAATTTGGCACAAATTGATCAAATTTTCCCATTCTCATGGCAATTGGTGCAAAAGCGAACAGGTAATAGTAACCTCCACATTCCGGCCCCCACACTTCGCTCCCTGCGGGGTGCTTCGCGTGGCAGGCCAAAACCTTCGTATATATTCTTAAGGTTCAGGACGGTTATTACAGACGTTCCACGAGCATATGGAACGGTTTTCTTGGCTTATTTTAGATTAAAATCTGAAAACAGAAAACATACATCAAGCCGCACCCCTCCGCGGGTGCGGCACATGCGAATAGCATCATCCGCTATGACCCAACTTCATCCCGTTCAAAATGCTTCCATCATGATGATCACAACCAATGTCTTGGATCGGCAGCCGCTTTTTGCGAACGCGAGCTATGCCCGCGAAGCAATTGAGTGTTTGTATCGGGTGCAAGCGCTCTATCCGTTTTTCTTGTACGCATTTGTGATCATGCCCGACCATTGTCATTTCCTCGTACGCGTTCCTGCACCTGAAACGATCGGCCGCATCATGAATTCCTACAAATCAGGGCTGACATTCGATCTCGGTATACCGAAGTTGTGGCAACGTCGTTATCATCTTCGGTTGATTGCATATCCCGATCAGACAAAAAACTACATCCACCAAAATGCCGTAGCTGCGGGGTTGGTGGAATGTGCGGAAGACTATCCCTGGTCATCCGCATCGGGGCGTTGGGATATCACGGAATTGCTGTGGGAATGATGATTGCCAAATCCCGCCCGGGCGCCGCATCCACGGAGGGATGCGGCTAGACGTACATGGAGGATTGTTCAATATTGGGTATTTGTTTCTAGCCGCACCCCTCCGCGGGTGCGGTCCTTCGTGGGTGCGGTCCTTCATGGACGCGACATTTGTTATTCATACCTTAGCGCCTCAATCGGATCCAATCTTGCTGCCTTCCGGGCGGGGTACACACCAAACACGAGGCCGGTACCCACGGCCATGATGACGGCGAGCACGATCGCGGAAAGTGAGAGCACGAAATGGAATTCCCCGAGAATGCGGTTGGCCACCTGTGAGAGCATCCAACCCATGCCCGTGCCGATGAGAATGCCGATGAGGCCGCCGGTGCAAGTAAGGGCGACACTTTCGGCGAGGAATTGGAGCAAGATATCGCGGGGCCGTGCGCCGATGGCCTTCCTGAGCCCGATCTCGCGCGTCCGCTCGGTAACGGTCACAAGCATGATATTCATGATCCCGATGCCACCGACAAGGAGCGAGATGCCGGCGATGAGCGCAAGGAACACGGTGAGGCCCATCGTGACCGAGGAGATGATGGCGGTAACTTGTTCTGCAGAACGTGCGATGAAGTCGTCCTTATCAGGATCATTCTCGGGATTATCGATACGATGGCGGTCGCGGAGGAGTTCCGTGATGTCGCGCTTGGCAATCTCTGCATCACCAACGGTCTTCAAGGTGATGTAGGTAAGATGATCCTGGCCGGTAACGCTGCGGGCAGCAGAGAACGGAATGAAGACCGGCTTGTCCATATCGGAAAGCAGAAGAGAGCCAAGGCTATTCAGAGTCCCGACAACCGTGAAACTTTCCTGGCCGATATCGATTCTTTCCCCGATGGGGTTTCTGTTTCCGAAGAGATCGAGTGCGGTCTGGTAGGCAACCACGGCGCTATGGCGCGCGCCCTCTTCATCGGAAGCATCGAGAAGCCTTCCCTGATCCACCGTGAGTCCGTAGTTTCCAAAGATGTCTTCGGTCGCACCGAAGACCATGGGCGTCCGGTCTTCACGCGCATACGAAACGGGCTTTCCCACGATGATCACCGGCACCACATTTTCAACAGTGGAGAGGCGTTTGATGCGTTCGTAGTCCTCAATCGTCAGGCTTTCGAGGTTACCTCCAAATTTCTCAAACCCCGTCGGGATGATGTCCATGGTGTTCGTTCCAAACGAGTCGATCTGGTCGAGGATGTATCCCTGAAAACTGCGCCCTATACTGATCATGAGGACCACGGAGGCTACGCCGATGATGATCCCGAGCATGGTGAGACCCGTGCGTTTGGGATTGCTGCGAATACCGGTGAATGCCGCGGAGAGAAGATCGGAATAGTTCATGGTTTACGATATACGTTCAGCCCTAAAGAGAAAGTAATAAATTGAATACATAATTTATTCATAACGGAGGGATTCCACAGGATCCAACAGCGACGCCTTTCGCGCGGGGCTGATGCCGAATACGATGCCGGTCAGTGCTGCCATCACGACGGAGGCCACCATGCTCGGAACGGAAACTGCAAAGACATACGTACTGAGAAAGCTCTGCGCAATGATCGCAATAAGGTACGCAAAGACTAACCCGAAGACTAACCCGATGATCCCTCCAAGCAGCGTCAGTGCGACGCTCTCTGCAAGGAACTGCAAAAGAATATCGCGGGGACGCGCACCGATGGCTTTGCGGAGTCCGATCTCACGCGTCCTCTCCGTCACCGTCACAAGCATGATATTCATGATGCCGATGCCGCCGACGAGAAGGGAGATGGCGGCGACCGTGGTGATGAACATCGTGAGCCCCAGAGAGACGGAACTGAGAATGGCATTCGCCTGCTCGGAGGAATGAACGATGAAATCATCTTTTTCAGGATCATCTTCCGGATTCTCGATCTTGTGGCGATCACGCAGAAGGCCCTGCACGTCTGCGAATGCCACGTCGAAGGATGCTGTTGCCAGCATCGTAATGTAGTTGGCATATTTCTGACCCGTTGCCTGCCGGGCGACGGACAGAGGCACATACACGCGATCATCGGCGTTCTGGAAGAACTGCGAGCCGAGCGCTTGCGCGACACCGACCACCGTGAAGCTGCTGTCGCCGACGGTGATCTCTTTTCCCAAAGGATCGGACTCTCCGAATAATTCTTCCTTCACATCCGGGCCGAGCACGGCGAAACGGGCCGCGCGGTCATTATCATAGATGTCGAGCAGGCGCCCTTCCGCCGCTTCCATATTCTGGTTCGAGAAAAAGTTCGGATGTGCGCCAAGGATCTGCGCAGAGGACTCCTCGCGTCCACGCTTCACGGGGCCGGACATAAAGACGATCGGGGCGACGGATTCAATCGTGGTAAGCTGCTCCAGACGCTCGATATCATCAAACGTTAGGCTGTCGTGCCCTGCGAAGACCTGGCTGGCGCCGCCTTCCTGTTCACTCCCGGGAAAGATCACCATGCTACGGCTTCCGAGAGAGGAGATCTGGCTGAGAATGACTTTTTCCATGCTCGCGCCGACGGAGCTCATGAGGACCACAGACCCGACGCCGATGACGATGCCGAGCATCGTGAGAGTAGATTTTGCAATATTGCGCTGCAGACTTTTGGATGCCGTTGAGAGGAGATCGGAGAAATGCATTTTGCTTGAACCAGTGTTGAATGGCTAAATGGTTAAATGGTTAGAAGTTCATGTAAACATAGAGATAGATCATTTTCAGGAAAGTATCTAACCATTTAGCCATTCAACCATTGAAAAAAAATCATTTCAATTTCACATCCGCCCCCGCCCTCCTTCTCTCATGGGTCCGCGTATCGCTTTCAATCAGTCCGTCTTTGATATGCACGATGCGGTCGGCAAATTCCGCCGTCGTGCGTTCATGCGTAACGAGAATAATCGTATGACCGGCCTGATTCAGCTTTTCCAGAACTTCCATCACCTGGAGTCCCGAGGCGGAATCCAGGTTTCCGGTCGGTTCATCGGCGAAGATGAGTTCGGGCTCTGTAACGAGCGCCCGTGCAATCGCCACGCGCTGCTTCTGGCCTCCGGAAAGCTGGCTGCTGAAGAACGTGGCCCGGTCGGAAAGCCCGACCGACGCTATCGCCTTTTGTGCATAGTTCTCACGATCGGCTGGAGCAATGCCCGGATGATAGAGCAGCGGCAGCAAAACATTTTCCAGGACGGTAGCGCGCGGCAGAAGGTGGAACGCCTGAAAGACAAAGCTCACTTTGGTCGCGCGAATCGCAGCGAGTTCGTCGTCATTCTTCCCCGCGGTATCTTCGCCGAGGAAGTGGTAGGTTCCCGTGGTCGGCCGGTCCAGAAAGCCGAGGATGTGCATCAGCGTGGATTTTCCTGAACCCGAAGGACCCATGATCGCGATGAATTCGCCTTTTTCAATGTCGAGGTCGATTCCATGGAGCACGGCTGTTTCGATCTCTTCATTGAAGTACGACTTGTGAAGGCCTTTGAGGGAGAGCAGGGATGCCATCGCTACTCTTTGATGAGAACGACGACCACATCTCCCTCCTCTACACCATCAACTTCCACTTCACCGTCGGATCCCTCCATACCCATCGTCACGGGCTTCTCGGAGACTTCTCCGTTGACGAGGACGCGGACCATCTCCTCGCCATTTTCATTCTCGACAACCGCCCTGCGCGGAACAGAAAGGACGTTCACGCGCTTCCCGGTAATGATCTCGCTGTCTCCTGTCATTCCCACGCGAAGTTCATCGCGTGGAAGGGCAAAGTCGAGTTTTACGCGATACTTGGGAACGCCGTCGCGGTCGGTGGCGGCTTCATCAATCTCACTCACGCGAAGGGCATCGTCGATTCCGGGGAACGCATCGAGCTCAATGGAGCCGGACTGGCTGACCATGATGAGAGGAATATCGACTTCGGCGACGTAGATCTCGATGCGATAGGGCGTTGTCCCGAGCATGGTGATGGCAGGCCCTGTGGGCAGAATTTCCCCTTTCTTCACATTTACCTTAGTAATCATGCCGTCGACGGGAGCCGTGAGAACGGTATCGCTGATTGCGGCGCGTGCGCGCTGCAGGCGGGCCGCATTCTCTGCAACTCTAGCGCGTGCGGCAGCGATGTCCTGGGGACGCGTTCCCGCTTTCTTCAATTGCAGCTGCGCTGCGGCGATCGTCACGGAAGCCTCGTACGTCGCAATATCCGACTTCGCGCGGTCGGCATCTCCTTGTGAGGAGGTAAGCGCAGATTCCTCTGCCGCAATCTTGGTATCCAAAGAAGCCGAGAGATCTCGGAGATTGTTGAGCGCGGCATCAACACCGCTTAATGCCGCCTGGATAGAACCGCGTTCGGTTGCTAGGAGATCGCTGTTCGTATCGCGCACAGAGACAGTGAAGTTCGAGGTGATCGGAAGGCTCAGAAGAAAATCGTTGGCATGCCTCAGGGCATCGGCGACTCCGGCAACGGCGATGCGGGCGATTGTGAGATCCGAAAGTGCCTCTTCATAGTCTGCGGCAGTTGCAACAACGGGAATCGCAGCATCAAGCGCGATGGTCACGCGGTTCTGATGATTTTTGAGGTCGCTGTATTCCGATGGACTGAACTTCTGGACCACGTCCTGCACAGCGATCGAATCGTACACGTCATTGATCGTTTTGAGTCCTGTGCGCGCATCGGCGAGATATTCACTGGCAGTGCTGCCTGCGGCGGAGACGGTTCCGGCAAGCGAGATCTTGGCCTCGCTCTTGAGGGAACGAAGCTTTTCCTCGGAAGATTCCAATTTGCGTTCAGCCGTAGTCAAAGAGGTTTTTGCGGTATTGAGCGCCGCACGCTTACTCAGGAGTTCTGCCTCCGCGATCGCGATATCCTCCGGGCGCGTGCCTTCCAGGAGTCCATTGAGATCGGCCTGCGCGGACTGGAGTGAGGCACTTGCGGAAGCGACATCAGCGCTCAGGGTTCCTGCGCGAAGAGCCGCCAGCTGCTGACCGGCTTTGACGATGTCGCCCTCCTTCACGCGAACATCGGCGACGATACCGGAAGCGGGAAACTGGAGTGCGAGATCTTTTTCGGAGATGACGGTGCCGACGGCTTCCACCGTCCGTACGACATCGCCGCGCTTGACGGTATCGGTAACATACTCTGGCTGCTTGGGGCGGGTAATAGCGAAGGCCATGAGACCGATAAGAGCTCCAACGAGAATGATAACCGTGCTCCACACGGGATGACGACGCATATGGCCGGGCCAGGGAAGGCGGGCAATGAGTGCTTTGAATTTCTGCCAGAGATAGGTGATGGGATTACGCATGGGTTTTCTCAGTATGTAGACGGATAAGGTGGGTGAAAATGTGAATGAGAGTGTGAAGCTCCGCCTTGGGAAGCATTCCAAAGACTTCGCGGAAGGCGTCTTCGAAGTGGCGGTACGCGCCCTCGGCAAGTTCACGCCCATGCGCCGTGAGGGATACGCGAACCATCTTGCGGTTCTTGGTGTCGTGGATGCGCTCTACAAGGCCTTGCGACTCCAGACGCCCGATGAAGACCGTCGCCGTGGGAGAGGTGACGGCTAGGTGGCTCGCAAGCTCTTTCATCGTCATCCCCGGTTTCTCGCGGATGGTGAGAAGGCCATGGAGTTGCAACATGCTCACGCCCATCCCCCGCATCGCCGTGGCATTGCGCTGACGGAGAAGCCGGTGGACCCGCATCATAAGGGTGGTGAGCTCTTCCAGCGGAGAGGACACAATGGTCTTCATAGTTAGATAGTCAAATTATAAGACCCTGTAACCATTCGTCAACGATCTTGCGATGTTTTTTATAGTACGGCGAACGGCTTCTTCGCAATCTCATTGATGCGTTCCATCGCTGTAGGAAGCTGAATTCCGGCAGCTTCGAGCTTCTCTGTGGAAAGCACGCAGTTACTGCGGGGCGCCTTGGTCATGGAAAGCGCCTGCGTCTCCGTGAGCCGTTCGGGTCGGGGCTTTCCCTGCGCATCGGCCAGGAGACAGGCGACCTCGTAGAGGGAAATGGGACCCGGGTTCACCATGTGAAAGATTCCCGTGGCGTGCTTCTTTATAAGTTGATCGGTCGTATCCAGAAAATCGGGGAGATAGGTGATGGAGTTTGGAATATCGTTCACCTTGGTGAACTTCAGAACTTTGCTCAGAAGATTCTTCGG
>MFXS01000041.1 GCA_001788925.1 Candidatus Peribacteria bacterium RIFCSPHIGHO2_01_FULL_55_13
AGAAGAGTTTCCTACAAACTATTCAAGACTCAAGCCAGATTAGGAACCGCAAGGAATTATCTGTCGTTTCTCAAATACCACACTCACGAGGAAGCTGTTCAAATGACTAAGCACCTCGATGACCCAGATGTTGAGTCAGAAAAACTTTCCGAAATGAACTTAGAAAAAGTGATCGCCTTCTTCCGTACTCAGCAGGGAGGAGAGATGAAATTAAAAATCTATCTTCAATTTGCATATCCGAATCTGAGCGAGAAGGAAATCGACCGTCTAGTCATTCGCAGCTTCAAGAATATGTACGGTGGCAAATCGATCACCAAGGAAGAAGAGTATCTGAAATGGGGGAGAAAACTGGCTCCCATAGAAATAAATAGGACGTATGCTCGGGAAACACGTGAAAACATCGTAACAATTAGTGGGAAAGCCCCTGGCTCTGAATGCGTACACGTTTGCGGCACATGGAGCCGCCAAGTGCGTGTAGAAGCAGATGGGATTTTTACTGTGACTATTCCGTTGAAAATCGGACAGAGAAATGAAATCCGTTTGATGGGAATCGACCGCAATCAGGAGTACCGAAGTCAACAAGAGTTGATCGCAATCCGCCAGACGGGAAAGTCGGATGATGTAGAGGCCTTGGTCCGTTTGCTTGAAGAAATGAAATATGAACTTGCCGCGCAGATAGCAGTGGATCCAGGTCGAAGAGAGTATTTAGCTGAATGTATCGAACGTGTAGTGTTTAAGAAATTCGGACAGTCATTTGCTTCTGGGAAGAAATACATGAAAGATTTATTGCGCTGTACCAAAAAGGGAATCGTGCATGACGTGATCGGCCATGTACTTGCCAAATTTCTTTGGATGGAGAGCATGCAATTACCCAACGTTCAAAAAGGTTCTTTGATGTTTTTCCAGAAATACTGCACCACGAGAATCCGTGAAGCGATACGACAGGGCAAGAATGGAATCAACTTATGCAATGACCCTGGACTTGGAAAAACACGCACTGTTTGGGCCGCGGTTGCCGACCAGTCGGCAGTCGTATTCACTCCCAACTCCGTTGTGAGTGCATGGAATACTGAAGCCAGCAAATGTCTTGTTGATCCTGACTTATTGGTGCTAGACGATTCTAGCCATGCTGTGCGCAAGAATCGGCTACGCAGCAGGACACATCAACGAAGGGTGACGAATACAAAATTCCTACAGAAGACTGAAGATCAAGAGAGGTTCGACTTAGTCAGCAATGAGCATGATATTGTGGTTTTTGATGAAGCTCATAGCCGCAAAAATGAGCACAGTGAGCAGAGTAAGGGCGCGAGGAAGGTAAAACACAAATTCACAATCAACGTTACTGCAACTCTCGCACGTAATCCTGTTGAACTTAGAAAGATGCTGCATACTCTAGATCCCACCCGTCCAGAATTCAAAAGCGATGCGGCATTCATAAAAGCATTTCCGGCTGATGCTCCGGAAGCACTCAAGAGTCTGAAGCTGCTTGTGGACCAATATACAATCCGTTTCCAGAAGCACGAAGTAATGGAAGAAATCGATCCCGATGAGCCGCTCTCAAAGCAGCTATACCGGCTACCGAAAAAGGAGCGGATCTCTCCGGATAACATTGGAAAATTCGAGATGTCTGAGAGGCAGGCCGACGCCATTTTTGAACTCTTCGTAGACTGGCCTGCTTGGTGTCAAAAATATGGAAAATATATTCCCGATAATGAAGTAAATAAGGAGGACGGCCTTCGGACCACAAAAGGCCAGGGTTTTGCAAAAATGCATGCCTTCCGCCAGATTATCAATAATCCAACCTTTGTTGGAGATCGAAAATCGGTTGATCAGAAAGCTTGGCAAATGGAATGGATGATAAAAAAATGCATCAAAGAAGGACGAAAACCAGTCATATTCTGCAAATACGAAGCTCAGGCGCTTAAATACGCAGAACTATTCAAGAAATATAATCCTTCATCGTATACAGGGCAGACGTCTAGAAAAGGTGTTGTGAAGGATGTTAATAATAAGCCGAAAAAATATTCGGTGCGTGATGGCCAATATTATGAGGACCCGAACGGTACTCCAATGAGCATGCTCGATTATGAATCTGAGAAATTCCAAAATGATCCTACGAGTCAGCTACTCATTGTCACATATGGTGCGGGTTCAGTGGGTACTACATTCACAGCCGGCAAGACAATGATCTATGATGATCTTCCTTCTGATTGCAAGGAAGATATCCAGGCTGAAGACCGCATCCATCGTATCGATCCCAAGCGGCAAACACATGCCACTGTTCAATATCATCAGATGCAGGCTAGATATCCAAAACGGTTTTTGGAGCGCATGAGAAAGACTTGGATCCGCCGCAACACTGATGTTGATGGCAGAAAAATTTCCGGTTGGGAGGAATACTCGAGCAAAGGTAGGCCGCAAGATGATGTAGAAAATAATCCCTGGGTTACTGCGTTTGAAACCTTCTTTGAACAGGGAACCTACGACCAAGTACAGAGCGAGAATCTAGTGAATCAAAGAATTGGCTTTCACCTTATGAATGATGGTATTGGCGACGAATCGGAAGTAATGCGGGATCAGAAGAAGTTCTTTGGTACTGAGAATGGGCATGAAGTCTGAGCTACTGAGGAAATTGCGAGGAGTCCGATTGTACTCCTTTTTATATAGAGAAGAGTACTGTGAGTTCGGAAAATAATCATTCGGCGGAGGGATGTGGCTAGAACAAATATTCCTTAATCCTAAGCCGCACCCCTCCGTGGGTGCGGCGCCGTGCGACGATAAAAGACCATTCGCGTGACGCCCGTCCTCCTCTCCTCTACAATTCTCGCCGATGTCCTTTACCGTACGACGACTCAAAGAGCCTCCCAAGCGGCGTTTCCCGTGGAAACGCTCTCTCCTCTGGGGCATCACCTTCGCCCGGCCACTGCTCGGATGGTATCAGTCGTGGAAACGCCGACAGGAGGAAGAGCACCAGACGATGCTTCTGAAGCGCATCCTCTTTGTCCTCATTGCCGTCTTCCTCGCACTCTTTTTGATCGCGGGAACCGCCAAGGCGCTCGTGGGGCTGAAATCCTTGGGCCTGAAGACGCTGGTAAGCGTGACCGGAGGAGAGCTGATGCACGATACAAACGGTTACACCAACATCCTTCTTCTCGGCCAGGGCGACAGCGGCCATGACGGCAAGGATCTGACCGATACGCTGATGGTGGCGAGCATCGATCCGACCCATACCCAGAGCGTGGTGGTGGTATCACTCCCCCGTGATCTTTATTTCCTCGCGACCGACAAGATGGGCAAGGGCCGCATCAACAGCCTCTACCGCGATTACAAGGGATACCTGCGCGGCACCGGGATGGAAACGCCCGCGGCTTCCAAGGAAGCGATGCGCGAACTCTCTCTGGAGATCGGCCGGACACTGGGAATGGAGATCCATGGCGTCATCAAAGTAGACTTTGAAGGATTCGTGGACGCGGTGGACGTGATCGGCGGGATCGATGTCACGGTTCCCGAAGACATCGTGGATACGGAGTACCCGGATGAAAACTACGGATACGAAACCTTCTCCTTGCGTTCGGGCCCGCAGCATTTGGATGGGGCGACGGCACTCAAGTACGTCAGAAGCCGGCACAGCAGCAGCGACTTCAGCCGTTCCGCCCGCCAGCAGCAGATCATCATCGCGATGGCGGAGAAGTCCAAGACCGAAAAACTCCACCGCGACGTGGGCGCCATCACGGAACTCCTCTCGGTGATGCGCGAGCACGTGGAGACTACCTTTGGTATCCGCGAATTGATCGCCCTTGGAGGAGTGGCCGATAAGATCGACCGCACACGGGTGGTGACGATGCAACTCTCAGACAGAAACGGCCTCTATAACTCGCTGCCGCAGCCCGGAGGCTTCCTCTATGCCCCGCCCAGAGAACTCTTCGGTGGCGCTTCGGTGCTGCTCCCCGTCTCGATCCCCGAGTACCCCGTCACCTGGAAGCAGGTACAGGCACTTTCCAAGATCCTCTTCGCGAAGCGTTCGATTTATCTGGGCAATCCCCAGATCAGCATTCTGAATGCCGGAGCAAAGCCGGGCTCCGCGCGGGCACTGAGTAATGAACTGGTCCGCTACGGATTCGAAGTCGACTACGTCAACAACGCCGAGACACTTCCGGATCAGGAGAAATCATGGATTTTTGAGCGATCAGCCGAAGCACAAACCCCCGAAGCAGCCTTCTTTGTAGATCTGCTGAAGCTGCCGGCGCAAGCAAGTACGGAACTGACCTCGGAGGAACTGCGGACAGTGACGATCGTGCTGGGAAAAGATTATACGTATCAGCCGATGCAGGATCTCCTGCCTGCGCAGTAGACGATTTATGATTGACGATTGATGATTTACGATTTTCTGCTTTCGGCTGTAAATCGTAAATGTGTAAATCGTAAATCGCCAATCGTCTTGTCCCGATTTCCTGTATCCTGATCCCAATCTTCCCTATGACACCTCGAGAGATCATCGCCAAAGCCTGGGCCATTACCAAGAAGGAACGGGGCATCCGCGCATGGGGATACGTGGGCTCGTTTTTCGAGACGATGCTCCATCTGAAGGTTCTCCTGTATCAGATCTACTTCTTCTGGAGCTTCATCATCGTCGGTAATACGGTCGGTCTCTTTGAGATTGAAGAGATGCTCTATGCATATCTCCCCGTGGAAGTCTTCGCCACCATCATCATCATCTTCCTGGTGATGTTCGTCATCGAAATCTTCCTGCCGAGCCTGTGCCTGGGCGCCATCATCGGCTTAAGCGCCAAGTCCTACCGTAAGGAAGAGGTGAAGGGTGGTCTGGTGCTGGGGCTCTACAACTTTTTCCCGCTGTTTGTGCTCAAAGAGGCCCTGGTATTAAGCAGCGTTTCGATGGCCGTTACCTTTAGTTCCCTGATCCTGCGCTACGGCGAGAACCGGGGCCTGATTATCTTCCTGCTGTGTGCTCTGTGGTTCCTGTGGCTCTTTTCCATGATGCTGAAATTCCTCCTGAGCTTCGCCGAGGAAAGCGTCGTCATCCGCAAGGTCTCCACGTTCAACGCCATGGGGAAAAGCTTCAAGATGGTGATCAGCCATCTCAGCAAAATCGTGTTCCTGATCATCCTTCTCTTCGTGATTTCGCTGCGTATTCTTATCAATGCCCTCATGGCGCTGCTTCTTCCCGCACTCATCGTCGGATTCGCCTTCCTCTTCTCGCTCTTTCTTTCTGCAACTCTCACGGTGCTCCTCACCGGCATCATCGCGGTGATTTTGATCGGACTCGCCAGTTACCTCTTTGCCTACCTCGAAGTTTTCAAACAGACCGCGTGGACGATTACGTTCCTCGAACTCAATGCACTGAAGGATTTGGATGTCATCGAGGAATAAAAGCCCTTGACGGTGTACGGACGGACACCCTATGATGGTGTACGTATGATCACCCTCACCCCCCACCAACGCACGGTTTTGAGTTTCGTGCGTGAATTCCAGACGAAACGGGGCTACAGCCCTTCACTGACCGATCTCGCGGTGGCCTTCGGCGTCCGCAGCAAGAACGCCGTTGCCAAAGTAGTACGGGCGCTCACCAAGATGGGATTTCTGGAGAAAGATCCCCGCGGGCGCATCAAGTTCACGGAGATGACGGAGCGTGATGAACGTCCGGCCGCTCTCGCTCTTCCCCTCTTCGGGCCCATTGCCGCAGGATTCGCGGCGCCGGTAGAAGAGCAGGCGGAAGAGATGGTTACGCTCGACCAGTACATGATCCGCGACCGCACGAAGACGTTCCTGCTTCGAGTGAAGGGTGACAGCATGATCGACGCCGGCATCTTCGAAGGTGACCTCGTGATCGTGGAGCGGGGTAAAGAACCACGGGCGGGAGACATCGTCGTGGGAATCCTCGACGGGGAGTTCACCTTGAAACGGCTGCGGAAAGATAAGGGGAAGTATTATCTGCAGGCGGAGAACCCGGCGTATCCCGATATGTATGCGCTGGAAGAGCTGCAGGTGGCGGGAGTCGTAAAGGGCATCATGCGAAAGTATTAGAAGCAAATTAGCAATTAGGAACTAGCAATTAGAAATTAATATTCCAGATTAAGGATCATTGCTAATTCCTAATTTCTAATTGCTAATTCATTTCCATGATCGCCCACATCGACGTCGACGCCTTCTTCGCTTCCGTCCTCGTGCGCAGCGATCCTTCCCTCCAGGGAAAACCCCTCCTCGCCTTAGGGATGGGCGGGGGCTGCGTTATTGCCGCAAGTTACGAGGCCAAGGCAAAAGGAGTGAAGACAGGGATGCGGCTTCTCGACGCACGCAAGATCTGCCCCGGCGCCGTCGAACGCATCTCCGACTTCGCCGAAGCCTGCCGGGCATCCGCGCACATCGAAGAGATCTTAGGGCGCGAGTGTCCGGACATGGAAAAGATGTCCGTGGACGAATGGTTTTTGGATCTTCGCACTCTTGTGGGGGGAATCCCGAAGAATCCTGCTGTGTGGGCACAAGATATTCGGATGATGATCCAGCGACATCTCGCTTTGAGTGTCTCGGTGGGCATCGGTCCGACGAAGACCATCGCAAAAATGGCCAGCGAATACCGAAAACCTGCAGGGATTACTATTGTCACTTCTCCAGAAACTCCTTTACGTAATTCTCAATTTTCAATTTTCAATTTTCAATTCCTCCGTGATCGTCCCGCTGCTGCCGTGCCGGGTTTGGGCCCGCGAAGAATGATTCATGCCGAAAAACACGGTTGGAAAACCGCGTGGGATTTTGCCAACGCTCCAAAGGATACGGTCGTACACCTCTTCGGGCGTCCGGGGGGTGAGCTGCAACAGGAACTTCTGGGGACGGTGATGTACCCACTGCAGGTGAACGAACGTCCACCCAAGTCCATTTCGCGCTGCAGGAGCTTCCGGAGAACTGGCAACGAAATGGCCGTCTACGGACAATTACAGGAACATATGACGGTGACCGTGATGCGTATGCGCAAGGAAGGACTCAGTGCGCGCAACATGAGCGTGTGGGTGCGCGACCAGGAGTATGACCACGCCGGAGCCGAGTGCCGCCTCCCCCGCCCCATGGATACGGAAGAGGAATTGCTGCCCTACGCGCGCCGCGCCTTCCGCCAAGTATGGAAAAAAGGAGGGATGGCCACGCAGGTAGGACTGGCTCTCTACAATCTCTCACCAGCCGGAGGAAACCAGTACTCGCTCTTTGAAGATCCTGCTGCATCCCATCGCCGAGGAAATATTCAGGAAGCCCTGGACGAAATCCACAACCGATTCGGACGCGATGCCGTGGTCCGGGGACCGGTGGTGGCACTGGGGCGAGAGCGAAAGAAGAGGACGACGATGGTGGGGGATGTGTTTAGCCAATCATCTTGAGCCGCTCCGTGATTTTCCGGAGCTTCTCTGCGCCCGTTTCCAGTTTTTCCTTCTCGGCCACAATCACCTTTTCCGGTGCGCGAGCTACGAATTCTTTATTACCCAGTTTTGCCTCGATGCCTTTCACATATTTTTCCAATTCCACCTTCTCCTTCTCCAATGTTTTGCGCTCCGCGGCAATATCGATCACCCCCTCAAGCGGCACATGCACTTCAATCTCGGGCAAAAATACACTCCCCGCATTCTTATGCGGCTTCGCATCGGTATCGAACGTAAGACTGCTGATTTTTCCCATACGTCGGATGTGCCCCTCCTGGGATTCCAGAAGTTCCACCCATTTTTTCGTGTGGATGATCGTGGAGATCTCTTTTCCCGGCTCGATTCCCTGATCTGCGCGGATTTTTCGAACAGCCTGAATGACGGAAATCAGCTGCAGGAATGCCTCTTCGGCTTTCGTATCCACCAATTCCTTCTTCACTTCCGGCCAGGGCTTGCTGATGAGCATGCCGGCATCCTCCGCTTTCACCTGCGACCAGAGTTCTTCCGTCACAAAGGGGCAGTACGGGTGCAAAAGCTGGAGAATTTTTCTCAGAATATGAACGAGGACCGCCGTGTTTGCATTCCCTTTCGAAAGTTCCAGATACCAGTCACAGAAATCGTCCCACACGAAACTGTAAAGGGTGTCCCCTGCTTCGCTTAAGCGATACTCGGTGAGTCCCTCCGTCACTTTTTTGGTGATCGTCTGCAGTCGCGAGAGCATCGCGCGGTCGGCGAGAGAGAGATCCGAACTTTTTGGAAGTTTCGTGATGGATTTTGGATCAACTCCTGCTTGCTCGCACTGAAGAAGGACGAACCGCGACGCGTTCCAGAGCTTGTTCACAAAATTCCGGTATCCGGCAATTTTCTCTTCGTAGAGCCGTGAATCGGCTCCCGGACTCTGTCCGACGATCATCGACAGGCGCAGCGCGTCTGCGCCGTAGTTTTGAATCATATCCAGCGGGTCGATCATCGTTTCCGGATGTGACTTACTCATTTTTTTCCCGTCGCGCGTCCGAATGAGACCGTGGAGATAGACCGTCTTGAACGGAATCTGTCCCGTCGCATAGGTCGTCATCAGAATCATGCGCGCGACCCAGAAGAAAAGGATGTCGTAGCCGGTCTCCATCACGCTTGTGGGATGGAACATCTGGAAATCGGGGCTCTGCTTCAGAATTTCTTCGAGGGATAACGCGGGGTCGGCCGCTTTTTTGGGATCGATCAGCGTGGACCACGTCCAGAGCGCCGAAGAGAACCAGGTATCGAGAGTGTCGGCGTCCTGTTCCCATCCTTTTCCCGGAGAATCTGCTCCAATCTGCATTGCATCGTCCTTGTACCAGACCGGTACCCTGTGTCCCCACCAGATCTGGCGGCTGATGCACCAGTCACGGAGATTATCGATCCAGTGGAAATACGTTTTGTCGAAGCGTTCGGGGATGATCGTGATATCGCCGTGATGCACGACGGAATGCATGATCTGCTTGAGGCTCATCTGCTCTCCTTTCCACGGCACCATCTCTTTATTCACGTCGATGAACCATTGCAATTTAATCTGCGGCTCGATTCCTCCACCGCCGCGCTGGCTGACGGCTTTATTATGGACATAATTCTCGTCAACTTTAACGAGTAACCCTTTGCTCTTCAGTTTTTCGACAATGAGTGGACGGGCGTCGTCGATTTTCATCCCGGCGAATTCTCCGGCGACCGGAAGAAGCTTGCCGTCAAAACCGATGATCTGCTCTTTCTCGAGTCCGTGCTTCTCGGCGATGGCGAAGTCTGTGTGGTCGTGCCACGGCGTGATCGTCATCACACCGGTGCCGAATTCCGGATCGATGGATGCGTCCTTGATGACGGTCGCCCGTACGGGCCCGTTGATCCACTCGGCCTCGAAGGTCTCGCCATGCTTGTACTTGGCGTAGCGCTTATCCTCCGGATGCATCACCACGTACTTGTCGCCGAATTTCGTCTCGGGGCGCGCGGTGGCGATCTGGAACGGCCCGTATTGGAACGTATAGAAGAAGCTCATTTCCTCTTTGTATTCCACTTCGTCATCGGAGACGGTGGTCTGGAGCTTCGGATCCCAATTCACGATGCGGTGCCCTCTATAGATGAGGCCGTCGCCGTACATCCGCGCGAAGACTTCGTTCACGCAGCGGTTGAGTGACGGCTCAAATGTGTAGCGCTCTCTGGACCAGTCGCAGGAAGACCCCATTTTCCGCACCTGGGAACGAATGGTAGCTTTACTTTTCTCCACGAACTTCGCGATCTCCGCGATGAGCGCCTCGCGGCCGAGCTCTTTACGCGGATCGCGCATGCCCCCGTCTTTGAGTAGCTTGATCACGACGTTCTCCGTGGCGATGGCTGCGTGGTCGGTGCCGGGCACCCATAGGGCCTTCTTGCCCCGCATACGCTGAAATCGGATGAAGATGTCTTCGAGCGCCAGCATCACCGCATGGCCGAGATGCAGCTGCCCCGTGGCATTGGGCGGCGGCATGGAGATCGTAAACGGCTCCCCCTTCGGGTCGCAGCTTTCCGGGCGAAACGCACCGGACTCCTCCCACTTCGTATAGATGGAGTCTTCGACGGACGATGGGTCGTAGGCTTTGGGAAGCATGGAGCCAGCGCAGTGTAGCGTTTAAAGATGCACCAATCTAATAAGCCGCCGAAGCGCGGGTCTCGCGGGCCCCGCGCTGGAGGCGCTCCACTAAGGGAAAAGAGGGCTCATGGGAGAGAAACCGTAGGTTTCTCTTCCATGCATCAAAAAACGGCCGCTACCCTTGCGGGCGCGGCCATCGAAGAAAGGAAAGAGCAGGAAACTTCTTTCGAAGCCGCGACTTTTTACCGCACTATGGTCAAAGGGCGCAAGAAAAAAGAGGAGAATCTGCTCAACAGATCGGCGGAAGAGTTGTAGAATCTCATTACAATGTTTCGCTCAAATGTCATTTCGAAGACTGGCGAACTGATCGCGAAGGACACCGCAGGGAATCCTGATGCAACCGATACCCTCGGTATGATTCGCGGAGCTGTTGGCTATTTCGGGGCAAAGATCCAACGACTGATCACGCGTCCGGCAAACGTACTCATTGATCTCCCCAGCGACAAGCAGTACGCCCTTGCTCCCCGCGACGGAATCACCTCGGAAACGCGCGCAATGATCCAAGAAGTATGGGAAACCCAATGGGTACATAATGGCATTGGCCGCATCGTCAATGTGGTGCCCAAAGCCATCAAAGCCCTCATTAGTGCCCCGGATGCCATTGGTCGGGATGCTCTGCAGCTCATTGGTGGGGGAAGACCAAACGATGGATACAGGCTCACTCCCGTCGGTAACGCATAAGTATGGCTGTTGAACACGCAGCAGAGGCAACATTCGAGGCAGCCGGGAATTTTCTGGCGAGCCCTGCTGTTCTTGCTGTGGCTACGATTGCAGGTGTCGCAGCAATCAGCTATTTTGCCGTGAGGAATGTCTTTCGATCTTTTTCGTAGAAGAAAGAACCCGCAGCAATCTCGTAGAGATCGCAACTTTCCGCTACGGTTTCCCCATGCCCACGTTCGATTTCCTCTGCACCGCCTGCAACTCTACGTTTGAATTCTCCCGCCCATTCGGGAGCACCGAGCATCCGAAGTGCCCTGCCTGCGGATCGAAAAAGACCGAAAAGCAGATCGCGCCACCGGTGATCCAGTTCAAGGGGAAGGGCTTTTACAAGACAGACAGCCAAAAAATGGCGACACCTGCTAAGCATACGAAACCCACTGAACCCAACAAACCCAATAAACCCACCGAACACAACGAATCCAACGAACCTACAAAACCCACCCCACCTGCTGCTCCAAAGAAAGAGGACAGCAAGCCAAAATAATGCTATACTATTCAGAAATGCCCCTCCGCCGTCACTCCCTCATCATCGAGAAAATCCTCCAGCTCCCCTACTCCGCTTTCGGCATTTTGTGGGGCGGACTCGTACTCGCGTTTGCGGCAATGTATTTCGGTCTCGGGCAGTGGATGCCCACGCAAGCGCCCACGCCGATCGGCTCCGAATCGCTCTGGAAGAGCCTGGGCGACAGCATCTATTTCAGCGTCATTACATCGACCACGGTGGGATACGGCGACATCATTCCCCAAGGCTTCAGCAAAGTCCTCGCAGCCGTGCAAAGTGTCTTCGCGTTCTTTGTGTTCGGACTCTGTATCAGCAAGCTCGTCTCGAACAAACAGGAGATGGCCATCCGGCAGATGCATAAATTGACGCTGGAAGATGTCTTCCGCAATACGAGAGAAGGCCTCTACATCGTCCGTAAGGATTTCGACCACATCATGGCACAGGCGGAAGCGCTCAAGAAGATCGACGAGGAGCACTGGGAAAATCTCGCAGTCGCCTACAAGCAGGCACAGTCGATCATTGCTGAAATCCCGGATTTCTACCGCGGCGACGGCGATCTTTATACGATCGACGAACGCCGTGAACAGCTCCTGCAGGAAGCCGTGCATCGCACGCTGCACCGCATCAACCAGTTGATCGATGTGTTCGCACGCGTGGGGATCGATTGGATCGCGGATAGTGCGAGCGTAAGTGAACTCCTGTCTCTTGTGACGCTTGTTCATGCAATCACGCCGGACTGGAAGAACAATTCCCCGTACACGCAGCACGAAGCGTTTGAAGATATTTTGGGGGAAAGCGGGAAGATTCATCAGAGGATGGTGAACGTGGCCGCGTAGAGACGTACCTTTGGTACGTCTCCACCTACCAAAGAGACGCACCACAGGTGCGTCTCTACATCCACAATCATGTTTTTCGTATGTTTACCGTCTAAATCCCCCTCCCCTTGGCGGTCCACCGCGTCCTCCGCCAGCGAATCCTCCGGGGCGCGGGCCACGCGGGCTGTCATTGAACCCTTCTGGAGTTCCTGCAGGGCGTTCCTGCATTTGCTTGAGGGAGAGACGGGTCTTTCCTTCGACGGCATCGTACTCGATGCACTTGGCCTGCACTTTCTGACCGACCGTGAGGACGTCTTCCACCTGGTCTGTGCGCTTCCACTGAAGCTCGGAGATATGGATCATGCCGTCCTTGCCGCGGAGGAATTCCACGATGGCGCCGACGCCCGCGATGATGCGGACGACTGTGCAGTCGTAGATGGTGCCCACGACGGGCTTGGCGACGATGCCGAGGATCCATTCCTTGGCCTTGATCATGGCTTCGCCGTTCACGGAGGTCACGAAGACGAGGCCGCTGTCTTCAATATCGATCTCCACGCCGAGTTCCTTCGTGATCTTCTGGATCGTCTCTCCACCCTTGCCGATGACGAGGCGGATATCCTCCGGATTCACCTGGATCGTCTCGATACGCGGTGCGTACGGCGAGAGCTCCTTACGAGGCTCGGCGATGGCTGCAAGCATTGTTTTGAGGATGGATGCGCGGCCGGTCTTGGAGCGCTCGAGGGCTTCTTTAAAGACGCTGTCAGGGAGACCTTTGATCTTGATATCCATCTGGATGGCGGTGACGCCCTTCGCCGTTCCTCCGACTTTGAAGTCCATGTCGCCGCCGAAATCCTCTTCATCCTGAAGATCGGAGAGGATGATGTATTTGCCTTTCTCTTCATCGGAGATAAGCCCAAGGGCGATACCGGCAACAGGAGCGGAAATTGGAACGCCGGCGGCCATCAGTGCCAAGGTTGATCCACACGTTGCAGCCATCGAGGAGCTGCCGTTACTTTCCAGAATTTCGGTGACCGTGCGGATGGTGTACGGGAAGTCTTCCTCTTTCGGGAGTACCGGCTCCAATGCGCGCTGCGCAAGGTTGCCATGGCCGATTTCGCGGTTACCCACGAAAAGACGATTCGAAGTCTCTCCCACGGAGAACGGCGGGAAGTTGTAGTGATGCATGTAGCGAAGCTCCGATTCCCCTACCATGCCTTCGCTGAGCTGCTTGTCGCCGGGACCGCCGAGTGTACAGGTGGTAAGGCCCTGTGTTTCACCGCGCTGGAAGAGCGCTGAACCGTGTACGCGGTTCGGGAGAATGTCGATGATGGAACCGATCGCGCGGATCTGATCGAATGTGCGGCTGCTCATGCGGAGGCCCTCCTCTAATACGAGTCTGCGCATCTCGTTCTTCACGATCTTGTCGACCATTGCCGATCCGTAGCCGACGAGCTTCTCCTTCTCCTCATCGTTTTCCACTTTCAGCTTTCCACTATCCACTTGCTCTGTGAGCTTCTCCCCTGCTTCCTCCATGAGCTTGGTAAAGATCGCCCGGCGTTCCAGTTTGGGAAGCGTTTCTTTGATCGCTTTGTTGATGACCGGAAGCGTCCAGCCCTTCAGGAATTCATACGCCTCTTTGTGCTCATACGGAGCATCGAACTCGCGTTTGGTCTTGCCAACTTCTTTCTGGATATCGGCGAAGAACTTTGCGATCTTCTGCGCCCACTTCTTGCCAAATTCGATGGCGCGGAGGATCTCCTCTTCGGGCACCTGGTTCGCTCCGGCTTCGATCATCACGACGCGATCGAGAGATGCTGTAAGAAAGAGATCGAGTTCGGATTTGAGCATCGCCTCGCGGCTGGGGTTCAAGACCAGCTCGCCTCCGATGAGCCCCACGCGGACAGACGCAATCGGCCCGTCGCACGGACAATCGGAAATGGCGGCGGCCAAGTTCGCGGCGTTTGCGCCGGCGACATCGTATTCATTCTCAAAGTCGTAGCTGAGCACCGTGCAAAAGACCTGAATGTCATTGCGGATGTGCTTGAGGATCATCGGGCGAAGACCGCGATCGACGACACGAGCCGTGAGGACGAAGTTGTCGCTCGGCCTGCCTTCGCGCTTGCGGAAGCGGCTCCCGGCGATCTTGCCTCCGGCGTAGAACTTTTCCTGGAACACAACCTGCAACGGCAGGAAATCGACCCCGGCGCGTGCCTTGGCCGAAAGCGTGACGTTACCCATGACGACGGTGTCGCCCATCTGGCAAAGCACCGTGGCATTCGCCTGGTTTGCAAGCATGCCGGTACGGACGATGAGCGGGGCATCCCCGAGCATCAAAGCGAACTCTTTGTTCGGCGCAATCGCCGATGATGATGTAGACATAAAAAGAAGAGGAAGGAAATACCCTTCCGCTCATGCGTACTCCTCATTCCTCGGATGGATTCACATTGCAGTCTCCGATCATGTCATGCTGAGCTTGTCGAAGCAGACATACGAGGAAACTCCAACGTAAACCCAAGGGGAGGAGTAAGAAGAGATCGGCGGAGGGAAGGAACTGGGGAGAGTATACACTCATCCATTACATAAAAAGCCCCTTTCCACCGAAAACTCGGGGAAAGGGGCAGACTGCAGATCTCAAGGAGCAGAGGTGTTGATCACAAAGACGCAATTAGTTTTCCAAATGTCTGCAAAAAAACTAACTGCGTTTGTTCCGAAGCAAGAATGTAGTCTTCATACAATTCGTAAAGACTCGTCTGATAATATTCAGGACTCCTAAACTCGCTTTCGGCGTAATGCATCTTGGGAAACATTGGCAGTATCAGTACTTTATGGACGGAAAAGTAACGTGCTAACCTTGCAGCAACGGAGGCTTTGCTCAGTATCTCACCTGTAAATGGATCATTCAGCCAGTGCTTTGGGTACGAAACTCCACAACGATGTCTCTTACCGTCACCGATACGTGGCAATATCCATCTTCTACTTAGAAAACCCCACTTATGTTCGTAGCATTTCTCCTCTTCTAGATATTCGCCTGCTATGTGTCTGTGGATACCATACATTTCGTAAACTGCTTTAGGGCAGGAAGTACCCACACTAATTATTCTGTATGGGAGACCACCCATAGGATGGTATTGCATGCCGCATGCTCGATCCATCTCATCAGCCGTAAAGCTGAATGGCAATACTCGTTTTTTCATCTACTCTCTCCTTAAAAATTCTCCAGTAAACGGATCAAATAACCAAAGACGGGGATAGGGGTCTCCCGCTTCATATTTCTTCCGACCTCCCGTGATGCAACGCAGATGATCATAGCGATACTCCGTCTCACCCCAACCCATAGGAAGGATAGGAATACAGCGACACCATCGTTGCCCATGTCTGCAAAATTCCAACGCACTCAGGCGTTCCCCACTGAGAGGATGAAACGTCATCCCCTCCCCGCGATTAAGCTGCTTCGCCGTATAGGCTCTTAAAAAGTTCATGATCGATCTTCTCCTTGTCGGTGCTGTGAATGATCTGCAGCCAGACTCGCAAAAGCGAATCAACCCTACTCACATGAGCAGAGCGCACTACAGACTTCATTCTTCAATTCGACACAATCTCCAGGGCGCTCCACTCGTGTGTGGAACGCCGCCAAGCGCCGACGGGGGAAAGTGCATAAATCATGTGTACTGATGTACCGGAACAAATGTACATTGTGACAAACGCGTTGTCAAGTTATTTCTGAAGCGGCTGTCGTGTTTGCCAGTGAAACTTCCAATGCGGCAACGGAAAATCGGACTCCGCATGGTCCTTGCCATCGCCGATGCGAGAAAGCTGTTCCGACTCCGCAGTGTTTTCCCCCCAACCAGAATACTGATGTTCCACGACATGGCAGTGACGTGCCTCATCAAACCGTGTGCCTACAATGCAATTGCCTGTAATGGGATGGTAGAGTAGACCAAAATGTCCCCGATCAATCTGGTCCGAAGTCCACCGACGCACATGCTCCGCACTTTGCACTTGGTTCGGTAGTAATGTCTCCGTGGGCTCGCGGATTGCAAGCGTGAGATTCGGTACTGCATTGGACACCGGAGAAGCATCCGGCGATGATGCTGGGACAGTAATCTGTTCCGGAACGAGTATATAGCCGTCAGATGGAGAATCATGAAGAAGCATGATGTAACCGCATCTTCCTTTTACTCACTCCAAGCTTCTTCAGGAAATACTCAAATCCCCCGCTCCCGTACTGCAGCATTCTCGATCCCCGGGTAATTTTACTGATGCTCACTCCCAGATCCTGCGCGATGTCGCGCTGCGGCTCCCCCGCATGAAGTTTCTGAATGAGTTGCCACCGCTCCGAAAGGCTCGCCAATTCCTGGGGCGTCAGAAGGTCCTGCAGAAGCATCTCAGCTTCCTTGGGAGTGTCGACAACCGCAAAGAGGCGGTAGAGCTCCTGCTGATGGGGATCGGACGTGCGCATCGCGTACCAGTATACCACTACGACGGTACAACCCAACAAACTCACCAAACCCACAAAACCCAATAAACCTACTTCTTGAGTTTATTCTTCTCCAGCGTCTCCTGATACTCATCCGGCTTGTTCATCCGGAGGTAATTCAGAAGCGTGCGGCGCTTTGCCACTTTGCCAAGGAGTCCGCGGCGAGCGGAGTGATCTTTCTTGTGTTCCTGAAGATGCTCCGTGAGCTTCCCAATCTCCTTACTGAGAATCGCAACCTGCACTGGAGGAGATCCAGTGTCTTTTGCATGTGTGCGGTGCTTGGTAATGAGACGTTTCTTGTCTGTGCGCTTGAGAGTCATGGGGCAGCGGGGATTAGGTAAAAAACGTGCGGAAAGTTCCACGCAGCTCCACCCGAGGCGATGTCCGCACCCAGGAGAGCTACGGGCCTATTGTAATCGGAAATCGTCCTGCAGCAAGGTATATACAGAATAAAAATGAAACTGAGGCAAGGGATGCCGGTGTACAGACGTACACCCCTCGCGTACGCTCGGGACAAGCCCTTAGTATCCCTCTCGATGGATCCCCTTTCTCTCATCATTGGCCTCGTCATCGGACTTATCGCCGGAGTCGCGGCGAGCAAGTTTCTCCTGAAAAACAACATGAAGGATGTGGAGGCCATGGCCGAGAGTCTTTCCTCGCAGGTCGTGAGCAAGCAGACGGAGAAGATTCTGCAGCTTGCTGAGACCAAACTCTCCGGAAAGAAGGAGCTGATTGACGGGACGCTCAGGCACATGAAAGACGATCTCAATAAAGTAGAACGTCTGATTCAGGATCTGGGCGACAAGAATACGAAGGTCGATGCGCGTCTGGAAAGCGCGGCAAAAGTGATCCGCGAACTGACGGATACCACGGGCAGCCTGAAAAACGCCCTCAGCAGCAACAGCAACCGTGGCCAATGGGGCGAGCGGATGGCCGAGGACGTGCTGCGGCTCTCGGGCCTCATCGAAGGCGTGAACTACGTGAAGCAGACGAAGCTTGCTGCGGGATCGCGCCCCGATTTCACCTTCATGCTCCCCAAAAACCTCAAACTCAACATGGATGTGAAGTTCCCATTCAATAATTATCAGGTCTTCGTGGAAGCAACGACGGAAGCCGAGCGCGAGAAAGCCAAGAAAGAGTTCCTCGCGGATGTGAAGCGCCGTATCAAGGAAGTGCAGACCCGCGACTACATCAATCCGGAGGATCAGACCGTGGACTACGTGCTCCTCTTTGTCCCGAACGAACAGATTTACACGTTCATCAACGAGATCGACCCGGAGATTCTGGACCACGCCATGCGCGGAAAGACGATCCTCTGCTCTCCGATGACCCTCTACGCCATCCTCGCCGTCATCCGGCAGTCCATCGATAGCTTCTCCGTGGAGATCAAATCCAAAGAAATGCTGACGCTCTTCAGCGGCTTCAAGCAGCAATGGGAAAAGTTCAAAGATCAGATGATTACGGTGCAATCACGCTTCGACCAGGTGCACAAAGGCTACGAAGAACTCACGGGTACACGCGTGAACATGCTCGACCGGAAATTGACGAAGATTGAGGAGCTCAGAACTGAACAGAGCCTGCCGATTGAGGGAGCGGACGAAGTCTTTGAGAAAGTAAGTCGAAAGAAGTTGACAGAGATTTCTTCCTCGTTAGACTCCCGACACAAATGACCTTGTTCGCATCCATCGTCAGCCTCGTCGTCCTTACCCGCAGCTAGCGAGGCCTCTGAACCGTACTCTTCAGCCCTCGCACAAGCGGGGGTTTTTGTTTTCTTCCCAAGATTCTATGGCACCTAATGGTTTCTCACCCCGACCCGAAGACGAACCACGACGAATTCATCCTCTGGAAATTCCGACGCGCGAACCAGATGAAACCAATGGTCTCTATGTATGGAACGAAGGATCGAGAATCATCGCACAACTTCCAGATCGGGTGAACATAGCAGCCGCAGCGTATTGTTATGATGCGAATGGCATAGAAAAAACAACAAGGGAGCTGCGATTATATTTGGAAGAATTATTGTAATGCAGAGAAGAATCTCTCTGCCAAGTGATGGCGTATACGTTACGATAACCACGTGACTACTGACCCCATCCTCTCCCCTCTCAACGAAGCCCAGCGTGAAGCGGTTCTTCAGACGGAAGGACCTTCGTTTATTCTTGCCGGAGCGGGTTCGGGGAAAACACGGGCCCTCACGCACCGCATTGCGTTTCTCATCAGCAAAGGCGTGGAGCCCTGGCAGATTCTTGCGGTGACGTTCACCAACAAAGCGGCCAATGAGATGAAAGAAAGAGTCAGAAATCTGCTTCAGATAACAGCACCGGAGGAATTCGGAATGCGGAATGCGGAATTCGGAATGAGTGGGGGTGCGAAATTACCGACCATGGGAACCTTCCACAGCGTCTGCGCGAGGATACTGCGCCGCGATATCGAGCATCTGGGCCGCGACCGAAGCTTTGTGATCTACGACGGCGATGATCAGGAGAAGCTGGTGAAAGAAATCCTCAAAGAAATGAAGGTCGACGAGTCCGAACTCAAGGCGCGCGCGGCACTGAGCTATATCGGACGGTTCAAGTCCGAAGCAGTAAGCCCTGCGGAGGCGAAGCTCCAGGCAACAAGTGCCAAGATGCAACTCGTGATCAATGCCTATGCGCACTACGAAAAAGCATTGCGGACCAATAACGCTCTCGACTTCGACGACCTCTTGCTCGAAACCGTCCGCCTGTTCCATGAAGCCCCAAAGGTTCTTGAGCGTTACCAGAAAACGTGGCGATATCTTCTGATCGACGAGTATCAGGACACGAACCACGCGCAGTATCTCTTCGTGACGATGCTCGCCAAGGGGCACGGCAACCTTTGTGTGATCGGCGACCCCGATCAGTCCATCTACGCCTTCCGCGGCGCGGACATCCGCAACATCCTGGAGTTTAAAAAGGATTACCCCGCTGCGGTGCAGCACACACTGGACCGCAACTACCGCTCCACCCAGATGATTCTGACTGCGGCGGACGCCGTGATCGAGGCAAATCCGAGCAGGCCCGAAAAGAAAATGTGGACGGACCGCACCGAAGGGCCGAAGGTAATCGTCAACGAAGTACACGACGAGCGCGCGGAGGCCGATGACGCCGTACGAACGGCACTCAAACACCGAGGAGAAGGCATGCGCCTCAACGAGCAGGTGATCCTCTATCGCACCAACGCACAGTCGCGCCTCTTTGAAGAAGCGTGCATGCGCTCCGGCATCCCCTACCGCATCATCGGCGGGACGAAGTTCTACCTGAGGCGCGAAATCAAAGACGTGCTCGCCTATCTGCATGTGATTCTGAATCCCGGCGACTCGCTATCGCTGCTCAGGGTCATCAATGTCCCCAGTCGCAAGATTGGCGGGACGACGCTCGAACATTTGCAGGCTTTCTGCCGCGACCAGTCGATCATTTTGTGGGAAGCGCTGCAGCGGGCAAACGAGATCCCCGCGTTGCCGGAGGCGACCGCTGCGCGTTTGCAGAAATTCGCGGATCTGATTGTGCAGGCCAAGCTCAAGGCCGAACGCATACCGGTGACAGATCTCACACGCTGGCTGCTCGATACGATCGGAATGGAAAAATGGCTACGCGACGACACGGATGAAGGCGAAGACCGCTGGAGCAACATCGAAGAATTGCTCTCTGTCATGCGGAAATATGATCAGCTCGACCCGCAGACGTCGCTTCTGAGTTTCCTGGAGGAAGCGAGCCTGGTTTCGGAAGTGGATAAACTCAACGATACGAAAGACGACGCGCTGACATTGATGACCCTCCACCTTTGTAAAGGACTCGAGTTCGAAGCGGTGACGATCGCCGGCTGCGAGGAGGGCATCTTCCCGCACAGCTCCTCCAGCTTTGATCCGGAGCAGCTCGAAGAGGAGCGGCGCATCATGTACGTGGGAATGACGCGGGCGAAAACACATCTGCGGCTGCTGCTTACCCGAAGCCGCATGCTCTGGGGCGAGACCCGGTCAAATGCGGGAAGCCGCTTCCTGGATGATCTCCCCGAAAGCGTGACCGAACGCCGCAGCGACGACATCTTAAGCGCCTTCGCCTGGTCTTCGCGCACAATGGCGGAGAATGAACCGCGGCGCACCCGTCTGGAACCCTTCCGCCAGAACGAGGTGCATGTGGAATTCAATCAGGATCTTTCCTTCGCGGCCGAAGATGAAAACCAGGAAACGCTCGAAATCGGCGCGCGCGTCTCCCATTCCGTTTTCGGCGAAGGAACCGTCATCGCGCTGCGTGGCGACATCGCCACCGTCCGGTTTGATTCGGGAAAAGAGAAGACGCTGGCGTTGAGTATTGCGCCGTTGAAGAGGTTGTAATTCCTCCATCCCCCGACCCCTTCCTCCACGGGAGGAAGGGGAGCTCAAGACAAGAGCATGATGAAATTCCACACACTAAAGTTTTTGCATGCAAACAAAACAACAAACATCCCCCTCCTCCTGTGGAGGAGGGGGTAGGGGTGGAGGAGTTTCACGGGAATTAATACGAATAATACGTCCCCCGTATCACCGGTGCATCAGCCCCCACCCAATCGAAAGTCGTCGATCCGTCCGTCCATTGGATAGCTCCAGCGGACGTGGTCGTACCGGGTTCATTGAGGCTGACCTGGAGTGATGCGCGGTTGCCCGTGTTGCTAATGGCGATATCCGCAAGCAACGTAAGCCTGCGCGGACCGCTACTGAGTGATCCAAAAGAAGCGGAAAGCGGACACGTGATGGTCGAAGAGGAAATAGTGCAGCTGCTTCGGTCGCTGCTGCCATCGGCGATGATTTCGGCGTTGCTGAGGCTGACATTTCCCGTCTGGGAAAGCGTGAAACGAAGCTCCGTGAGCCGCAGGTCGGCGCTGCCGTCACCCCGGACCCCCATGAAACGGAACTTGCCGATTTCGCGGTCGCTACCGGAAAGCAGAGGTTCGTTCGTGGGACCGCCATTCATGATGGAAGTGATCACCGAACGCGCGATTTGGTGCGTGCTGAAGGTGCCCGTCAGGGATTGCGTGTAGCTCCGGTTGCTCCACACGCCGCTTCCTTCCAGCGACACGGAAGCAGCTGTGAGGAGTTCGGCGCTCACCCCGCCGGCATCGCGGTTCTTGAGGACAGCCCGGATATAGAAGGAGTAATCCTCGCGATGTGGAACGACGATGTTTTTCGTCTTGAGATTCAGCACGTACGTCTTTCCGCCGCTGACAGACGAATCCAAGCGTGCGGAGCCCAAAAGCCATGCGTCGTGGTCGTAGATCAGAAGCTGGTCGACGGAGTGCACAGCGGTGTCCAGCGTCACCGTGATGGTGGTGGCGCGCAGCGGCTCCGTATTGCTGAAGGCCTTCACGGACCCGAGCACAGGAGACGTTCCCCCCAACAGCACGATGCGTCCACCGAGCGACACATCCGGATACGGATCGCGGACGCCGGATACCGAGGAAACCGAAGAGCGGGAAGAAGACGCCGAGGAACGTGAGATGGAAGACAATCTGCGGTTGCGCCTGGCCACCGCGGCCCGAAGAGCACGGCGCGAAGGGTGCGATGCGACCGAGGAACGCGCTTTGGAGATCACCGGACTACCGGTGCGCACGAGTGTCGGGGTGATTCCCCTCATCTGTTCGATACTCTGAAGCGTCCACGCATGGGCGGGAACAGCGCTCAGTAAGCTGGCCGTCACGGTGGTGGCGGAAAGAAGTCGGCGAAAAGAAAGGTGGTCCATAGGTAAAGAGAGAATAGCGCAAAGACTGCGAAGGAGAAGACGAAGGTATAGAAGGTTTCTTACGTATTATTCCCACTCTGATGGTGTGGAAGCCTTCTTCAAATCACGTACAAGTTTTTGCACATGATCCTGCATTTTACCCAAACGTCGCCCTGCTTGATCTGCTTGCTTACGAAGCAACAAAATAAGCTCTTCATCAGACGAAGTATCCATATCTTCCATGCGCATGCCACACCAACGCACACACATTTTCCTGATAGCTGCTTCAGCACCGCGAAGATTTTTTAAGGATGCAACGGTGTTGCCGAATTGTGCCAGCCCCTCACCAGGAGCGGCATTTTGGGAATGTCCTGTCTGATGGAGTTCGGAGAGACTCATAGGAAGAAAAGAAAAGCAGATAAAACCCCTCCTCTACTCGGGAAGGCGTCTCTGCCCTTTTGATCATTTGATCTTCAGGCAGCCAGGCACCTTCCCGCGCGCGGCGGGGTAAAGGGCACCGGCAGTGTTGCCTGAAGAAACATTACGGTTACTGTATCAGGAAATAGGGGGAATGCAAGAGCTACAGCTTTCCGGCTGCATCGAGCAATATGCGGCGCGTGTCCTCCCAACCGAGGCAAGCATCCGTGATGGAAACATGAGGATCCATGCCTAGTGTAATAGGCTGCTTCCCTGCCTTAATATTGGATTCAACCATGAAACCACGCACGTTATTGTATTCCTCACGTTCGCGGATCATGCCATGCATGACGGCAATCAATACATCTTCCTGAAGAAGAGGATCTTTGCCTTCTCCATTCATGGAATTATCGTGGCTTGCATCCACGATAATCGCAGGATTGATAACCTTAGCTGCTTTCAATAGCTTGTCGGCCTTGGCGATGGAACGCGGACCATAATTGCTACCATCTCTACCTCCTCGGAGTATCAAATGCGCATAGGGGTTTCCTGTGGTCTCCACCTGATTTCTATGCAGTGCAAATGTATGCGGAGCCTGAACAGCAAGGACTCCGTTCACACCGATTTCAATATCTCCACTTGTGGGGTTTTTTACTCCCACCGGGACATCGAGACCGGATGCGACATAACGATGCTCCATGTCTTCGGCGCTCCGCGCACCAAGAGCGAGATAGCTCAGAGCATCATCAAAATATGGACCGTTGTGTGTGAAAAGCATTTCATCTGCAATCGGCAATTTAAGCGCCGTATCGCACATCATCCGCCGACATTCATGAATCCCACGGATAATATCCGGCGGGGCCAGTGGATCAGGTTGGTTCAGTGGTCCCGGCCAGCCCACCGTCGTCCTCGGTTTTTGAATATATGTTCGGAGAACAAGCAAAATCCTCTCTTCGATGTCTTCCTGCAGACGAGCGAGTCGGTCTGCATATTCCCGTACGGTATCGAAGGGGTACGCGGAACAGAGACCGGCGATCACCATAAGACGCTTGTCGCGCCCGGCAAGAATCTCCTCAATCATATGCCTGCGCTCCGGCACGTGATGCTCCGGAGTGATGGGATACTTCTGCACGATTTCTTCGGCAGGCGGTAGTGGTTGAACGATGCGGTTGGCCATGGAAATGAAGTTGGAAACGATACAAAAACACCTTCCGGCTGGGAAGGCGCTTGAGTGACTTTCTTCTGTTCTCAGTCACGCACGCAAACGCCTTCCGCCGTAAAGCTAAAGGTGTAAGCGCCGTAGTTGAGAGTCGAGTAGACCATGAACACCGTGATTTTAATTAAGAACAGAGTAAAGTCAAGGAAACGCCCCCTATGCCAGAAGTTCGTGAATTCCTTCGGCGCCACGGAATACGACTCAATACCGATCTTGGGCAACATTTTCTAATCGACGAGGAGGTTCTCCGCAGTATCGTTGAAGCGGCTGGGATAGAGCCTACAGATCATGTGGTCGAAATCGGACCAGGCATCGGCGTGCTCACGGCAGAACTCCTCAAGCGCACAGCCAAAGTGACGGCAATCGAGTTGGACGAGAGAATGATCCCGCTGCTCAAAATATTTACTTCTGAGCAGCTGAGCAGCCAAGAAGCTGAGAAGCTCGTCGTGGTCCAGGGCAACGCCCTCCACATTCCCATGCCTTCGGAGAAGTACCGCGTCGTCGCCAATATTCCCTACCACATCACCTCCCCTCTCCTGCGCCATGTATTTCTGGAGTCCCCCGTGCATCCGGATTCGCTGACCCTTTTGATCCAACGCGAAGTCGCGGAGAAGATCTGTGATGCAGAAGACCGCGGACTCCTTACGATCCTCGTTGGCCTCTTCGGGAAACCTCGCATCATCCGAAAAGTTCCGCCGGGCTGCTTCCTTCCCCCGCCGGCCGTGGACTCCGCAGTGCTCCAGATCGACTGCTTCGATGCGCCTCTGGCAGGCCGGGAGACCATTGAGGAGGTCTTCCGAATGGTAAAGATCGGCTTCGGCCAAAAGCGGAAGATGCTGCGCAATACCTTCGGCCCGTTCCCCGAGCTCATGGAACGCCTTTCTTCGCTAGGGATAGACGAAAAACGGAGACCGCAGACTTTATCAATTGAAGAGTGGATCGCTTTGGCAAAGCTAAAAAGGAATGCTTAGAAAGCACTGTGTCGCTCTTCGATACCCTTCGACAAGCTCAGGACAGGCGCGCCGCCATGTCATGGTGAGTAGCCCGAGCGATAGCGAGGGCGTATCGAACCAGACTGGCGGCGCTACTCAGAGTGACACAGCACTGCATTTCGGATTTTCATGCGTCCTTCCTTTATCGCCTCCCTCTTCATCGGCACATTTCTTTTTGCGACGTTCCTTCTGCAATGGTGGCAACTGGCCTCCTATCCTCTGTGGATCTGGACAGTCCTCGTCCTCTTCGGACTCGTCGGTCTCCTTGGTCTCAGTATTCGCCGCCATTGCACCGGCCCCTGTCTGGTAATCGCACTCAGCATCGCTCTCTCCTTATGGACCGTCTCCCATGCCCACAAGAAATTCCAAGCACAAACTCTTCCTCAATACACCGCGCAGAACATCACCCTCCTCGGTACTGTCACGGGAGGTCCATCCGGCAAACCTCCCGCTGCACTCTACCCCGTGCGCGTCGAAGCGATGGATAGCTCGGGAACATTGATCCCTGTAAGCGGTTCTGTGCTCATAGAAGACTACGGCGGCTGGCCGGAGTACCACATTGGAGATCGCATCCGCGCGGAAGGAATGCTGGAACTTCCCAAGAACTCCGAAGATTTCGATTACGGCCAGTATCTCCGGCTGCAGGGAATTTCGACGATTCTGAAACGGGCAAAACTATCCCCTGTATCTGTAGGGGCATTGCATGCAATGCCCCTACCCCTCCGCCTACGCAGGATGCTGCAGTCGTCCAAAATCTGGTTCGAATCCCGCATCAACCTCCTCTTTCCCGAGCCCGAAGCGGCACTCATCACCGGACTTCTTACTGGGGAACGGCGGGGGTTCAACAAACGCGTGCTCGATGATTTTGCGACAACCGGCCTCACACATCTTGTGGCGATCTCCGGGACGAACGTGACGATCATCATCGGCATTCTCGGCGGACTCCTCTTCTGGCTGCCGCTCAAGTGGCGATTTTTTCCGCAAGTGATCGCCATCGCGCTCTTCACGCTCTTTGTGGGTGCTTCGGCATCGGTTGTCCGCGCTTCGGTGATGGGAATCCTGGGGCTGACCGCTCTCGAACTCGGTCGCATCCGCGATACACGTCTTGCGATCCTGTGGACGGCCTTCTTCATGACGCTCTGGAAGCCGGAGCAGCTCTGGTGGGACGCGGGATTTCAATTATCGTTCGCCGCCGTGATCGGCGTGACGGAGATTGGCCCGCGATTTCAGAAAGCATTCTCCAAAATTCCCGAAACGCTCGGCCTCCGAGACAGTCTCGCGATGACACTTGCCGCGCAGATCACGACGCTTCCGGTAAGTATCCTCACGTTCGGCCGTGTTTCGCTGATTGCACCGCTCAGCAATATCCTTGCAGCGCCGCTCGTTCCAATTGCGATGCTCTTTGGATTTCTGGGGACGATCGCAAGCATTGTGTGGTTCCCGCTCGGGCAGCTCGTAGGATTTGCGGGGTATGGAGCGGCGGAGTGGATTACGGGGACCGCGAGTATGTTGGCAAAGGTGCCCTTTGCGGCAGTGGGATGGTGATCACCATTTGTAGACCCGCACCGCCCTCTCACTCCCCATCCACGGAACTTTCACTTCGTGTTCCGGTTGCTTCCCGGGAATTTTAAACACGTACGCGACAACGCGTGTACCGGGACGAAGTTCCTGATCGAATTTTTCTTTGAGCTTCTCCATCAGACTGGGAATCAGATAGAGGAACACGCAGTCCGCGTCCTGAAGATCGCAGTGGAGGATGTTCTGAAACCGCAGCGTCACCTTCTGCCGGGATTGGAGGATATTCATCTTCCCCAATGCCCACACGGTGGGGATCAATTCACAGCCGATCGCTTCGATGCCCGGCTCTTTCCGTTTCGCGGCGATGAGGAGACGCGCGTCCCCCGCCCCAAGATCGTAGACGCGGTCCCCGGGCTTCAGATATGCGAGCTCCACCATCTCTTTGACGACTGCATGAGGAGTCGGCACGTAGACCACCGGCACCCAGAGGTGCGCGATGAAGGTGATCGCAATAAGGAGCGTCATCACGACAAGGCCGGCGAGCGCGAGATCGGCGAGCACGGGAAAAGCCTACCCGTCTTGCGTTGGGGAGGCATCCCGATCCGGAAATGATGTTCTGGATATTCTGGTGGCAATTACGCCGCCATGGACTCGTCTTCAACCGGAGCCTCGGCCACATCATCATTGCCGCTGACGGCGCTGACGTTTTCAGCCTTGGGTCCCTTGTCGCCTTTGACAATGTCGAACTGCACTTTCTGGCCGATCTCGAACATCTCATACTGGCCGTTGCAGGCGCTGTGATGGAAGAACACATCGTCGGATCCCTCGACGGTGATGAATCCGAAACCCTTTTCGGTCTTGGTCTTGATAATACCTGTCGTCATGTAAGTAGGAGTAGAAAAAATAAAAGCGTCTAAAAGACAGGTGATTGTAGCACGACGCAATGTGGGAGAGATACCCCGGAGCAAGAAGTTTCCAGAGATAATTTTTGGCACAATGGTACAATTTTTCCATGAAGACCACTCGCCTCGAGGCATTCAGCGATGCCGTCATCGCCATCCTCATCACCATCATGGTGCTTGAACTCAAGATTCCCCAGGGTGAGGATATCGCAGCATTGCTGCCCACCTTGCCCCTATTTCTCGGGTACGTATTGAGCTTTGTATTCCTCGCAATCTATTGGAACAATCATCACCACCTGCTGCAGGTTGCCGATCATGTCGACGGACGCATTCTCTGGGCAAACATGCACCTCCTCTTCTGGCTTTCCTTGGTTCCCGTCACAACCGCGTGGATGGCCGAGACGCACTTCGCCATGATCCCGACCGCATTCTATGGCGTGGTCCTCCTGCTCGCCGCAATCAGCTATTCGTTTCTGGTCATGGCTATCAACGCTCACAGCGACGCCAATCATCTTCTGCGAAAAGCTATCGGACGTGACTTCAAAGGAAAGGTTTCCATCGCGATCTATGTCCTTGCCGTTGTCCTCACGGGTGTGCACCAGTGGATCTCCCTCGCTCTGTACGCGCTCGTCGCCCTGATGTGGCTCATTCCGGACCGCAGAATCGAGAGAGTTCTTGGGCACTGATGACAAAATCTCCTCGCTGCGGCAAATCCGAAAAAAAGCTGTGACGCCATTGCCGGATTGCTATACTACGTACGCGTTCATTTTGCTCCCGGCCCCATCGTCTAACGGTTAGGACAGCGGGTTTTCAATCCGTTAACCAGAGTTCGACTCTCTGTGGGGCTGCCAAATTCTCTCTCACAGCGACTCCGTAATCTTTTGCCTCATCTGCAAAAACTGATACGAAAACTTTGCGTCGATACCGTGTAACGACGGGCGAAATTCATCAAATTCGTCGCCGAGCTTTCCGTCGGTCAGAACGATGACTCTATCTGCCAGGACGAGAGCCTCTTCAATATCGTGTGTCACGAGTACCACGGTTGTTTTATGTGCCCGCCAGACGTCGAGCAACCAAGCTTGCATCTGTTCTCGCGTGTACGCGTCCAGGGACCCGAAGGGTTCATCCATGAGGAGAACGTCGGGCCTGTGCGCGATCGCACGGGCGATAGCAATGCGCTGCTGCTGCCCGCCCGAGAGTGCGGCAGGATATTTCTGCGCTTTGTCCTCAAGTCCCGCGAGCCGCAAACTTTCGTCGATCAGTTCTATTTTTCCCTTACTTTCCATGGTCAGTCCGAATCCGATGTTCTCCTTCGCAGTGAGCCAGGGGAAAACTGCAAACTGCTGGAATACCATGCCAATTTTTTTCGGAATATTGATCTCGCCCGAGTACGGGAGGTGTCCCGCGAGTGCATGGAGCAGCGTCGATTTTCCGACACCCGATTTTCCGACAATCGCGACAAATTCGCCAGGAGAGACCTGAAGATGAATATCTGACAAAACTTTGCGACCTCCCCGGCGCACCGTCAGATGCCGCGTCTCGATGCAATGAGTCATTGATGGAGAGAAAGCCATGGAAAGAGACGCAGAACTGTTCTCGTGAATACGCGATCACAGAGCGCACTGAACAAGGCAAGAACGACCAGCCCCGCCATCATTTGATCAACGCGATACGCTAGTTGCGTAATGGAGATGCGATAGCCAAGACCACTTTGTGCTCCTGCAAGCTCGGAAACGAATACCATGATGAATGCGGTCGAGATCGCTGTGCGAACACCTGCAACGATGAACGGTAGCGCTGCAGGGAGAACAACGCGCGAGAATATTGTGAACTTCGATCGTGTCAGTAGCTCCGCGCTCCACAGGTACTCCTGCACAACGCGTTGAGCACCGATGTGAGTGTTGAGCCAAACAGGAAAAAACACCGCGAGGGCGATCGAGAAAATCTTCGCCGCGTCGTCAATGCCAAGCCAAACAATGACGATCGGGATGATCGCGACCGGTGGCAGTGGTCTGAGGAAGTTGATAGCGGGCGACATGACGCTATCCAGCGTTTGCATTCTGCCTGTCAGAAGCCCTGTAGAAACTCCCAAGAGGATTCCGATGCTTAAGCCTGCCAATACGCGCCAGAGGCTCACTGCAGCGTCCACGATAAGGACTCCGTTTCGGATCAACTCCCAGAGTGCGAGTGCAACAAGCGACGGTGGGGGAAAGAGCAACGGATTGATCACCGCCGAGCGCGATATAATCTCCCAAACGAACAGCAACGCGACGACGGGAGCACAGAGTAGGCCGATGCGTTTCACATGTGCGCTCATAGAGCGACACGTTCGGGAGCGATGCTTTTGAGCGGGTCCGTGAGAAGGTACGAGCGGAAGTCGGGAACGTTCGTCGTTGCCGCCGCCTTGCCCGTTTCCTTTGCCCAGAGAACTTCCCTGTTCCAGTATTCAAGGAGCTGCGGCGTGAGGGTGATACGGAAATCGAAACTGGACCAGATACCGTCGATCGTTGCGCGATCGAGACTCGTATACTTCATCACGATTTTTTTCGACTCATCGGGCGATGCCTGTACAAATTTCTCCGCAGCGATCAATCCCTTTAGTAACTTCTCGACAGTCTCGGGATTCTCGCGTGAGTCCTCGTGTGCTTCGAGAACGTAAAGCTCGGAATAGATACTGTCGTCGGTGAACGTCGCTGCCTTATTTCCAAGCTGCTTTTCGGCGATGAATGCGAACGGGTCGAAGATGGCAACGGCATCGATGCTTCCGCCCACGAGTGCTGCAGGCATGTCGCCTGGCTTCTGACTGACGATCTCTATGTTCTCAGGGGGGATACCAAGCTTCTTCAAAAATTCATACGTAAAGAACTCGGGCCCGCCACCGATTGATGTCGCGAGCTTCCGCTTTTTTGCTCCGAAGTATTCTTTGGCTGATCCCGCATGGTCATCACGCCGCACGACAACGCGCACCTCGTTTACAGTCCTGCCGACGAGCTGGGCTGGTACGACGAATTTGTGTCCCTGGAGTGCCGCGAGTAGTGGTGGAACATCGCCCGAGATTGCGAAGTCGAGGGACCCCGCTAAAAACGCTTCAAGGGCAAATTTACCTGCGGTAAACTCTTTCAGTTCGACATCGAGTCCCTGCGCTTGGAACAAGCCCTTATCCTGTGCGACCATGACGAGCGCCATCGCGGGGGACGTTTGAATGCCGATAGTCACCTGCTTCGGGGGTACGCTCCCGACGAGCGACTCCTGACAGGCAACAAGAGACAGGCAAAGCGCGGATAGAACGATGGGCGTTATACGACGCATAGAGGGAGAGTGGTAATATGTCGCATAGAAACGACACAGAAGACAGAACATTGATTTTATTGTTATTTGGACTATAATAAATGGTGTCGTCGTGTCACGACAACAATATGTCTACATCTCTCAATGACATCCTGATTTCTCTCGGTTTCACCTCTGAGGAAATTCGCGTGTACTCCGCACTCCTTGAGCACGGGACGACAGCCGCAGGAGCACTCTCGAAAAAACTGGGAGTGGTACGATCCTCTCTCTACGGAATTCTCAAACGCTTACAGGATGGCGGACTCATCACGCAGTCACAACGAGGAGGGGTGAAATTGTTCAGCGCGCAGGAACCTGAAACAATCTCATTATTATTCGATCAGAAAATCGGAGAGCTGCAGCAGAAGCAGGAAATCTATAAAACGCTCCTACCGATATTGAGACAGAAGCGAACGGCAAGTCTGCTGAAGCCCACCTTCCAGTTATTCGAGGGCGAGGAGGGTATGCGGAATATTTTGAGAGACATGCTGCTGTACCGCGATATAGAGACGCAGGCGTTCTGGCCGATTAAGCAGATGGTGGATGTGCTTTCTCCAGATTACTTCCGGTATCTCAATAAAATACGCATTGAAAGCAATCTCTATACGCGTGCAATCTGGCCGCAGAAGCAGATGGTGGATGTCACGAAGCACCCGTACCTTGGCGTAGGGGATGAATTCCGGCGTGAAATCCGTATCGCACCTCCCGAGATCGATTGCTCGATGGGATATTGGATCTATGGGAACAAAGTGGCGTTCATTTCCTCGCGTCGCGAGGCGTTCGGATTCATCATCGAAAGTCGAGAGCTTGCCGAAATGCTACTCACACAATTTGAAGTCATCTGGAAACTTTCACAGCCTCTCCGGGTTAATGCTGAGACTACAAAAGCTTTTCTGAAGGAAGTACGGACAAAAAGACGCTGACATTCTTCTGGGTAGAAGCAGGAGATCCCTCCTACACCACCCCCGCCAGCTTCAGCAGCATCACCAGCGCGACGACGCCGATGACGATGTAACCGATCTGCTTCAGCTTTCCGTCCATCGGAATGTAGTTGAAGATCAAAGCGACAATGAGAAGAACGATAAATGGTGTGATGGCACCCATAGAGGAAGGGGGAGATGATGTGGTTTCAATAATGGAGACGCCCCAAAGATGTATGCATTACACGTATCATCTAGATTCCATGTCCTCTATCCTGAGGAGCTGTAATAGAGGCATGGGATACGCGTCATAGCAACGATCCCCCAGAAGACCCTCTCTACCCTCCTCCTCCAAGAGCACCCTGCGCAAAACAACCCATATCTCCGCGCCCGATACCATAGCCCTCAAGCTGAAAGTTTTGGCGAAGAAAACGGAGGATGTCCGGCGGAAGCTTGCGATAACGGCAAAAAAGCTTCGTATCAAGGCTGCTGAACTCGCGGTGACCGCCAGGGAGAAAGAGAATGTCCGGCGGAAGCTGGTGGTGACGGCAGCGAAACTCCACCGGAAAGCAAAAGAACTCGCGGTGACTGCCAGGGAGAAAGAGGATGTCCGGCGGAAGCTGGTGGTGACGGCAAAGAAACTCAAAGTATCACGCGAAACACTGGAGAAGAAAATTCTGGAACGCACCAAAGACCTGGACCAGAGCCGGGTGAAATGTGAGGCGATCTTAGCGAGTATCGGCGACGGGATCGTGGTGGCGGACAAAGAAGGAAAGATCACGTACGTCAATAAAACCTTTGAGGATATGGTCGGTTGGAAAACAAAAAATGTTCTGGGGAAATATATGGTGGAAGTCGTGCCCCGCGAGGATGAAAAAGGCGAGGTCGTGCTCTTGAAAGAGAGAATATTGTCCCAGGTCCTCTCCGGAGAGAGGGTGATCGCCGATGTCACCCAACCCTTTTACTACATCCGCAAAAACAAGAGCCGGTTCCCCGCAAGCAGCATCGTCACGCCGATATTGCTTTCGGGAGAGATCATCGGGATCGTGGAAACGTTCCGGGATATCACAAAGGAAAAAAATATCGACAAGGCGAAAACGGAATTCGTGTCTCTGGCCAGCCACCAGCTCCGCACCCCGCTCACATCCATCCGGTGGGCTCTGGCGAGCCTGAAACGAGACCGTCTCCCCGACGAACAGAACTATGTGGTGAGCGGCGCACACGAAGCGGCCGCGCAAATGGCTGCGACGATCAATAAGATGTTGATGATTTCCCGTATCGAAATGGGCGGCATTGATCAAAAAAGGACGCATGTATCCCTGCAGACGGTCATCGGGAAGGTCGTCCGGCTTTTTGACGGCGACCGCGAGAGGCATGCACTGGAACTCGCGGTGGAGTGCCCGCGGCAGCTGCGTGCCCGGGTAGACGAGCAGCTGCTCATCGAAATTCTCAGTAATCTCCTCAACAATGCCTATAACTACACGCCAAAGGGAGGAAAAGTGACCATACGCGCCGCTCAGGAAGACGAAATGATCCGCATCGATGTTACGGATACGGGCTATGGCATCCCGCAAGCCGAACAAGGAAGAATCGCCGAGAAATTCTTCCGTGCTTCCAATGTTGCCAGCCGGGAAGAAGCGGGCACCGGCATAGGACTCTACATGGTATACAATATTGCACGTCTCATTGGCGGGACGATCTCGTTTGTCTCGGAGGAGAACAAGGGCACCACGTTCACGCTTCTTTTTCCTTCTTAACCCCTATGCGTATCGAACATAAGCATGTCCTGATCGCGGAGGATGACAAATTCCTCGCTGGTGTCGTGGGGAAATTCTTGAGCGCCCAGGGGCTCCAGGTCACGATCGCCCATGACGGGCGGGAAGCGGTGGAGATCATGGAAAAAACCCTGCCGCACCTGCTGCTCCTCGATATTCTTCTGCCGGTACTGGACGGCCACGGTGTGCTGAAGATCTTACAGGGAAAAAAAATAGACTGCCCTGTCATCGTGATGTCCAACCTCAGCGACAAGCTGGTCCAGAAGAAATGCAAAGACATGCAGGTAAAAGCGTATTTTGTGAAAAGTGATCTCGATGAAGCGACGCTCCTTCCCGCAATCAAGAAGTTTTTGCGTTAGTCGGCAAACAGGCCATCCCCTTTTATTTCTCACTCCCCCACCACTGCCATGACTACGAAAAGCAGGCACGTTCTCATCGCAGAAGATGCCAAGTTCATCGGCGATATCATGGGGAAAATCATCCGGCAGCACGGTGTACGGGTCACGATCGCGCGCAACGGGCAGGAGGCGCTGGAAGCCCTGGAAAAGGAATTGCCGGATCTCCTGCTCTTGGACCTCCTCATGCCGGTGCTGGACGGCCACGGCGTACTGCTGGCCATGAAGAAAAAGAAGTTGCACTGCCCCGTCATCGTCGTCTCCAATATCAGCGACAAGAAGACGCGGGACAAGTGCAAGGGAATGAACGTGAAGGCGTACTTCGTAAAGAGCGATATGGACGATGACGAGCTCTGGCACGCGATTGAGAAATATCTCCCGTAGGGGCGCTGCTCTGCGGGATGCGAAGAGTCTTACCGTGTGATGATCGGGGCATCGTCCAACAGCAATCGCAGACTCTGAAGCCCCCGGAAAATACGGACGGAGACTGTGTTCGCATTTTCTCCGGTCTTGCGTGCGATTTCCGCCGGATGCAGTCCAAGGAGAAAACGGTCATGCAGCACCTGCCGGTACGGACGCGGCATTGTGCGAAGTTTCCGCATCGGCCTCTCGGCGTCCAGCCGGCTGTACGTCTGATGCCAGAGGTCGACTGAGGGGGCGAATCCCTCCTCCAGAAGCAGGTCGAGCGAGGCTTCCCTCTTCCGGCGCGCATGGTCGATGATGAGATTGTGCGCGATGCGGTAGAGGAAAGCGCGTTCATGGAGAATCGTGTCTTTCCGCTGCAGGCAGAGCCAGAAACGGAGAAAGGTATCCTGCGTGAGGTCTTTGGCCGTCTCACGATCTCTGCATCGCTTGGCGCAGTAGCGGAAGATGGCGTCCTGATAGAGGTCGTGAAAGGCGATGAAATCGTGCGTCATAAAAAGGGGGTGAATTGCAGAAATGAGGGTCTATTGCCGAGCGACCTCGCGCAGCCTGTTTTGTTCGTCGACGGAAGCGATGATAGACCGGCGGCTTGGCCTGCCTTCATACGTGTGAGAGACGGGGACGAGATCAACCATCGCGACCGTGGAGACCGTGGGCGAAGGGCGCGGCGCAGGAGCCGGCGTATTGTTCGTAGACGGATCAAGCTGCGAGAGGCCGTCGAGCGAGACCGGAAGAGTATGGAACTGGCGGTGCATCATGTTCCTCTCCTGATAAAAGATGCGACGGATATCCTCATAGGCGATCGTGCCGCGTTCGGGCCGATGATCAGAAAGCCAAGTGAGGAGCGCTGCGGCGCCGTCGCGGTGATACTGGCGATGAACGGCCGTTCCGAGGGTGCTGGTAGAGTGGAGCGTTGCCCACTCGGGACTCGGGCCCTCGTAAAAACCGTTATCGGGCTGATTCGTGGTCACGACGACTGCAGCAAGCGCCGGTGAAACCGTAGAAGCCAACAAGGCTGCGGACATGCCGATGGTAACGATGCGATGCTTCATAAAACTGGGGAGTAGGGATGGATAAAAAGGGAAATAGAGAGCGCTTAGAAGAGATCTGCCTTTTGGACATCAGCCGGGATGGCACCGGAACCAAATGTTTCTGGAAACGTTTGCTGATGAATCGCGGGGAACCATGGTTTCTGTGCGTCGGAGAACCGCCGGGTAGGGAGAAGCGAAGAACGATAGGAACGACAGATGTGCATAGACTGCGGGGGGAAGGAACCGCAACAATGGGCGTATGGTTTTTTTACGCAAGAGCATGCCGAATACACCAAGTCGCCTATCGGCACACCTTCTGTACGCGTTTGGACGCCGGACGTTTACCTATCAGAATGCACCTCTTTCCCCACCCATGTTGTCAGGAAATCTGCGGGCATGAAACCGATGATGTTCTGCGCCTGCCGATCAGGATCAAGAGATCGGTTGTTGTACTTCCACTCAAGCTCCTTGAGAAAGAAACCGGTGTCGCGCTTCCACATGCCTGTACGGACGTGTGCCCGCTCCTGAATCCATCTCCACAGTTTCTCGGCATTGTCCTTCAGCCCGTCCGCCTTCGCAGAGCGGTGCAATTTGCCGCAACAGATGAATCCTGCATAGTCCTCAGCGCCTCCCAGGACCATGTGTATCGAACCAAGCGGATCAAAGTGGAGTGCGGCATCATCATCACCCAAGGGATCGATGGTGACGGTATCGCTGGCGCCGATCCGCACACCAAACACCGGCGGCTGTTCTTTGTCGGCACCGCGTCTTTTACTCTTGCACCATCTGCACCGGGAACGTTCATGGACTACCTGGATATCCCCCGAATGTTTCGAGAGCAATCGCCACTGTCCGGGAGACAAATGTGTTTCCGTCAGGAGTCTGCGGAAGTGATCGTAGTACAGTGCGACCAGCCGGTAGCGGTGATAGGTAATCTGTGCCGCCTGGCGTTCCGAAAAATCGAGGCAGAAGCAGAGCAGGATCTCCGCACATTGCTGCAATTTGTTCCCTTCGCTCACTTTATGGATACGAAACTTCTTCCCGCACATGGTGCATTTCCTCCGCCCGTCTCCCAATGTGTTCAATCTGGTCCGTATGCCACACTCCGGGCATAGTAAGTGCCGCGAGGCGTCGCTTTGCGTGGGACGCACCTTTTCCTTGAGGTGCGGTAGAAGAGTATCTGCATTAATAATCATCAGAAGAGCAAAGGGAGACACTTTGACCACTCAATGTAGTCCATTTCAGGAAAAAATGAGAGGAAATAACTCTTGATCGACAAAAATGCATAGGGTGTTGCTACATGTATCTCAGCGGACAAACGCCGGCTGCATCGTCCTGGGGCTGTATCCCATCATGTACTTTGCATACACCCGCAAACGATCGGTGAGGAGACGCCGGTCGGACGTAAAGACGGCAGCGTGCTCCGCGGTACTGCAGGAAACAGGACCGAAGCTTCTCAACTTTTTCATGAGCGAAGCCCCCTCCGCATAGCGGCTGCGGGAATCGTACCCGCCCGCCGCCAGCGCGGCATCGCGCCGAAACCAGGAATTCGCTTCCGCGAGCCCGAAGACAAACGTCTCTCCCTGTACCGAGCGGGAAAGATTCTGCAGCTGGATGCACAGCTGATACCAGGACGATTCCCCAAGGGGATGAACCCATCCGAATCCTCCCGCAAGCCCGGGATGCAACCGCCACTCGGCGGCGATGGTATTCAGCCAGTCGGGATGATGAAGCGTGTCACCGTCGGTCGTAACGACGATAGAACCGCGTGCGGCCAGCAAACCTTCCTGCCGGGCGCCGCCTACACCGCCCTGGCGCCGGTGGATCACCCGAAAGCCCGCGCTCTCCGCTATGCGTTGGGTGAGATTACCCATCGGCTCTCCGTTGGAGACAATGATGAACTCGGCGCTCTGGTTTGTCTGCTCCGCGAGGGATCGCAGCGTCGCCAGCAGATACCGCGTCTCCTTGTGAACCGGAACGATGACGGAGAACATGGGCGGGCCACGCAGGACGTGACGACGCTGCATCCGTCCGCGGACCTGTGCGCATTTTGCGGCGCACTCCGCAGAGGAAAATGTTCCAACGCCGAACTCTTCCAGGTTACGGACGCGCTCGGGGGGGCCGAAGGAGGACAAAAGAAAAGACATGGAAAAAATCAGGAAGAAGGCACCATGGCGGTGCTGTGGAGGACGTGGGCGGTAAGATTCTGTTTCGTGGCAACAGAGGGAAGGAGAGAATAATCACCATCCCACGCTTGCCGCACAATGCGGAAGAGGTTATTCATATCCGTCAGAAACGTGAGGTGGCCGCCCGGCATCAGAAACGTTCTGCACCGGGGAATATAGCGGGCGATCCCCCGTGCCACGGACCACGGAATGACGTCATCGCCCCTGCCATGGAACAACAGGACGGGGACGTGTTCCGGAAACTCGGGAAGATCGAATCCCCAATGGAAATAGAGATATACCTCGTCGATGAGACCCCGGACGCCGCTCGGTTGCATGAAGACTGCGGCATAATCCTCACGGAACATTGTCTCCAGTCTCCGCTGCATCTCTGCGCTTACCGACGGAGCGGAAGAGGTCATGGTCAGCAGACGATAGGCGATGTGCGGAAAGTTCCGGCAAAACACAAATAGCGCGCGCAGCCCCCAGCCCGCAATGCGGTCATGATCATGGCAACCCGAGAGAAACATCCGGCGGATCATTTTCATGTGCCGCAGGTTGTGGGTCACATTCAGCGGCGCCATGCATCCCGCCACTGCCGTAAAACGAACGCGGTCCGGCAGGGCAAACGCGCACGAAAGCGCAAAACATCCGCCCCCAGAAACACCCACTGCGGCAAATACGTCGATGTGCAGCGCATCCATCAGTTCCGCGCTGTCGGCGGCTGTCGCAGTCATCAGGGGAAATTTATGCAGAGAGGAGTGGCCGATGCCCGGTCGGTTGGGTGCTATGATCCGAAGCCCGTTGCGCCGCGCGCAGTCATCTACCAATGCGCCCTGATGATGTGAACCGAGAAAACCGTGGCAATAGAGCACAGGCTTGCCGCGAGGGTCGCCGTACACGGCGTACTCGAGGAGGCGACCGTCGGAAAGCCGAAGAAGGCACGGGTTTGCTGTGCGCATATGCTGCGGAAACCAGTGTTGATGACGAGGGATTGATGAAAAAATGACACGTTTTGCACGCGAATTTGCTCATGGAATTCGTTGCACGCGAAATATCCTTCACTCGGTGAAGGATGAAAGAACGGCGATGCGTTGATACGGATCAGCGATACAACGGCCGCACTTCAAACAGTAGCCACAGCCCGATCACGGTCCCGATGACCGTACCAATGGCACTGGAGCCGTAGCCGATGGCGATCTCGATGATAGCGGCGGCTGTGGTGATGATCGTTCCGTAGAAAATATAGTTCCAGCCCTTTTTCTGACGCTTCTTGAGTGGGCTGAACGCAAGAATCTGGAGAACTGCAGCGATGAGTCCCGCGAGGACGGAAATGACCCAAGCCACTTCAGAAATACCGCCCGTCATAAACGAGAGCGAGGCAACGGAGAGCAGGACACCTGCGGAGAGAAGGGCGATGAGGCCAAGGATTCCGAAGATGAGCGAAAGCCACGGCGCGATCGTTGCCAGGAACTCCCGAAAACTTGCGGGGAGGTGCGGCGCCTTGGCGAAGATCGGCGCAAGCCAGCCCTCGAGGGCAGCCATCTTTTTCTCGGTCGTTTTCTGGAAGTCGTTTGCCATGGAAAAGAATGGGGAAGGAAAGAAAAATTATTTCTTTTTATGCGTCGCCTCGTACGTTTTGTCCATCGCCGTCCAGAATACGCGGTTATCGATGCAGAGAGGGTTTCCGCTTCCGGCATCCTTGCAATCGCCGTTTTCGAGGAGGTTTCCGTACTTCACGAAGCCCGTGTTCGGGTTGTCCTGGTACGGGTTCTCTTTGATGCCTTGTACCGTCGCCTTGTGAACCTGTTCATTGGACCAGTCGGGATGCGCCTGTGCCATGGTATCGCGGTGGCGATTGTAGGCCGCTGCCATCCCGACAAAGACTTCCTTCTGGGCGCCGTCTTTGAATGAGGTGAGTGCATGATCGACAATTCCTACGACGACAAATGCGTCACCCGCGACCGTCTTGGCGATGTCTTCGACTCCTTCCTTCAGTTTGCTGGTCGCCTCATCCTTCGCTTTGGAAATGAGCGTGTCTTTCACACGGTCGAGGCGGCCCTTCTGGAGGAAATCATTGTCTCCCTGCTGTTCCAGCATCTTCTCATACACGGTCAGGGCATCCTCGGCTTTTGATCTCTCGGTGGGAGCATCTTCGCCGATCAACTTATCTTTCAGGCGGTCGAAGAATCCTTTGCTGAGGATATCTTTCGCCGACATATTTTCGATTGCATCCTTGGGATCGTAACTGTCGATGAAGATCTTCTTGAGTTCCTGCAGCTTCTCGAACTTCGTCGTGACATCCTCCAGTTTCTCGCCAGATTTATCCAGGAACTCTTTATATTTCTGGAGCCCTGCCAGACGATCGGGGTCTTTTTCTTGGTCGATATCCTTTTCCAGGAGTTCCAAATACTTCTTCCAGCCCTCGTCGCCGATGCTCTTCAGATCTTCTTTTACCTTATCGTTGGCAAGCGGGTCATCGGTGCCGCCGGCTGCAGGCTTCTCTGCTGTGTCCTCTTCCTTTTTCACGTCGCAGCTCCCGGCGCCGGCATTCCACACATAACCATCACCGCATCCCTTTCCGTTCTTCGCCCACGCCGCACGGCACTGCACCTCGTTCTCGGTACTCTTGCAGTCATCCACGGAGTGATTTTTAAACGCAGCCTCGAGGCATTCTTCCTTGGAATAGCCCATAAAACTCCCCTCCACTCCTTCGCACGCAGAAGGATCGCCCGTATTACCCGCGATCAGCATGTGACATTTTTCCTGCGGAGGAGCGTATTCGATTTTGGCACAATTCTCAGGGTCGCTTTCCTGCACCGCAACCGCCTGGTAACAGTGGTCGCTGTCCGGACCGGTCTCACAGAACACCTCCATCACATCACCGAGACAACCGCTGAGAAGCAGTGCTGCAGGAGCCAGAAGAAGGAGAGATGATCTCTTCATTTCTTCTTGGGGAGGAGAAGCGGAATCGAAAGAAGAATCGTCAGAAGGATCGCCACGAGGGAGCCCCACAGCATCGGACGCGTCAGGAATTCGACGACGGCGCGGGCGATTGGAGTAAATGGTGGTTCTTCACTGAGAATCCACGCGAACACAAACCAGGGAACAACCCCGATCAGAACGACGATGGGATGGAACACTTCCACCCGGCGGATTCGAAAGAGCCTTCGCAGGAGATTGAGGATACCGATACCGATGATGGAAGGAATCGCCATCACCGGGCCTACCGCCCACGCGCCGATGTTCATCCATTTTACGATTTCACTGTTGCCGACGCTCTCCCCCGATGGCGCAAGCATCGCAAACGCCGCCGCAGAAACCCCCGCCATCACCAGGCACATCAGGAACGGGAACCATGCCGAACCGAGGAACCGTCGCATTGGAAAATATTGTCGCCCTCCTGCAAGCCGGACGCAAGGTCATTGTAAGAGAGGCCCCCCTCCTCCGTCTTCTTGAGTACAAGCGACCCGCCTGCAATGCTCGGGTTGCCATCGAAGCAAATGGAGCCTTAAAAGCTCCCTAGAGGAAATTTCAATCCTCACACGATGGCATCCAGATCGACACTGCGGACGGGTTTGTTTTGAAGCGCTCCAGACCGGCAAAGCCGGACTTCGCGCTCTTATTTTATGGGTGCTCTCCTTAAGAAAAAGGAAAGTTGGAAAATCACCTATACAAAAAGCAGGGATTACTCCCTGCTTTCTGGCTTCGAAAGTATCAGTTTTTATTTCTTCATTGCTTCGATGGCGGCATTGACCTTGGCCTGAAGCTTCGCCTTGGCATCGACGATACACGTATCGTGCTCAGTGCCTTTTTTGTCTTTACAGACAGCAACGGCAGCTTCAGCCTCGGTGTTCAAAGCGGCAGAGAGCTGCATCCTGAGTCCGGAGAGGAAAACACGGACACGGGCGATGGCGGATTTACCAGCATCGCGGGCATCGTGCACGCGGGTGCGGATGGACTTGAGTGTGTCGTGCATCGTGCGACGGGCATCCTTGGTTTCCGTCTTGGCCTCAAGGTAAGCGCGGACACCGCCTTCACATTCGGCTTTTTCCTCACCGGAGAAACGGGCGCAGCGGGCTGTGACTTTGGCGTCGATATCCGCGCTGGCCGCGGAGGTGGTAACGGACGTGCTGGAATCGAGATCAACGTTGACTCCGAGCGCGAGGGATGAAGCCGGAATGGCGAGAGCGATTGCCGAAGCCGCGAGGGAAGCGGTCATGCGATAGAAACGATCCATAAAAATAGGGGGAAAGAAATAGGGCAACTGGGAAAACAAAAGAACAACTGCATGCATAGAAGTAGACGAAGCAGCCTATCCCCTCTTACGCGGAAAAAATGGCCTACGGCAGCAATCCGCGTTCGATGATCTCTTTCTGTTCTTCGACTTTCTCGCGAAGATTTTTCTCTTGTTCAGAAGAGGTGGATCCTTCAGCCACCGAAGATGCTTCTGCTGCCGCTGCACTCTCCGTACTCGCATTGCTCTGCGTGGAAGCTTCGGCGGAAGAATCTGTACTGGAGGACATATCAGCACGAGAACTCCTCGATTTCTTTTCTTGTGCAGCGGAGCGACCGTCTCTGTCCTCGTCACTCGCCTCTTCCGAAACATCCTGCGATTGCACCGGGGTGCTGCGGGAACGGGCCTTTGCCGAACCGGAAACCTTGATGCCGATTCGGATTTCTCCCTGCACATCCGCGTTCTTGGTGGAAGAATCGGACGCGGCACGCTTGAGGATGAAGTTCGCCTCGCTGCGCGCCGCATTTCCGCGCTCACGGACAAACTGCCGCAGATGATCCTCCTCAGATTTCTTGGCCCTGTCCTCCGGCCCTCCAAACGCGGCCGGAGCGACTGCAGGCGGGAAAGACTCTTCGTACTTTTCAAAGGTGGTCGCCAGGACTTCCTGCACGGCGACGTGCGTTTCCACGGACGGAGGCGGAAGGAGCGTATCCTGAAGCGTCACCACCTGCAGGGAAATCCTGCGTTCGAGCTCCGCACGGTTCTGCGTAGTAAGCTTCCCTCTTCCGGCAAGCTGTTGCGCCTCGCGCAGGCGTCGTTCTACCTTGCGGATCTGCCAGACGGCCTGCTTCTGCGGCGTGCGGATCATCTTTTCACGAAACGGTTCCAGAACATCCACTTTAAGAGCATAGAGAGGATCTCCCGGGATCGCGGATTCGGAGGCATAGGCGAGCGCACCGCTCCCAAGCACAATGATAAGGGCGCTAAGGGCCAGTGCCGGCATCCGCAGCAGCGGAACACTGATGACCGTCCACCACGCCGAAGTCGGCTCGCGGTCCGCCTGCAGGCGCATGGAGGCAATAAGGGAGCCACGGCCCATGGCTTTCTCTTCGGCGCTGAGGGCGATGGTCGCTGCATCGTTCAACGCTATCCGTGCGAGGAGCGCACTGCGTCCTTCCTCTTTTTCATGGTCCGTGAGGCGCAATTGCTTGGCCTCGGAGAGGAGCCGTTGGAAGGCGTCGTTGCGGGTCATTGGGAAATAATCAGGGAACGGAGTTTTTCCATGCCGCGGTGAATGCGGACAGAAACAACATTGGGGGAAACCTTGAGAAGGTCGGCGATTTCGCGGGGGAGGAGGCCGTCGACATACCTGAGCACGATGACCGTGCGCAGCGGTTCTTCCATTGCATGGAGGACGGTAAGAACCTTTTCGGAATCGATGCGAACGGCGGCGCTATCGTCTTCCTCCGCCGGGGGATCGAAGCCCTTCTGCTCGCGGAGGTCCTCAAGCGATTCCTCTTTCCGGAGCTTCTTGCGGCGCACGAGGTCGACGATAAGGTTGTTGGCGACGCGATAGAGGAAGGCGCGGAGATTATCGACTTTCTTTCCCTTGGAGATGTACTCCCATGCACGCAGGAATGTCTCCTGCATCAGCTCGCGCCCCTGCTCCCGGTCGCCGAGGCGCAGGGCGATGTGCCGGAAGATGGCATCGGCATAATCGTCGTACGCCTGTAGAAATGCTTGTTCAATATTCCGATCCATGCCGAACAGTGTAGATGACGAAGGAGCATATGCCCTCTTACGGAGCAGGTTTTCCAGATATTGCATAAATACAATAAATATTGTATAATATCAATAAGATGTCAAAATCACACACTATTACCGATTTCTCACTCCTCCAGATCATCGTCGCTGGATCCGTTTTGATGGGCCTCATTCTTATGGGACTCGGGGGCATCGGGCATCTTCTCGGAGATCTCACCGGACAGGGCCAGACGATTTCCACTGCAGCCGAGGTTGCTGAAGGAGAACTCACGGCAACGATTGCTGCTGCTCCCCACGCCGCTGCACCGATTCTCCAGGGAACTTCAACCGGCGCCGGCATCATGATTATTGTGGGAATGATGCTGATTCTCTGCGGGCTGATGCTGCATGCATTGCTGCTTCTGAGGATGGGTACCGATAGACAGGTTCCGGTTCACGTTCGCGAACGCGATCGGAAAACCGTGGAGCGTGGTGCAAGAATGCAAAGAGCGATTGAAGTGTTTTGGGTCGAGCAGGAGATCCGCCTTTAAGGACAGCAGGGTCCCCTCTCCCATTGGGAGAGGGACAGGGAGAGGGGGTCGGGAGGAGGAAAGAAGCTGCACACGCGTGACCTGAGTCGACATCACCAATGAATGCTTGCAATAAAAAACGACCAGCATTGCTGCCGGCCGTTTTCGTGGATGATACAGAGAGCGGATTACTATCCGCCGCAGCCGCATCCTCCGTCTTTGAGGCCGCAGGATCCGCAGCCACCACCGAAGGAAATCATTGAGTAGGGTGGTAAAAAATAGAACGACCACAGTGTAATCGATACGAGAATGTTTGTCTAGCACTCTCATGGTGAGAGTGCTAATTCCCCCTAAAACGTATGTTTCTTCCCCAATGCATCGCGATGATACTTCCCAAACTCCTCAATCTTCACACACGCATCGTTTTTCACCACAGGACCTTCTGTACACAGACGGATGCCGAGAGGATCCACCACGCAGTTGCCGCAGATGCCGTACCCACATTTCATGTAACGCTCCAAAGAAAGCTGCGAAGGAATTTTGTACTTTGCCGTTAGTTCTGAGACGGCCTTGAGCATCATTTCGGGTCCGCATGCAAAGACTTGATCGATGGGATCAGTATTTTTCATTTTTCCTTTTTCATTTTTCCTTTTCTTCTGGACCGCCTCCAGCATCTTCTCCAACTGCTGCACGTTAAACCCCTTGAATCCTTCCGAGCCGTCGTTGGTTGCGACGTGGAGTGATACATGCGGAAGGGATTCCAGTTCTTTCAGATACAGGAGATGTTCCTTGCTGCGCGCACCAACAAAGACTTCCAGCGTGCAACCGTGGTGCACGGTTTCTGCGGCGACGAAGTACATGGGTGCCGCGCCGTAGCCGCCTGCGACGAGAGCGATGTGCTGGCCGGGTTTCCACTCATAGCAGGTGCCGAAAGGGCCGCGAAGACCTACGAGATCGCCCACCGAGCAGCGAGCGAGCGCTTCGGACATCGGACCCACGGCGAAGAACGTGATCTTGGTCTCCGCGCCGTTATCGAACGCGACGCTGAACGGCTTTTCATCGACACCGGGAAGCCAGAGCATCACAAATTGCCCCGGTCGCGCGCCGAGCGATCCGTCAAATGTGAAGGTGCGGACCATGTCGGTCTCCTGTTGTATCGCTTTAATGCGATAGGTCTTGGGAAGCCGGGACTGGAGCGGGATCGCCATCTTATTTGTGGGTCATGGAAGTACCTTTCATGCCTCGCTGCTGAAGTTCCTGGTGCATGCCGCCAACGAGATCAGAAACATTATCCACTCCTTCGTTCGTACACCAGAGCTGCATCTCTTCGCAGACTGTACTGAAGACATCAATACCGCGATCAGCGACGGCCGTGCCGATGCCCACGAGAGACGCACCGGCCAGCATCATTTCGATCGCGTCTTCTCCGGTATAGACGCCGCCCGTGCCGATGATCGGCACTTTGCCCCCGGTGGCTTCATAGACTTCCGCAACACAGCGGACGGCAATGGGCTTGAGCGCCGGCCCGGAAAGTCCTCCTTTATGGGCGGCGAGGATCGGCATGCGGCTCCGAAGATCGATTGCCATGCCCGGCCCGACGGTATTGATTGCCGTGATACCGTCAGCTCCCGCGGCGACGCACGCGGCCGCGATCTGGCCGATATTGGGAACGTTGGGCGTAAGCTTGGCGAACATAGGAATCTTTCCGATCTCTTTGCGCACGGCTGTAAGAATCGACGCAGCTTCCCCCTCGTCTTCGGCGAAGAGTTTGCCCCGAAGTTTGAGGAATGTGGGTGTGGAGATATTCACTTCGATGAAATCAGGCTTCAGAGGTGCGATGGCCGCCGCCACCTCGGCGAATTCGGAGGCGCTGAGGCCGATAATGTTAGCAATGAGGGGAACCTGATGATCCTTCATGAAGTCCCCAATCTCCTGACGCGCTTTCTCCGGGCCCGCATCCGGCACACCGACGGCATTGAGCATCCAGTGCTCTGTCGAAATGATCGTCGGGTTGACGTTGCCCTTATGCTCCTGCGGCCAAAGCGATTTTGTGGTGATAGCTCCTGCTCCGCTTGCGGTGACGAACCGCCAGCTGGATGCCGTAATGCCCATGATACCGGAAGCGAGAACGGTCGGGTTTTCGAAGGTGACTCCGAGGATGGTCTGGGAGAGGTTCATCGGAACAATCATAGCAGCACGCCTGCAGGCGTGCGCTAGACCGTTCGCTGTTTTGGGAAGAGCGTATCTCTTCGCACCCACACGGCAACAAAGAGGATCACGCCGAAAAGGATCAGGCGAACCGGACCAAGAATATTCGCCGAGAGTGGAAGAAAGCGCATGCCTTCACGAAGAAGCGAAATGAGGACGAGCGAAAGCATGCAGCCGCGCACACTTCCGGGTCCTCCTGCGACGACGACCGTGACGAAGAAGATAAACGCCGGATAGCCGAAGTCGCTCGGATGGACGAGATAAATGTACTGGTGGTACTGCACGTTGGTGAGCATCGCTCCGACGCCTCCGATAAGAAAAACAATGAGATGGATGAATGGACGGTCGATACCGAGTGCCTTGGCATGCCACTCATGTTCCGAAAGCGCCGTAAGCTTGCGCCCGAATGTTCCGCGATCAATCTTCCAGAGCACAAAGGCCCAGAGCACAGCAACAATCGTGCTGAAGATCATAAAATCCACCGTGGAATGCAAAAAGGGAAAGCGGGGAACACGGGGAATCCCGAGAGCACCGCGAGTAAGGCTCGTCCAGTTGAGTACAACCGCAAGCAGCGAGAGATGAACCGCGATGGACATGACGCCAAAGCCGTCGGCATCGAGCCGCAGGCTGAGCCATGCAAAAAACGCGGAGACGATCGCGGCGGCGGCAAAGCCGGCCACAAGTCCGAGAGGGTAACTGCCGAATGCCATCGTGGTGAGAAACGTCGCATATGCGGCGACGATGGAAACGCCGAGCGGGCCGAAGTGGAAAATTTTTCCCCTCCCGAAAATCAGGTTGAATCCCAAGATGTTCGGCGCACTCATGGCGATGATGGCGATGACGTGATAAACGAAATTCATAAAATGTTACGCAGTGCGGGATTGAGAAGAGAAGAGACCGGAGGGCTTGAGAAGCAGAAAGAAGATGATGAATAGCAGTGCGACGGTCTGCTGATAGCCAGCAGGAACGTAAAATGCGCCGAACCAGTGAACGCCTACAAGTACCTGTTCCAGCCCCGCGATGAGGTACGCGCAGAAAATCGCACCCCAGATATTCCCCTTCCCTCCCGCGATAATCGCGGCATACGCCTTAATAGTCAGCGGAAACGCGAACGTAGGAGAAAGATTCTGATCGATGCCAATAAAAATACCCCCGGCACCCGCAAACACTCCGCTCACAATAAAAATCACTCGGTGGAGTACTGCAGAATTGATTCCTAGACTGAGTGCCGCGGAATCATGTTGTACTACTGCGCGCAATTTTCTTCCAAAAGAGGTCCGATGGAACACATAGGCAAAGGCGAGTAGGGCAACCAGCGTCAGGAGAATAAGAATGCATTGTTCCACGCTGATGCGCGCGCCTTGGATTTCAAAGGTTTTTTTAAGTCCCGGGAGAATGCTGCGCGGCCGCTCCTCAAAGAGGAGTAGCATCATGCCGTCTAGGATCATGCTCCACGCAATTGTCGTGACGAGCGGAAGAAAGCGGTGATGTTTATAAAACGGATTCACGAAGATCTCGAAGGTAAACCACGTCATGAGGGCTCCACTGGCTAATCCTCCAAGGACGCTTGGAATCAACGGCAAATGTACAACTTGATGAAGCCACCATGTGCTGTATCCCCCGAAGAGCACGAGTTGTCCAAGCGCCATATTAAAAACACCGAGAACTCCATAGACCAGCGCCAATCCTCCAGCGATGAGAGCCGCAAGGGAACCAGCTATGAGAGCGTTGGCAAGAAGCTGCATATATTCAGAAGGCTGCGCGGCACGTCGCATTGTAAGCGACGTGCCATTGGAAGAAAGGGTAACACAAAAACAGCGGAGGCCAGAAAACCTCCGCTGCGTGAACATATCGACCTTAATCCGGCGTGACCGTGTTCAGCTCAACGATCTTGCCGCCTTCGAATTTCTTGAGAACGTAACCGATACCGACGACATCGCCGTTTGCATCGAAACTGAACGTTCCCGCTGCTCCTTCATAGGTGATCTTGGCAACGGCATCACGCACGGCTGTTCCGTCCGTACCAACTTCACCGATAACCTTGGCAAGAAGATTCGTCGCATCATAGGAAAGTGTGGCAAAGCTCAAATTGCTCTGCGGCTCCCCGTGTTTGGCGCGGAAGTGCACGGCGAAAGAATCTGGGCCCGTGTCTCCGAGCTTGGAAGAGGTGTTGATGAGCTCCATTCCTTCGACGGCTTCACCAGCGATCTGTCCGAGGTTTGCAGAGTCCGCGACATCCTGGCTGAACGCAGGCGCCGTGAATCCCGCTTCGCGGTACTGCTGCATCGCTGCGGCGATAAACGCATCACTCTGGCCGTTCGGGACGAAGACATCAAATTCGGCATCCTCAAGACGCGTCATGAGTGAGCGGAAGTCCTTGGTTCCTGGCTCCGAGGTCTCATTGAATACCATTGCATCCGTTCCGACAGCTGCAACCAAGGAATCACGGAGTGCCGTGGCGTAGTCCGTGTTCTCGCTAATGATGGCAATCTTGGCGTAGTTCTTCTCCGCAAAGACTTTTGCCATGGCCTTGGTCTTCAGTGCATCGCTTGGGGAATTGCGGAAGATGAACTCTCCTGCTTCCGTCACGTCGGGGCTCGTGCTCACCGGCGAAATCATGACGACCTTTGCCATCTCGGCAATCGGAGCCGCAGCGAGCGTTTCGCCGGAACATTGTCCGCCGATGATGGCGACGACCTTGTCGATATTCATGAGCTTCTGCGCGGCGGTTGCTGCATCGGCACCCGTGCATTTGCCGTCTTCAGCAATGATTTCGATCTGCTTGCCTCCGATACCTCCAGCAGCATTGATTTCGTCAACGGCGATCTGCATGCCATGGAGCGTGTCCGCACCGTAGGAAGCCGCATCACCCGTCAGAGGACCGATGAAGCCAAGTTTAATCGTATCTCCGCCACCAGCGGAACATGCCGCCAATGCCATCGCGGCGAGAGAAGAGAGAGCGAGGAACTTACGCATAAAGAAAAATGGAATGAAACAAAAGGAAAAGAGGATATCGTGACCTAGAGTACTAGGGAAGGAGTTTTGGGCAAGTGTTTAGGTGGTGGGATCTGCCCCAAAATACAGCTCCCGGAGCTCTTTGCTCTGTTTCACCTCATTCGGTTTCCCTGTTAAGACAACTTTACCTACATCCATAACGATGACGCGGTCGCAGATGCTGCCGATGAAGGGAAGATCATGCTCGACAACGAGGACGGTCTTGCCCTGCTTCTTTAATTGCAGGATGAGATCGGCCACTTGCTGTGTGAGTTTCGGAGAAACACCGGCTGTGGGTTCATCGAGCAGAAATAATTCTTTGCCCGACATCAGCGTGCGTGCGATTTCGAGGAGACGCATCTGCCCCCCGGAGAGTGATCCTGCTTTGGTGTGTGCATTCCCCTCCAGTCCGACCATCTCCAGTGTTTCCATCGCGAGCTTTTTCAGATCGCCACGGTTCTTTCGCTCCTCCTTCGGTAATGCCTCGAGTGCAACCAGGACGTTTTCGATGAGTGTCATTTCGCGGAAGATACCGAAGTTCTGAAAGACTCTGCCGATCCCCTGCCCGGCGCGCTTCGCGGGCGAGAGATGCGTGATGTCTTCTCCGCGCAGATGAATGGTTCCGGTGCTCGGTTTGAGAAATCCCGAGAGGACATTGAAGAGAGTGGTCTTCCCCGAACCGTTCGGCCCGATGAGACCGATGATTTCTCCGCTTTCCACGGAAAAGGAAATATCGGAGAGAATGCGGTGTTCTCCGATGGAAAGAGAAAGGTGGCTGGTGGAGAGGATAGACATCGGACAATATTCTACCTCACATCCCTATTTCCCTGTCACCGCCTTCATAAATCCTTCAAACAACGGATGTGGCCGGTGCGGTCGGCTTTTAAATTCCGGATGGAACTGCGAGCCCACCATGAACGGATGATCTTTCACTTCGACGATCTCCATCAATCCCGTTTCGGGCCACTCACCCGAGAACACCAATCCCTTCTCTTCAAGACGCTTCCGGAATGACTGGTTGAATTCATAGCGGTGGCGGTGGCGCTCGGAGATCGTCCCGTCGGATCCGAGCTGTCCCGCCTCTTTATAGGAGGCATAGGCTTTCGTCCCCTTCTTGAGGCGGCACTGGTAGGCGCCGAGACGCAACGTTCCTCCCATGCTGCGTCCTTTGTGTTGGCCCGGGAGGTAATGGACGACGTAGCGCTCTTGGCCGAGCTTTCCCTTCTCATCGAATTCCTGACTCGTGAGCTGGTCGTCTTTGAGCATGCTACGAGCAAATTCAATCGCGAGGATTTGTGAACCGAGACAAAGGCCCAGATACGGAACCTTATGTGTACGTGCATAGCGCGCGGCGGCGATTTTCCCTTCAATGCCACGGCTCCCAAATCCGCTCGAAACGATGATGCCCTCTGCACTCTTGAGATCTTTCCAAACGTCTTTGTCCTGCTTCTCCAGCTTCTCGCTGTCCACCCATACGATCTCCGCTTTGCGCCCGTGAAAGACCGCAGCGGATTTGATCGATTCGATCTGGCTCAGGTACGCATCATCGAGGTACGTGTACTTGCCCACCAGAGCGATGCGCACAGGTTCCACAGCTTCTTCGTAGCGCTTGCGACCCTTCTCCCACTCACGCATATCAGGCTTCAGCTTTCCGAGCCCGAGCTTTTTCCCGATGAAGTTCGCCACGTTGTAGTTTTGCAGATTGAGCGGCACATCGTAGATCGATTTTACCGTCGGTGCAGGAATGACGGCTTCACGGGCGACGTCGCAGAATTTGCTCACTTTATCGAGCAGCTCCACCGGGATTTTGTAGTCCGCACGCGTGAGGATCATATCGGGCTGCAGGCCAATTCTCCGCAGTTCCCGCACGGAAAGCTGTGTGGGCTTGGTCTTGAGCTCCTTCGATGCGGCAAGATAGGGCAGAAGCGTGAGATGGACGTGGAAGATGCGCTCGGGACCCATCTCGGATTTCATCTGCCGGATGGCTTCGAGATACGGCTCTCCCTCGATGTCTCCGACGGTTCCGCCGACTTCCACCATCATGATATCAGCCTTGCTCTTCTTGGCGGCTCCCGTGATGGAATCCTTGATGGCATTGGTGATGTGGGGAACCACCTGAATGGTGCCGCCGAGGAAATCGCCACGACGTTCCTTTGCGAGGACATCCGTGTAGATCTTTCCCGTGGTGATGGTGGAGAGCTTGCTCATCGGCTCGTCGATGA
>MFXS01000042.1:0-1669 GCA_001788925.1 Candidatus Peribacteria bacterium RIFCSPHIGHO2_01_FULL_55_13
TGGAGGCAGCCCACTTGATTCTCCCGAATCGCCATTGGATGCTTCTGCATTTCCCATAGTGTGAGACTACAAAGAACAGAAATCTCTTTCAAGGAAAACCCAGCACATATTCACCCGCATACTGCCTCTGCTATCCTTCTCCCATGCTCGAATCCCTCCTCCCCTTCCTCTACTTCTTCGGTACTCCGTCGGCGCCATCGCGGATGCCTGAACCTGCGATGCAACCGCCCATGCAGTGGGAGGAGCCGATGCCGATGATGGAGATCATCGCACCCCAGCCCAAACCCGATCCCGTAGTTGCGCGGGGAAAGCAGCGCATCTGGCGCGAGCGCTCCGTGCAGGTCCGCCGGAAAGGACATATGCAGACGCCGGGAAACTACGGCGCGGAGCGTCTGAAGCATGCAGTGGAGTCTTCCTCTCCCGAACTTCCGACACTCGAATACACGCAGAGGACACACCGAAACATGATCCAATCCATGCGACGGTTGGAACGCAGAGAGCGCGTCTATCCACGCGGATGCGCGTTCCCATGCATGGAGTAATCAAAGCATCGCGCCCTGCGCATTCTCCGGCGCCCGCATCCCCAGCAATTCATACGCCAGTTTTGTTGCGACTCTTCCTTTGGGCGTGCGCTGGAGGAATCCCTGCTGCATCAGATACGGTTCGTAGACATCTTCGAGCGTCTCCTCTTCTTCTGATGTCACTGCGGCGAGTGTGGAAAGGCCCACGGGTCCGCCAGAAAACTTCGCGATGATGGATTCGAGAATCGCCCGGTCCGTGCGGTCGAGGCCGCGCGCGTCGATGCCGAGAGCACCGAGCGTGGTTTCGACGCGATCGACGGAGATAACGGACTCCCCTCCCACTTGCGCGAAGTCGCGCACGGAGCGCACAAGCCGGTTGGCAATACGCGGAGTGGCACGGGCGGAACACGCGATGCGGTGTGCAGCGCCGTCTTCAAAAGACACATTGAGGATGCCCGCGGTGCGGTCCACGATCTGGCGCATTTCGTCGGGCTCATAAAACGCGAGCTTGAACTGATGGACGAACCGGTCACGGAGCGGTGCGCTCATCGAACCGATTTTCGTCGTCGCTCCTACGAGCGTGAAGGGTTTCAATTCCAATCGCATCGAGCGGGCGGAAGGGCCCTTGCCGATCACGAGATCAAGCGCGTAGTCCTCCATCGCGGAGTAGAGCACCTCTTCGATCGCGGGGCGCATGCGGTGGATCTCGTCGATAAAGAGGATGTCGCCCTGAGCGAGATTTGTAAGGAGGGACGCAAGATCACCCGGCTTCTCGATGCCCGGGCCGCTTGCAATCCGGAGACTGCATCCCATTTCCTGCGCAAGGATGTACGCGAGCGTCGTCTTTCCGAGACCCGGAGGTCCGTGAAGAAGCGTGTGGCCCAAGGGTTCTTCTCGCGTGCGGGCGGCCTGCACATGAACGAGCACGTGGCTTTTGATCGCCCCCTGCCCGATATATTCCTGCAACTTCTTCGGCCGCAGCGTTTGCTCAAACGCCTCCGTATCGCGGGCAGTTGGTGCGGGCGCGAGGGTAACGCCGGAGGATTGTTTACGGTCGATCGCCATCGGTGGCATTGTAGCATGGAAAAATGTATGGACCCGCGTAGGGGCTTGGCATGCCGTCGTAGGGGCTTGGCATGCCGTCGTAG
>MFXS01000042.1:1686-5155 GCA_001788925.1 Candidatus Peribacteria bacterium RIFCSPHIGHO2_01_FULL_55_13
AAACGCCCGATTCCCCGCTACAATCAGATCCAAACATGTCCAAGTACCTCGCCGCTACAGGAATTCTTGCTCTCATGATCGCCCTCGGCGCATCTGATGCCCTGCTTATTGAAGGAGGACTTCCGAAGCCCGTCCTCCCCGACGAGCCCTATGCCTCCGACACTCCGCAACCCCCGCAAACTTCGCAACCTTCGCAACCCTCTTCTATCCCAGGAGAATCTTCCTCTTCCTCCATTGTGGGGATAAAGAAAGCAACGGGCCCGGATGTTCTCCTCACTCTCACCCGTCTCGGCTTCGAAATCGAGCGCAGTAGCGAGCTCACGATCCTCCGCACCGTGATTCCGGAGGGTGCAGCGGAAGTGAACACGTACGCTCTGCTTCTGAATGGAGACCGCGCGGGTCTGATCGCATGGACGGAATCGGCAGAAGTGAAGAACTACTTCCTCGCGCTCAAGGAAGCGCTCCATGCTTCTTTCTCTCCGCGCGTGAAAGATCTGCTCGATGAAACGCAGCGCATCCCCGGAAAACCGCCGCGAAACTTCCTCTCCTTCCTGGACGAAGGCTTAAGCCCCGAGCGCCTGGTGTTCCTCCGCGTTCGCGAGCGTCTCTATGAAATCCGCATCACGGAGGGAAACGATGAAACGATCTTTAGGGCGGTGGATGCATTGACGCAGTAGAGACGCCACTCTGTGACGTCTCAACGAAACCGCCAAAAGCATTGACCCCGCCCAAACCCCTCAATACACTCCCCCCGCAATGGCCAAGAAAGTCACCAAAGTCCTTAAAGTGCAGGCAACCGGCGGAGCAGCGAATCCCGCTCCCCCACTCGGCCCCACACTCGGACAAGCCGGCATCAACATTCAGGACTTCTGCACGAAGTTCAATGAAAAGACAAAGGACCGCCGCGGGCAGGTGGTGCCCGCCGTCATCACGGTCTACGAGGACCGCAGCTTTTCGTTCATCCTAAAACAGGCTCCGGTTTCGGCCATGATCAAGGAGTACGCAAAGGTCGCGAAAGGCAGCGGCAACCCTAACAAGGAAAAAGTAGGCAAGCTCACGAAGGACCAGGTCCGCAAGATCGCGGAGATCAAGCTTCCGGATCTTAACACCACGGATGTCGAAGCCGCGATGCGCACAGTGGAAGGAACAGCGCGCAATATGGGAGTGACGGTGGACATGGCTGCCTAATCGAACAGGACGATTTGTGATTTCCGATTGATGATTTACGATTTTCTGCGAGCGGCTGCAAATCGCAAATCATCAATCGCAAATAGTAATTCGTCTTGTTTGTGGGATCTACGCAATTCCATTCATACCCGTTCTTTGCGTACGCTAACCTCCACATTCCTCCCCGCTTCCCATGGTTTCCCTTGTTGCAGGACTCCTTAGCTCTCCTGCTTTAGCCTACGGCGTACTCGTGCCGCTCGTGCTCGTTCAACTCTTCGCGCTGCTCTTCATTCCGAGCATGCTTGCCGCTCCCGCGAAAGCGCGCGCCGTCGGCGACGCAATCCACTGCTACTGCATCCAAAGCTTCGGCATCATGCTGATGACGGCGGGTTCCCTCCCTACGGTCTACAGCGTCCTCGCCGGAATCTCCTACACCGGAGGAACGTACTTCGGACTTCTTCTGATCTTCGCCGCCGGCGGAGGACTCTTCCTCTGGCAGGACCAGCGCGCATCATCACTCGACCCCGCCGCTCGCGCAGTCCCGGGATCGATCTTCCTTCTGACCTTCCGCATCCTCGGCCAGATCACGCTGGTGCTTGCACTGCTCTCCTTCCTCCTCAGCATCACCATGGGTTCTACGGATCTCCTGGGCTGGTGGGTGATGCCGGTCCTTATGGCGGTCTACGGAGGCCTCATCTCCTGGTGCACGCGCGGCCCGACGACGTGGGTGAGTACCACACACGCCGTTGGAAGCATGCTAAAGCCAGTTGCGTCCCGACCCGCAAAGGCGCAGACGCCGTCGAAAACTGCAAAAAGGCGCAGATAACTCTGCGGAGAAAACAGTTGCGCAGAGCTTCTTCAGTCTGCAGAATCTCCCCGCTTACTTTGTGGGAGTCCTGAGCTCAGCTCGCGACGCTTGTACCACATCCCCCCAATCCCTATGGCAATCGCCAAACAGACCCCTTCGACGAAGCTCAGGACAAGCCGCAAGCGCGGAAAGAAGTACAAGGAAGTCGCGAAACTCATTGAGCAGAAACGCTACCCCATCGCCGATGCGACGGAGCTTTTGTGCAAGCTCAAGATGACGAAGTTCGATCCGACCGCGGAGCTCCACATCCGCATCAATGCCGATACCACGCAGGCCGACCAGCTTGTGCGCACGACCGTTGCCCTTCCGCACGGCACGGGCCGCGTCGTTCGTATTGCCGCATTCGTTCCCGATGACTTGATCGACGAAGCGAAGAAGGCGGGCGCCGTGATCGCCGGTAACGAAGATCTCATCAAGCAGGTGGAGGCCGGCGAGATCAACTTCGATATCGCCATCGCCGTCCCCGCGATCATGAAGAACCTCGGAAAGATCGCAAAGACCCTCGGACAGAAAGGACTGATGCCGAACCCCAAGTCTGGAACCGTGACCAACACCGTCGCAAAGACGATCCAGGAACTCTCCAAAGGTCGCATCGAATGCAAGATGGACAAGCAGGGCATCATCCACACCGTCTTCGGCAAGCTCTCCTTCGGCCCGGCAAAGCTCAAAGAGAATCTTGATGTCGTCTTGCAGGCCGTGAAAGACGCGAAGCCCGCAGGCATCAAGGGCGTCTACATCAACTCCGTGAGCATCTCGCCGAGCATGGGACCTGGGATTCGATTGGAGATCTAATTTGCAATATGGATGCTGAAACGCAAAATCTTTGGCCGCAAATCGAGGCAATGCATGATTGTGAGCTCGAAAGTGATCTGAAAGAAGGCCTTTCGAAAGCCACGTCTCAGACATGCGTGCAAGATGCTGTCATCGCGATGGCTAAATCTCTTGGAAAGCGTATCTTTCTTAATCGGGAGGAGATCCCTCTCCAGGCTTCCGTTGTGGCAATTGTGGAAATTGCCGGAGAATATATTGAGCAGAATGTTCCAGATGCACCAGAAAATGTCCGAGACAAATTGCTCCTCGCACTCTTGGCAGAGATGGCCTTGCTTGCACATGACAGCAAGGCTTCTGCAACTGTCATTAACGCACGATCTCGCCGGGCGCAAGAAGTAAGGAACGTTTTGACGCAAAGAGGTGTGTTAGGAGCCCCGACCACGACAGCTCAATAATCAAACGCACAAAACAGCCTTCACATCATCGATCTTCTCCGCAACCACAAGCCGCGCACGCATTTCCGAAGCGCCCGGTTGCCCACGTACATAGCTCGCCAGATGCCGGCGCATTTCGAGCATCCCGCGTTTTTCGCCCTTGAGACGAACCGCGAGTTCACAGTGCTCGAGAATGAATGGAATTTTTTGATCAAATGACAAGTTGCTC
>MFXS01000043.1 GCA_001788925.1 Candidatus Peribacteria bacterium RIFCSPHIGHO2_01_FULL_55_13
TCCATTATCGTGCAGCTCTGCACCGTCATCTTCCCGAAGCTCGAAAGCATCAGCAAGGAAGGCGCTCAGGGTCAGCAGACCTTGAACCGCTACACGCGCTGGCTAAGCTTGCCGCTCACCTTCGTCCAGAGCTACGGTTTCCTCGTGCTTCTTGGCCAGGGCGGCATCCAGCTGATCGACACATCGTTCCCCGGCGTCTTCCTCCCGATGATCTACGTGACGGCCGGCTCCATCTTCCTTATGTGGCTCGGCGAGCTCATCACGGAGAAGGGGATCGGCAACGGCGTCTCGCTCATCATCTTCGTGGGTATCATTTCCGGAATCCCCTCGTCGCTCTCAGCCATGTTCATCGCGGGCCAGGGCAAGATGGCGGCGTTCTACCTCTTCTGCATCGTCTCACTTGCGACGCTTGTCGCAGTCGTCCTCTTCACCGACGCCCACCGCCAGATCCCCATCACCTACGCCAACCAGGGTGCAGGTCGTGGCGTGCAGGCCAATATACCGATTCGTCTCAACCAGGCCGGCATGATCCCGATCATCTTCGCGATCTCGCTCATCACGCTGCCCGCCATCTTCGCGCAGTTCCTCCAGACGGCTCCGCGCTTTACGGGCGTCGTACGCTTCATCACCACCTACCTCAATCCTCAGAGCCCGAGCATTCCGTACATTTTCGGCTACTTCCTGCTTGTCATCGGCTTTACGTACTTCTACGTCTCGGTCACCTTCAAGCCCGATGAGCTCGCCGATACGATCCAGAAGCGCGGTGGCTTCATTCCCGGTGTTCGCCCCGGCCGGGCAACCGCCGAGATCCTTGCGAAAGTCAGCAGCCGCATGAATCTTTGGGGCGGCACCTTCCTTGGTCTCGTCGCTATCATTCCGCTCTTGTTCACAAGGTATTCCTCGCTCTCGAGCCAGGATCTTCTTATCTCCGGTTCGGGTCTTATCATCTTGGTCGGCGTTGTCATGGAATTGATCCGGCAGGTGAATGCGCAATTGCTGGCGCATGATTATGAGAAATTGGTGTAGGGGATGCGTGGTCGTAGAGACGTGCGATTCGCACGTCTGTACCCACACCATTTTCCGATTTTAATGCATATGGTTCCGATCGCGTTTCCACATTCGCGGATTATTTCGTATGTATGATCGTATGTTATCCAATGCGCGTTCGGATTGAATAATATGATCGTGAAAACGCGGTTGCCACGCGAAATCGGGACACCCCATACAACGAATATGTTTGGTGCATGCCGTTTTCCATTGTCCGATAATGGAACCGACCGATCCCGGTGTGGGGCGGCGAATGCGTGATGTGCACACACGTCGGATAAATCCGTACGGCGCCCGTTTCAATGTCAATATTCCGTGAACGTGGTTTGGCATCACCACAAATTCGTCCAATGCAACATGCGGGAAATGACTGGGAATGTCCGACCAAAATTGATGCACCACGCACCCCGCATCCGACAATCCCATCACCCCATTGCGGATTTCCCCGAACCACGGATACCGCCCATGGGTACACGCGGTGATGAAATACATCCCGGTTTCCGCGTAATCCCGCCCCTGCAGGCGTGCGGATTCCACACGATACCGGTCGCGAAATACGGTCATCCGGCGATGATCAGGTGCACCCCGGGGTTTGTCAGCTGTACGAACGTTCACCCAACGTTCCCGCGGGGACGTAGAGACGTGCGATTCGCACGTCTCTACGCGTTTACATCATCCAAATTTCCCCACCCAACCCATTGCATTTCCTGTGTTTTATTGGAAAATATCAGTCCTGGGTCCTTTGGGATGCAGGATTGGTCTTTGACAGCATCGTTGCCTATTTTTTCCCCTGCGCGTAGCACCGTGTACATCGATAGTGTGCAGCGTGCTACGTGTCAGACGGGAATATGTTTTCTCGCTCGCCAATTGTTCACCTCGCGCTTCTAGAAAGGATCATCAGCGCATCAAAGAAAAGAATAGAGAGCCTAACTCGAGAAGGCTTTCGTATTTCTTTAATGGCGAAACGCATGAAGCGTCGTTTGGTACCAAAGTGTTTTTTCTACCTTGGGGCGAATGCCCCGCAGATTGAGAGGATGTTATGAATCAGCCACTATTTCACCCCTCCCTTGAATGTGTTCAACATGGAGGGAAAACACTCGATGATGTCTTGGCGTATGTGAAGCGCATCGGATGTGTCGGAGTCCAACTCTCGAATTTCCATCTCCTGAAATCCAATGGAGAATTCATGGATGCAGAGGATGTCTCAGCCGCGCTGACCAAGTATGGGTTGCGCCTCGATGGCATCAGCGCACATTGCCTTTTTTGGTCGCATGGTGCTGCTGGAACCGGCACTCCGTCCGTCAGCAAGTTCGTGCCGAGCGATGTGTATGCCGGTGGCTCAGCACGAGTCGAATCTTGGACTGAGGACAAATGTCTTGAGCTCATGGATTTGAGCGAGGAACTTGAAAACTACGTTATTCCCATGTTTTGGGGGCCATACCAAGGCCTCGAGGTAGCTTCTTGCTATCCATGGGGCATGTGGGATGTTCCTGCTGGCAATCTCGTGGAACAAGGCTTTCTCCGTTTTGCGGAAAAGACTCAAGTTTTGCGTGATGCAGCGTGCGATCGCGGCATTTCGCTCGCACACGAAATCCATCCCGGAACTGCCGCCGTTTGCGCGGAGGATTTTCTGCGATTGGTGGATGTGTGTGACAATGATGATTGTCTCGGCGTCAATGCCGATCCCAGTCACTGCTGGGCCGGTGAAGATTTCGAGACGCGATTCACCCGCGTCGGCAAGTATGTGACAGGTTGTCATGTGAAGGATATGTTGCGTATTCCCGGTCGATCTCTGCTTTCCATGCAGGATGATTGGCAGAAGCGCGGCATGCAGTTCACGAGACTGGGCGAAGGAGAGCTCAATCTCTCCCGCTACGTCCAACTGATGATCGATATCGGCTATCCCAAGCGGTATCGCATATGGAATCAATTGGACGATTCGAAGAGTGTACCTCTCGTGGGCGAAGCCGAAAGTGCCTACTATCAACTGGATGCTGTTTCCGAGCATGCTACGCAATATATTGCGAACCATCTCTGCCCAGCGTTTGCGACACAATCCTTCGAGAAGGAAATGGGTAACTAGTGTCCGGCAACGATCGATTGTCAAACGACCTCCCCCGCGTTCCATTTGGGACGCGGGGTGGTTTTGTATGTGTTGATGAGACGCACTGCCAGTGCGTCTCTACCGCAAGCGAATGGCTTGCATCCCTCCGCAATATTCCCGATCCTATCCCGGATGGACCTCGTCTTATTCGGCATCCAGGGAAGCGGCAAAGGAACCCAGGCCCGCAAACTTGCGGAGGAATTCGGCTATATCCTCTTTGAAACCGGCGGTGCTTTGCGCGCGATTGCCGCAACGGATAGCGACCTCGGGCGGCAGGTGAAGGAGATCATCGACTCCGGGCATCATGTCTCGCCGGAGATTGTGATGGATGTGGTGAAGGCGGTGGTGAAGGGGTGTCCTAAAGATAAGCCGATCATCTTTGATGGGATTCCCAGAAACATGGATCAAATGGAGCCCTTCAACCAGGTGCTTGCTGGAGGTGGCAGAGAATTCCGGTGCATCGAGATTCATGTAGACGAAGAAGCCGCTGTGCAGCGCATCCTCAAGCGTGCAGAGATCGAAGGACGTGCGGATGATGCATCGGAAGAGAAGATCCGATTACGCATGCAGCTCTTCCACGAAAAGACGGAGCCGGTGATCGAGGCGTACCGGGCAAAGGGGGTTGTTGTAGACGTGGATGGAGAGGGGGATGTGGAGAAGGTGTACAAGCGCCTGCGAAAGACAGTGAAAAGTTGAAAGAGGAAAGTGGAAAGTAAAAGCAGAAAAACTTTCCCCTTTCCGTTTTCCACTTTCCGCTCAGCGCTGTTACGCTGCAGACATGCCGCAATGTCAGATTTTCACCGCAGCTGAAATTGACCTATTCCGCAAAAGCGGCGCCATCTTGCGCGGATGCCTTGAGTATCTCGCTCCCAAGGCCGTTGCCGGTAGCACCACGCTGGAGCTGGATCGCCTCGCGGAAGAATTCATCAGGAGCAAAGGAGGATTGCCCGCGTTCAAGGGATACAAAGGATTCGAGCACACGCTCTGTACATCCGTGAATGAAGAAGTGGTGCACGGGATTCCCGGGAAGCGCGTGCTTCAGGACGGCGATATCATCTCGCTCGATTGCGGCGTGGTCTACGAAGGCATCATCACAGATGCGTGCCTGAGCGTGGGCGTTGGAACCATCAGTCCGGAAGCAGCCAAACTTCTGGAGGTCACCAAGAAGGCTCTGGATGCCGGAGTCGCTGCAGTCCGCGGCGGAGGCAGAACAGGAGATATTTCCGCTGCCGTGCAAAGAGTGGTCGAGAGCGGGGGATTTACCTGTGTGAGCGCCCTTACCGGCCATGGTCTCGGGTATACGGTGCACCAGTACCCGGATGTCCCCAATATCGGCAAAGCGGGCACAGGAGCGATGCTCCCTGTGGGTACCGCGATTGCGATCGAGCCGATTGTCACCGCCGGCACAGACGATGACCTCTCTATGGGAGATGACGGATGGACGCTTTCGATGAAAGACGGGGCGCTCAGTGCGCACTTCGAACATACGATTGTCGTTACGGAGAAGGGATGTGAGGTCGTGGCGTAATCAGGCCTTCCGAATCTTTGACGTATGTGGTCCGTTAATGTCTTTTACGACATCGTAGAGGCTATACAATGCAAATACGCCGTTGAGAATGACAAACGGCCAGGCCTTCCCTGCCACTCCATAGATCACGAGTAAGCCGGAGCCCGCGAAATTAAGTACATCATACAAAAGGCTGTCTGCGGTCACTCTGTGCGTCTGGATCAGGAGAAAGCCGCCCAGGATACAGAGCATCCCGGCAATTCCCATCAAAAAGTATAAATCCATGGTTGTAGGGTGTGATTTGTTACCATTATATAACATTTTGTAAATTATTCAACACTTTTTTCCATTCTCTCAAGTTTTTTGCTTCCCTGAGCTTGAAGGACCCTATTTTCGTCGCTAGGATATCGCGGCTTTCCCAAGCGTCTTCCCTTCCGTGTGTCCAAAGATGTCATAGAGCTCATCGGCGTTGTGAAAGAGAGTTTCCCCAATGCCACCTTCCGCGTTCGGATCATCTCCGACCAAGCGAAAGATCACGAGCTCCTCTGCACTCTTGCCGGACGCATGAGGGTCCATCGCGTGCGCATCCTTCCGGGTGACCGCGTCAAAGTGGAGATGACGCCCTACGATCTGGAGAAGGGCCGGATCACCTATCGCTTGCACGCCGATGCGCCGTTAACCGGCCTCCCGGGTGCTCCCTCCGTTCCTGCATCTCCCGCCGCGAATCCGGCGCCCACTCCGAATCCCAATCCCACCCCCAGTCCTCGTCCATGAAAGTCCGCCCCTCCGTGAAACCGATCTGTAAAGACTGCCGCCTCGTGCTTCGGCGCTCCGGTAAGGGCAAAGTCGTGCGTCGCATCGTCTGCCGCAAGAATCCCAAGCACAAGCAGCGTCAGGGCTAATCCTTCCTCCCGCATTCACCTTTCCCCTCCTTATGCTCCGTATCTCTGGTGTCGTCCTCCCGGATAAGAAACGCATGGAGATCGCTCTCACAGCGATCAAAGGCATCGGACGTTCCCTCTCCGGCACGATCCTCAAGGAGCTGAGTATCGGCTTCGACGTACGCCCCACCGATCTCAGTGAAGAGCAGGCGGCGCGCCTTCGCAGCCGTGTCGAAAAGGAGCTCACGGAAGGAGAGCTTTCACGCAAAGTTTCCACGGACGTAAAGCGCCTGCAAGACATCGGAACGTGGCGCGGATACCGCCATAAGAAGAAGCTCCCGGTCCGCGGACAGACCTCGCGCAGAAATGCGCGCACCAAGCGCGGCAAGAAGAAGACGGGGCTTTCGGGCCGCGTCACGCTGACCAAGACGTAAACCATTTCATTCCTATCCCTTATTTCCTCTCATGGCCGACGACAAGAAAAAAAGCCTCGTAGACACATTGCTCGACACCCCTGTCGAAGCACCTGCTGCTGGCGAGGCCAAGCCGAAAGTGCGCCGCAAGAAGGTAAAGCGCTCCGTGCCTGCGGCCCGCGTCTGCGTTCATGCTTCGGAGAACAACACCATCGTTACGTTCACCGATCTCGAAGGAGGCGTGCTCTGCTGGAGCTCTGCCGGTTCTTCCGGATTCAAGGGAACCCGCAAGTCTACGCCGTACGCCGCCAAAGTCGCCGCCGAGTCCGCCGCCCTGAAAGCGGCTCCGTTTGGCGTCCAGTCCATCTCGGTGGAGATCAAAGGTCTCGGTCCGGGACGGGAACAGGCCATTCGCGGACTCCAGTCTGCCGGACTCAACCTCGATGCCATCATTGATACCACTCCTATTCCTCATGGCGGTTGCCGCCCGCGCCGCCGCCGTCGTGTGTAATTCGGAATTCTGAATGCGGAATTCGGAATGAATTTCGCTCTTCTTCCCCTCCAACTTCATTACTTCTCTCATAAAATGACCTCCATTCACCTCTCATCGGATTCATTCCGAATTCCGAATTCCACATTCCGCATTCTATGAAGTACAACGGTCCCAAAGCACGGAAAGTCCGCCGCCAGGGCAGCAACATCTACGGCAGCGACAAGTACGACAAGATTCTCCAGAGGAAGCCCTACGGGCCGGGTAAAAACCCGAAATCCCGCCCTGGGAAGCAGTCTGAATACGCCAAGCAGTTGCTGGAGAAGCAGAAGATGCGCGACATCTACGGTCTTTCCGAGAGCCAGTTCCGCAAGGTCTATTCCCAGGCGCAGTCCGCTCCGGGCCAGACCGGTGAAAAGATGAAAGAGCTCCTCGAGCGCCGTCTCGATAATGTCATCTACCGCGCAGGATTCGCGATGACCCGCCTGCAGTCGCGCCAATTCGCCGGCCATGGCCTCTTCATGGTCAACGGCCGCCGCGTCACCGTCCCGTCGATACTCGTAAAGCCGGGCGACGTCGTCACGGTGCGCGCCAAACTCAAGTCCTCCCCCGTCTTCGGCCCGATCATCGAGGCCCATGAGAAGTACGCCTCGCCTTCCTGGTTGAAGGTCGATTCCGGCGCGCTCAAGGCGGAGGTGATCGCCATTCCGGGCGCCGACCATGCCGAACAGGGCATCGACGTGCGTATGGTGATCGAGTTCTACTCCCGTTAGTTTTTTTCTCCGACTTTTTCCTTCTCTCCTTTCTTCCCAACCGTCCCATGCACATCATTCAGGAAGAGATCGGTCTCCCCGTCTTCAGCGCCGAATCGGTCGCTAAGGGAGACAAGAACCATATGGTGTTCACCATCACTCCGCTTCCTCCGGGATTCGGCATGACGCTCGGCAATGCGCTTCGCCGCGGCCTTCTTTCCAGCCTTCCGGGTGCCGCGGTCACCTCCATCCGCACGAAGGGTGTCAGCCACGAGTACACCACGCTCAAGGGCGTGCGCGAGTCCATCGTGGACATCGGGCTCAACATCCGCCAGCTCAAGCTGCGCAAGTTCAACAAAGACCCCGAAGTCATCAACCTGCAGGCCAAAGGCCCCAAGACCCTCACGGCGAAAGACCTCACGGTCTCTTCGGACATCGAGATCCTCAACCCCAACCTCGAGCTTTTGACGCTGGAGAAAGGAGGCGAGATCGACATGCAGCTCACGGTGGAGAAGGGCGTGGGATACGTTCCCGCATCCGAGAGGAACAAGAAGCAGAACGAGCCGGGTCTCATCTTCCTCGATGCCGTCTTCAGCCCCGTGCTCAAAGTCCGCTACGATGTGGAATCCGCCCGTGTGGGACAGCGCACCAACCTCGACAAGCTCATCATGGAAGTGGAAACGAGCGGATCTCTCAGCGCTGAAGAGGCGATGCAGTTCGCCGCGCAGCTCCTCAAGAGCTACTTCGAGTACTTCGGTAGCCCGGATAAAGTCGTCGAAAAAGAGTTCATGGCCGACTTCAGCCGCACGGGCGCCCGCGTCGCCGAAGAAGCGGACACGTCCGTGAAGGAGAGCTACACCCCCATCGAGATCCTCAACTTCTCGCCGCGCACCTTAAATGCCCTCATTAACGCGGGCGTCGGTTCCATCGAGCAGCTCACGAAGTGCACGGAATCTTCCCTCAGCAACTTCCGCGGATTCGGCGCCAAAGCTCTCGACGAAGTCAAAGCAACTTTGGGAGAACGCAATTTGAAGCTCGCGGATGAGCCTACCGATGAATAACCCCATTTTTCCACTTTCCACTTTCCGTTTTCCGCTCTAAGATTTCGGCTCCGTTAAGCCTCTAATAGCTCAACTATGCGTCACAGGAAGTCCACCATCCGGCTCAAGTACAAACCTCAGCACGCCCGCATGATGGAGCGCAACCTGGTGACATCCCTTCTCCTGTACGAGTCGATCCGTACGACGCAGATGCGCGCGAAGGTGATCATCCCGTGGGTCGATCGTCTTGTGACGGTTGCCAAGACCAAGCCGACAGCCCTTGCCATCCGCCGGATCAACGCCGTCGTCACCGACAAGAACGCCTGCCGCAAGATCATCGAAGTGCTCAAGGACCGCTACGCAACCCGCTCTTCCGGAATGACCCGCATGACCGCCGTGGGAGCGCGCAAAGGAGACGGCGCGAAGATGGTGGATCTGACGTTGATCGACGCGACAATGGGAGGGGCGATGCCGGAGAAAGCAGGAAAGGCAGAAAGGGCAGAAAAGAAAGTCAAAGATTCTTCTAAGGTTTCCAAGAAATGAAAACTTCCACGCCAAAGCCGGCACCGCCACAGTGGCTTCTGATTGATGCCAACGGCCAGATGCTCGGCCGCGTCGCCACAAAGGCGGCACATATCCTTCGCGGCAAGCACAAGCCGGAGTTCTCTCCGCACCAGCTTCATGGCGATCACGTCGTCGTGATCAATGCGGCCAAGATTGCTGTCGCTCCGAAAAAGGCCCGCAACAAGATCTACTACAGCCACTCCCCGTACCCAGGCAGTATGAAGAAGGTCACCATGGAGACGCTGCTCACCGAGAAACCCACCCGCCCGATGGAGAAGGCCGTGAAAGGCATGCTTCCCAAAAACCGCCTCCGCGACGAGATGATGAAGCGTTTGCATGTCTTCGCTGAGGCTGAGCACACGTTTGGCCCTCAAAAGCCTGTTTCCATCCAGGTGGTCAACGATCATCCGGGTAAGAAAGTTTCCGTTACCAAAGTATCATGACTACAACCTCCAATCGCCAGTACTTCAGCGCCATCGGCAAGAGAAAGACCTCCATCGCCCATGTGAAGCTCTTCCAGGACGGCTCAGGCACGGTCACCGTGAACGGCCTCAAGCTCAAGGAGTACCTCTTCGGTTCGCTCATCGAAAACGCCATTGCGCCGCTCAAGATCACGGATCAGGTGAAGGCGTTCGACGTGGAAGTCACGACGAAAGGAGGAGGAAAGTCTTCGCAGTCCGACGCCATCCGCCACGGCATCAGCCGCACGCTGCTCCTGATCAACCCAGACCTCCGCGTTGTCCTGAAGCGCGCCGGGTTCCTCCGTCGCGATGCGCGCATAAAGGAACGCAAGAAGCCGGGACTGAAACGTGCTCGCAAGGCGCCGCAGTTCTCGAAGCGCTAAAGGACGATTTGCCATTGGCGATTTACCATTTACCATTTGTAAATGGCAAATCGCAAATGCTAAATGGCAAATATCTACGACACCGCCATCTTCACATAGTACAAACTCGCACCCGCCTCCGTATCCAACACAAAGCGAGCGTCGATCGTCACAAGCTGCATGATCGTCTGGCAGATTTTGAGAAGCATTTGGGGGGGCAAGGAGACTCCGGCTTCGAGGCAGGTGGCGCAGAGCCCCGCAGCGTCCTTGGCGCGGATAAAGACGTCTCCGCGGTCCACAATCACATCCCGAAGCGTGCTCTGGATACCCACGACGTAGTGCTCAATGTAGGGCTCAAGCTCCTCGACCGGGATATCGTGGACTTCCGGGAGGGCTTCCAGGATGTCTAAGTCACTATGGATCGCATGGGCGATGCAGGCGTCAATGGACATGTTTGTTTTTGGGAAATCAGATCATGATAGCAGAAAGATGGGGGTTTGGGTAGCCCTGGAATGACAAGAAAAGCTTCCTTTACGCATTTTTTACTCACTGCGGAGAGGGCAGGTAGATATTGGCTCGATCCTCCTTGAGAAGCGGGCGCTTTCATTAGAGAATAGGAATAAGCCGCTCAAGGGGCGGTTTGTTCTTTTCTAGCCACAGGCCGCTGTAGCTCCAGCCATCGCTCCGCTGCGGAAGAGCTACGGCCGGCGAGATATACTGGCATTATTGTTTCTGATCTTTCCTTCTTCATAGGCCGCTGTAGCTCAGTGGTAGAGCATAGGTATCGTAAACCTAGGGTCACCGGTTCAATCCCGGTCAGCGGCTCCACACTGGAATAACCTTCTCTAAAACATCAGTTTTTACCTCTGGTAAGCGACAATTGATTGGTTCTAATGAGCCCAATTTCGCTTGCATGCGAAGCTTACCCCTCATAAAAGTAGAAAACGGCTCCTGCAAGCGGAAAGTAAGCTCTCTATCGGTCAGTTCTAATGACTCTTTGAGTTCGCTTAACATCCCAATGCGAACCTTAGGGTCCAGTGCCTTTATGAACTTTTCCTGCGCCCTCTCAACGAAGAGCAACTTATCGATGAATTCCTCCCTCCAAGTGCGCCCTACCTTGCCATAATTGTTCACTTGAGCCTCGCAACGCTTCACATCTAGCTCCAAAGATTCGAGCTTTTTCCTGAATGTGTCTGCGGGAAAGAGAGTGGGATTCTCCAATCTCATATCGATGAAATCATTCACTTTTTTCTCAGAAACGCGATGCAACTCCTGAAGGCGATTCAACTCCTGCTCCCGCTCTTTCTTCTTATCCTCCTGTGTCAGCTTGAGCTTCTCCAATGCCCAATCAATAAAGGCCTGTGGAAGCTCTGCCGCCATAACCATATCGAGAATCTGAGGATCGAGAAGTTCCCTACGTAGACAATGTTTCTGAGTACATTGCTTTTTCTTCTGCTTCCCACATCGGAAGTATTCGAGAATCTTTGTCCTATTCTCGCGCTTCACGAATTTCTTCTTCACGTCGATCACGATGCTCCCGCCGCACTCTCCGCACTGGATGAGGCAAGGATAAGGATTCTCGTGGGTCTGCTTCCGTGGCCGTCCACGCGCACCGATGATCTCCTGCGCTCGGTCGTATTCCTCCCGTGAAATCATCGGCTCATGTAGTCCCTGCCACGTTTGTCCGCCCCAATCGTATTCTCCATAATAGAAAGGATTATGAAAGATATCGTAGAGCGTGTTGAATCCAATGGGCCGCACGATCTTCTTTCTCCCCCGCACAACGGTCATTTCCCATTCATCGATAGCAATGTCATATATTTCTTCGATGGTGTACGCACCAGTGAGAAGATAGTCCCAACAGCGCCGGACAAGATCGAAGCGCTCAGGATCTTTGAAGATCTTCTTTTCGCCTTTGATACCGCCGTAATCGTTCAGATAGCCCACAGGAGCAATGCCAGGTCTCCAGCCCATCTTCGCCTTCTGGAGCATGCCACGCATCACATCTTTGCCAAGATCGATGGAGAACTGTGTCGCCATTCCAAATTCGACAGACATCTGAATTACGTTATCAGTCGGGAGATATGTCTTCTCGGGCGTGATGATGGCTTTGAGGATGCCCTGCTGGAGCATCCATTGGATGCGGCCACCATCAATGGGGTTTCTGGCCAACCGATTCAATCTCCAACAAAGAATGGAATCAGCTTCGCCACGTTCGATGCGCAGAAGCATTTTGTTGAACTGCTCCCGTCCTGGCTGTTTTGCAGACGCTTCTTCCTCGAAGGTGCCAACGATGGTGTGACCGCCTCGCTCAGCAGCTTTCAAGTTCTCCTCATGCTGGCCAGTCATGGAGAGCACCTGCTGATCCTCTTTATCCTTGGTGCTTTTTCTATCGTATTCGAAGGGCTTCATAGCAGTGTTGGGAAGACCGCCCAAAGGGGCGACCCTGAGTGCCCAACATCAGTCAGAAGACTTTTGTCGGCAGGATCGCCCCTTTGAGCGACATAGCAAACGAGTCTTCTGAGCGACGATGTGGGCACTGCGGGCATTATAACGGAAGAGAAGAAATAAAGTCAGCGCAAATTACCTCGTGATTGGCGCATTCGGAGGCCGCGCTTGATAGAGTTGCTCAAAGCGTCGCGTTCCTGCTGTTGCATTGAAAACTGCAACATGAGGGAGCTCTTATTGAGCGTGAGTGCGGGTGTCTGGATCTGTCTGATCAGTCCCCGATCCAGCATATCGATGAGGCGTTGCCCATCAGCGGCACTGCGAGCGAAACGGCTTACATTGTGGACGAGAATGCCGTCTGCCTCGCCTCGCTCTATCCTTTGGAGCATCTGAGTGAAGAGAGGCCGGTGTGACATCGCAGAGACGGATTCTTGAAAGACACGCGAGACTATGAGCCCATGTTTCTTGGCATACGAGAGCAGAGCTTTTTTCTGCCCGTCGAGGCTGTGACCAGGATGTGTGACTCGATGAGTGGCTGCGCGGCAGTAGATGTAGAACTTAGACATGGTAAGGATTGGAAAAAGAAATAGAAATTTTGAGTGATTCAACTCTTCTTCTGAGAGAGTTCGTATGCTTCGTCTTCGGCCAATTCTTCTGCGATTACGTAGCCCATCTCCATACCTCGCAAATAACCTTTGATGAGAGTCGGGGCATGTCTCGCACATACATGCATGATCACACTGCGACTCTCTGTATCAGCATCAAGAACAAGTGTCACGAAGCGTTCATCTTCTTCGGAGATCACGCGAATTTTCGTGGATTTGAGAATGCTCGGAACATAATAGCGTTCGTCATAGTAATCAGGTTCAAAGCGAATAACGGCGAGTTGTTTCTTGGCTGTGTAAGTCTTGATCGGAGCTTCAATGCCACGGATGAAAAAATGATCTTCTGAATGAGACATCAGTTCTTTTTGAAGATGTTCATGACACTCTTCCGCACATATCAACATCGATGGTTCTCCTTGATGGATTTGGATGTGATAGAAGAACGAGCGGTATTCTCCGCAAATGGAACACTTCAAAGGTGTATTTGCGCGGAGCACGGTCATGCCCGCAATGGGAGTAAGGGGAATCGTTTCGCCTTTGATAATGATTTGATCGGCCATGGGTAAGAGTAAGAAAAAGAAATAAGAATTTTTTGAAAGCTCAAGGTTCCACGAAGACAAAGCAGTACTCTTCAAAACTGTTGGAAGTTGGATGTGAATTTGCATATCGCACGATCTCGTACACGACTTTTGCGACTTCTACCGCAAATTGATTCGTATCCAGTCTTGCTTTCAGCTTTGCGATGTTCTGACTCGAAATGGTGATGATATAGGTCACAATTGCAGTTCGTGTGTGACATCGGTAAATCTCACAGAGGTCTGCGGGGAGGCCGAGAGCAATAGCTCCTTCGACATCCTCGATCAGAACGCATTCATTGTCCCATTCGAAGTGGGCGAGATAGAGTTCCATAAAAGAGAGGAAATAAGAGAAATAAAACTATTGGTTCGTTTGGAAATGCTCCGATTGAGGCACCCACATGTCGCCATCTTTCTTGTAGCCTGCGGCTACATGACCAAAGCGAATGCCGAGGAGGATGCTCTGGATACAATCCTGCGCACGATCCGGCGGCATCTTCGGACTGACCAGAAGGGTTCCTGCACAGAAATCGAGTGTCAGGGATACACTGCCGTCGGGATTTCCGTAGAGGAGTACTTGGAAATATCGGAGTACTTCTGGGGTCGGCCTACCGTTGTAGGTCGGTTCCATGGAGACGACTTTGAGTAGTTCTGGTTTGGACATAGAGAAATGGGAAAGAGATATTTATGGCTTCTTGAAGAAACCGAGATCCTTCAAAGGATTGCCAAGTGGAGGGGAAACATCGTCATTGGTGTCACCGCTGTCATTTTGGCTTTCCGAAGAGGCATCTTCCAGTGTCGGTTCCTGTGACAAGAGGGATTCCTGTACCGGACGCGCACCGTCAGGCATTCCCTCGATTTGTGACGATGTGACGGTGGTGTCGATGGTTTCGGGTGCCTTTCTTATGCTGATACCTCGACTCCTACCCGTGCGCTGAACCTTAGCCACGAGAATGCCGCACTCCTTGAGATTGTTCTCTAGCTCCATAAGACGCTTTGTAAGCAGCTGCGGTGCCTTTGGGAGGCTCTTTCGATGAATCTTGCCATCTTCGAAGTTCGCCATCTCTTCCAGCTCTCTCAGAAGATCCGTAGCCGTCCCACGCCACTCCTCCTTATCCCGCATGCGGTCTTCTACGAATATCTGGATCGCCGTCGCCACGGGGTTTGAATCCAGCACCTCCTCGTGCTGCTGCCCGATATTGGCGTAGTACGCCTTGATAAATTCCTCTTGGGTGGACCCGAGCGCTTCGGAAATCGCACAGCCCCATACTGCGTAATCCGCCATGCGAGGCTTTCGTTTCAGATCGACAAATTCTCGAATGGCAACCGCTTTCGCTACGGCATCGAAGATCGCGCCGAGGATGAACGGGCGCTTCTCTTCAAACGCTGACAGAACTTCACGCTCCTCGCGCCGTTTATCATCAGAGATACGCTGCAGCTTGAAGAGGATCAGGCGGTCGAACAGATCAGACTTCTGTACGGCGATATTGATACCGCAGAGCGCCACACAGCGCTGGAAGGAATAGAGGAAAGCGTCGTCGTCCGTATAGAGCGCACGCTTGGAGGAACCCTCACCGGTGACCGCACGGCATAGCGCGTCCGAGAGATCTTCGGAGAGGTAGGAAATATTGTCGTATGGAATGAACCACTGATGGGAGAGTTCCTGTGTCAGTTCATTCCTCTCGGGTAAAT